>JBFKDA010000022.1:0-19525 GCA_041619955.1 Acidimicrobiia bacterium | reverse complement strand
GATGCGGTTGGTGAAGGCGTTGCGGAAGCGGAAGTGGCGGTCGGTGCCGAACGGCAGCTTGCGGAAGTGCCGCATCGTGTTGCTCGCCCAGATCGGCCGGCCGGCCGCGGTGTAGATGACGGCGTTGCCGTCGTCCTGCATCCGCAGGTGGATCTCCTCCCGGGTGAACGTGTTCGACGCCCACACCGGCCGGTTGTCGGCGCGGTAGACAACGAAGTTCCCGTCGGTCTGCAACGCCGCGATCTGGCCACCGGAGCCGGGCGTGTTCGACGCCCACACCGGGATCTCCCGGCCGTCGAACACCTCGTACACGACGAGGTTGCCGTCGGCCTGCATGATGATGAACGACTTGCCGTTCGGCGCGGTGAGCCGTTCGCCGGCTCGGAGATGGTCGCCGCCCTTCATGACGTCAGCCATGCGAAAGCCCTCCAATCGATCGTCCTGGCACGGTGCTGCATCGAGCGCGGTGTAGATGGCGTCTCGGCAGGTCGCGTGAGCGTATGCGGCCGGGTCGGGCCTGCCTAGCGCCAATATCGTGACGTTGCCGAGAACCGCGTCGCTCGTTCGTGGCGATCGGTTGGTGGTTGCTGCCAGGACGTCGCCGTGCACCGGGAAGCGCCGGCAGGCGTCACGCCGGGGTCACGCGGGGGGCGCACCGGCCACCTCGCCCAGCAGCCGGACGCGGTCGACCTTGCCGTTGGCGTTCTTCGGGAGCGTTGCGTACGAGCGCCACGCCGTCGGCAGCATGTAGGGGGGCACGATGCGGCCGAGGTCGCGGCGGATCCGCGCCGGGGTCACCGACTCGCCGGCACGCGGCGCAAACGCGCAGGTGATCGCCACGCCCGCGAAGTGCGGGTCGTCGGTGGGGAGCACCACCGCCTCGAGCAGGTAGTCGAGCGAGCTCAACGCAGCCTCGATCTCTCCGAGCTCGATGCGGTAGCCGCGGCTCTTGACCTGGGTGTCCGTGCGCCCGTGGAAGTGGTGGACACCGTCGCCGTCGACGCTCGCCAGGTCGCCGGTGCGGTAGATCACCCGGCCGGCGTGCCGGACGAACGCCTGCTGGGTCCGCTCCCGGTCGCCGAGGTAGCCAGGGCTGAGCCCGGCGCCCGCGATGTACAGGTCGCCGATCACCCCCGGCTCCGTTGGGCGCAGCTCGGCGTCGAGCACCAGCAGCTCCTCGCCGGGGATCGGCCGGCCGATCGGGACGGGGACCGCCGGGTCGGCCGGCCGCTCGGTCACCGTGTGGAACGAGCTGGCGCAGGTCGCCTCGACCGGCCCATAGAGGTTGGTGAACGTCGCCGTCGGGACGCGGTCCATCCAGTGCATCACGGTGGCGGTGGGGAGCACCTCGCCGCAGCACATCACCCGGCGCAGGTGGGGGAGACCGGTTGCGGGGATGGCGTCGTGCTTGGCGAGGTACGTCAGCACCGACGGCACCGACAACCACTGGGTCAGCTCGCGCTGGGCGATGAATCCGGCCAGCGTGGCCGGGACGAGGCTCGCGTGGGGCGGCACCAGGTGCAGCTCCCCGCCGGAGCTCAGCGTGGCGAAGACGTCCAGGATCGACAGGTCGAAGTACAGCGGCGCATGGCTGGGAACGCGGTCGGCCGGAGACATCCCGAAGTGCTCGACCGCCCAATCGACGAAGTGGGACGCGCTGGAGTGGGTGATCGGCACGCCCTTCGGCTGGCCGGTGGAGCCGGAGGTGAACATGACGTACGCCCAGTCGGCGGGCCGGCCGTCGGGGAGGCTGGTGGGCGGTGGCTCCGGCGGGCGTTCGAAGTCGGCGTCGAGCTCGTGCATGATCGACACTGCCCACCGAGGTTGCAGCTGGCCGATGCGGGGTGCGGTGGTGAAGTCGCCGACGAGGGCGGTCGGCCGGCAGGCCGCGAGCATCATGTCGAGCCGCGCCGGCGGGGAGGAGGGATCAAGCGGCACGTACGCGCACCCGGCCGCCAGCGTGCCGAGGACGGCGGTCACGGCGCCCATCGACTTCTCCATCAGGATGGCCACCCGGTCGCCCGGCGTGCACCCCGCGGCGGCCAGCGCCGCCGCGAACCGGAGGCTGGCCGCGTGCAGCTCGCCGTAGGTCAGCCGATCGCCACCCATGACGACCGCGGTCGCGGCCGGCCGAGCTTCGGCCATGGTGACGAACCGCGCCTGGAGCTGCACCGCCGCTCAGCGCTCCCGGCTCTGCCCGGCTGACGGCATCGACAGGCTGCTCACGATGATGGCGGCCACTGCGCCGACCGCCGGCTCGTCGAGCATCGATCCGTGGCCGCTGTCGACTCGGCCGAGTTGCAGCTCGGGAGTGAGTGCCCGCCAGTCGGCGACGATGCCCGCCGACCAGCGGTTCTCCTCGGTCGACGTGATCAGGGTGATCGGGGTCGAGCACGGGACCGCCTCGTAGGTGGCGAGCGCCCGGTCGCAGACGTCCCGGATGCGTTCCTGGTTGGCCCGCTGGCGGCCGCCGGCGCCGCCGAAGGCCTGGCCCCACCAGCGCACCACGGTCTTGCGCAGCTCCCGGCGCGCCACGTGCACCAGGCGCCGTGTGGCGGCGCCCGGCAGCGCCATCACCCCGCGCTCTCGCCAGATGCGGGCGGCACGCTCGCGGGCCGCATCCGTCTGCAGCCGGGGCGGGTCGAGCACGGCGAGCAGGTCGATCGGCTCCCCTCGCGCTTCGAGCAGGCGCGCCATCTCGAGTGCGAGCACGCCGCCGAAGCAATGGCCGACCAACCGGTACGGACCGCGTGGCTGCACGGTGCGCAGCTCATCCACGTAGAGCGCGGCCATCTCGGCCACGGTTTCCAGCGGCTCGGCGACGCCGTCCAGCCCGACCGGCTCGAAGCCATACAGCGGCTGGTCGGGGCCGAGCCGTTCGGCGAGGGTCCGGTAGAACAGGACGTGCCCGGTGTTGGGGTGGAGGCAGGCGATCGGTGGCTGGGAGCCCTTCGGCTGGATGGGCACGAGTGCCCGCACCGCCGGCCGGGGCGGCTCGCCGCCGCGGAGCAACTTCGCGAGGTCGGCGATCGTCGCCCCGGTGAGCAGCGTCGAGAGGGGGAGCCGCTGGCCGAAGCGGTCCTCGATGAGCCCGAACAGCCGCACCGCGGTGATCGACGTGCCGCCGAGCGTGAAGTAGTCGTCGTGGACACCGATGCCCTCGATGCCCAGCACCTCTTCCCAGAGCTGCGCCATGCGCAGCTCGACGTCGTCGCCAGGAGGGGTGGGGGCGCGCCGCGCGGCCGGTGCCGGCTCGTCGCCGGCGCGCGTCACCACGCCGTCCAGGTGGTCGCCCGATCGGGCCTGAAGCTCGCCCACGGTCGACCCGGGGGCGTCGATCATGGCCCGGATCGTGTCGAGGAGCTGCGCGGCCACGAGCTCCGCCGCCTCCGGCGTGCAGCGAGCCAGCTCGAAGCGGCAGCGGACGAACGTCAAGACGCCGAGCGCCACTGCCACGACGAACGGGAAGGTCGCGGTGAGCCCGCTGTCGAAGTCCGAGTGTGCGACGCTGCCATCCGGCGGCGCGCCGCCATTGGCCGGGGGGTCGGCACCGGCCGGCGGGTCGGCGGCGGCGAACCGGTAGTTGGCCACCATCAGGAACGTCTCGAACATCGCCCGGCTGCCGGGGACGCCGCTCCATCCGTGGATCGACGCCAGCGGCGCGTGCTCGAACGGCTGCATCGCGAACTGGGCGTCCCGGGCCGAGCCGAGCAGTTCCGCCACCGGCTGGGCCGGATCGAGCCGCATCCGGATCGGCACCGCGTTCGAGAGGAAGCCGACGAGCCGCTCGATGCCCGCGACGGGCGCGGCGCGACCGGCGACCGTCGTGCCGAATACCACGTCGTCCGTGCGGAGCAGCCTGGCCAGGAGCAGCGACCATGCGCATTGGACGAACGCGTTCGCGGTGACGCCGGCATGCGCCGCCGCGGCGCCGAGGCGCTCGGCCAGCTCGGCGGGGATCTGCACCGTCAGCTCCCCGTACCCGGCGGCGGCCGGGTCCGGGTCGCCCAGCGTCAGCCGGGGCGCGCCGTCGTACCCTGCCAGGCGCTCCCGCCAGAAGTCTCGGGCGGCGGCGTCGTCGGCGCCTTGCATCCAGCGGACGTATGCCCGCAGCGCATCCGGCGGCGCGGGTCCGGCATCGGTCGCCTGGCCGCCCCGGTACCGGGCCATGACGTCCTCGAGGACGATCGCCGCCGACCACCCGTCGACGAACAGGTGATGGCTGCTCCACAGCACCTCGAAGGCGCCGTCGGCGACCCGGACGACGCGCAGTCGCATCACCGGCTCCGCCGCCGGATCGAGCCCCAGCCGCCGGTCGGCCACCAGCAGCCGGTCCCAGCGCTGGGCCCGGGTCGCGCCGTCGAGCGCGCGCCAGTCGAGCACCTCGACCGGGAGCTCGACGTCGTGCCAGATCACCACCATCGGGTCGCCGCCCTCGCGGGCCCGGATCGACGCGCGCAGCGCCGGATGGCGCCGGATCACCGCCCGCCAGGCCGCGAGGTACCGGTCGACGTCGAGGCCGCCGCGGAGCGTGAACGTCACGTGGATGAGCCCCGGGTCCTCCCGGTGGAGGCCGCGCGCCAGCAGCAGCGCCTGCTGGTTGGGCAGCAGCGGGAGGAGCCCGGCGACGTTGGCCCGGGTCGCCGTCGTCATGCCAGCTCGTCCAGGAATCGGTCGAGCTCGTCCTGACTGAGACCCGCCTCGGGGAAGTCCGACGGGGTGAAGCCGCGAGTGCCCGGGCTCGCGCAGTGCGCCAGCAGCCGGCGCAGGCGGTCGAGGTGGGCGCCGGCGAGCGCGGCGACGGCCGCCTGGTCGTGCCGCGCGTCGCTGTGGTGCCAGCGCACCACGAGGGCGCCGTCGCGCACCTCGGCGACCACTTCCAGGAGGTGCGGGCGGGGGTTGGTCGGACCGCGAGCGGTGTCGTTCAGCCAGGAGAGCCACTGCAGAACGCCGCCGGCCCGGCTGGGGGTGGTCCGCCCGAGGTAGTTGAAGGACAGCGATGGCAGGGGCTGGCCGACGAGGTCCGGGTGGCGGGCGAGGTACCGGAGCGCGCCGTACCCGATGCCGCGGTCGGGAACGGCCCGCAGGCGCTCCTTCGCCGTCTTGATCAACGCTCCGTCGTCGGCGAGCCGCGGCAGCGTCACCGGGTAGAGGGTGCTGAACCAGCCGACGGTGCCGGACAGGTCGACGCCCGGAACGTCGGTGGGGCGGCCGTGGCCCTCGAGCAGGAACGTCGCCGCGTCCGGTCCCACCCAGGTGGCGGCGACGTCGGCGAGTGCCGCGACGAGCAGGTCCTCGGCGGTCGTCTGGTACGCGTCGTTGGCGGTGGTCAGCAGCTGGGCGGTGGCGGCGGCGTCGAGCTCCACGGTCACGACGGCGCGCGACGACTCCGGCCCCGCGTCCAGCGCCGCGGCGGGGAGGGCGGCCTGCGACCAGTAGGCGGCCTCGCCGCTGCGGTCGGCGGCGGCGAGGTGCTCGACCCAGTCGCGGAACGGCGTCGTGGGCGGGGCCAGCGCGACAGGGTCGCCCGCCGCGGCCTGCCGGTAGGCGGCGTCGATCTCGTCGCTGAGGATGCCCCAGGAGACGACGTCGACGACGAGGTGGTGCACGACGAGCGCCAGCCGCGCAGGCAATGCCGGGCCGCGCCGGATGAGGACCGGTCGGAACAGCGGCCCGGCCGCCAGGTCGATGCCGGCCTGGCGGGCGGCGACGATGGCGTCGACGTCGAGATCGGCTGCGTCGACGATCTCGAGCGCCACGGCGACGGGCTCGCCGACCACCTGCCGCCACTCGCCGGCGGTCCGCTCGTAGCGGGCGCGCAGCATCTCGTGGCGGTCGGCCACCGCCTGGAGCGCCGCCTGCAACGCGTCGACGTCGACGTCGGCCGGCACCTCGAACAGGCCCGACTGGTTCCAGTGGGCCGGGTTGGTGAGGCCGAGCTCGAAGAACCAGCGCTGGATCGGCCCGAGCCGCACCGGCCCGGTCACCGGCTTCGCGGCCGGCTGCGACGGCGCCGGCTCCGGGCTCGCCGCCGCCAGGGCGGCGACGGTGGGGTGGGTCAGGATCTGCCCCGGCTGGACGTCGATCCCGGCCCGGCGGGCCCTCGAGATCATCTGCAAGCTGACGATCGAGTCGCCGCCGAGGGCGAAGAAGTCATCCTGCACGCCAACCTCGTCGAGGCCGAGCAGCTCGGCCCAGATCGACGCCAGGGTGGCCTCCGCGGCCGAGCGGGGCTCGACGTGGCGGCCGTCGTCGGCTTCCGGGCCGGGCAGCCGGGCCAGGTCGACCTTGCCGTTGGCCAGGCGCGGCAGCTCCGGCAGCGGGACGACCACGTCGGGCACCATGAACGCCGGCAGCGCGCCCCCGAGCGCCGGCGCGACGCTCGCGGCATCGAATCCGTCGCCACCGACGACGTAGGCGACGAGCTGCATGCCCCCCCTGGCGGCGACGGTGCGGCCGGTCACCACAGCGTCCCGCACGCCGGGCAGCTCTCGCAGCGCGGCCGCGACGGCGCCGGGCTCGACGCGATGGCCGCGGATCTTGAGCTGGTGGTCGATCCGCCCGAGGAACTCGATCACCCCGTCGTCCCGGAACGCCGCGAGGTCGCCGGTGCGGTAGACGCGGTGGCTGTCTCCGCCGAGGTCGATCGACGCGAAACGCTCGGCGGTGAGGTCCGGCCGGCCGAGGTAGCCGGTGCTCACCGCGGCGCCTGCGATGCACAGCTCGCCCGGGAAGCCGAGCGGCACGGGACTTCCGTACTCGTCGAGGAGGAACACCCAGGCACCGGCGATGGGGCGGCCGATCGGCAGCGCCGCGCCCCGGTCGGCCTCGTCCGCCTGGTGGACGATCGCCCACACGGTGCCCTCGGTGGGTCCGTACTCGTTGTGGAGGGAGGCGGCCGGGAGCTGCGCCTGGTGGGCGTCGACGATCCCCGGCGGGCACGCCTCGCCGGCGACGATCGCCACCCGCAGCGATGCGAGCTGGCCGTCGCGAGCGCTGTCGAGCAGTGCCCGGTACACGGAGGGCAGGCACAGGGTGTGGGTGACGTGGTGGCGCGCAGCGAGGTCGACCAGCGCGTCGGCGTCCAATTCGAGCCCCGGCTCAGGCAGGACGAGCGTGCCCCCGGTGGTCAGCGACCAGAAGATCCCTGCGACCGAGCTGTCGAATGCGAACGATGACAGCAGCAGGAAGGCGCCCACGGGCTCGCCGTAATGCGCGGGGCGCGCCAGCGTGGAGGCGACCAGGTTGCGGTGGGTCACCATCACCCCCTTGGGCCGGCCCGTGGAGCCCGACGTATGGATGACGTAGGCGAGGTCGTCGGCCGTGGCGGCCGGTCGGGGGGCCGGTGGGGAAGCGGGCGCCGGATCGTCGACGAGGACCACGGTCGTGGGCGCCGCGACGGCCGCGCGGCGTGCCGCGTCGGTCAGCACGATGCCGATGTCGTCGGCGGAGAGCAATCCCCGGATGTGCTCGGCCGGGTACGCCGGGTCGAGCGGGACGTACGCCGCGCCTGCCTGGAGGATGCCGAGCATCCCGGCGACCAGCTCGATCGACCGCGGCAGGAACAGGCCCACGAGGCGGCCCGGGCCGGCACCGGCCGCCGCCAGCCGCACCGCGATCTCGCCGGCCGCGGCCTCCAGCTCGGCATACGTGATCGACCGATCCCCGCACGACACCGCCGCTGCATCGGGGGTGCGGGCCGCGGCCGCGGCGATGAGCTCGTGGATGGTGCGGTCGTCGGGCGTTAGGTCGGGACCCCGGCCCAGCGCGAACACCTCGGCGGCGTCGTCGCCGGGGAGGACGCGCACGTCGGCCAGGCGCGCCTCGGGGGCCGCCACGATCCCTTCGAGCACTGCCAACAGCTGCGCGGCGATGCCACGGACGGCGCGCGCCGAGAGCCGGGCGGTGTCGTGCACGAAGATCAGCTCCAGCTCGTCGCCCGTCTCGACGAGTACGGCCAGGGGGTAGTTGCTCGACTCGATGTATCGAACGTCGCCGATGGTGAGGCCGGCGCCCCCGCGGCGGCTGCTCGCGTGCGGGTAGTTCTCGACCACGACGATGCTCTCGAACAGCGCGCTGCCGCTGGGGATGTCGCTCCATCGCTGGATCGCGGCCAGCGACGCCTGGTCGTGCCGCTGCGCCTCGAGTTGGCTGCGCTGGACGTCGCGCAGCCACTCCCCGACCCGTCGGGTCGGTGAAACGTCGACCCGGAGCGGCAGGGTATTGATGAAGAGCCCCACGCCGCGCTCGACTCCGGCCAGGTCCGCGGGGCGTCCCGCCACGGTGACCCCGAACACGGCGTCGGCGGTGCGCATCCACCGCGAGAGCACCAGCGACCACGCGCCGACGAGCACGGTGTTCAGCGTCACCCGGTGCGCGGCGGCTGTGGCCTTGATCGCCGCCGACGTGGCGCGGTCCACCGGGACGCGGTGCATCTCGGGGCCGCGGTCGGTGTCGGCAGGCGGGAGGCCCGGGACCTCCAGGCCATGGGGCTCGGTGAACCCGGCGAGCCGGTCCCGCCAGAACCTCTCCTCGCCGGACCGGGACCGGGCGGTGTACGCCTCGATGAAGTCGCGATACGGGAACGGCGCCGCGAGGTCCGGAGGCGTGCCCTCCCGGTGCGCCCGGTACAGCTCGAAGGCCTCGTCCAACAGCACCTCCACCGACCAGCCGTCGGCAATGGCGTGGTGCATGCTCCACACCCAGCGCCACCGGTCTGGCGCCGTTCGCATGACGAGCATCCGGGTGAGCGGCGCGACGGCCGGGTCGAATCCCCTGGCCCTCGCGTCGCGGAGCGCCGCGGCGATCGCCGCCTCGCGCTCGGCATCGTCGAGCGCGGTGAGGTCGCGTTCGTCCCACTCCAACTCGACGCGCTCGCGGACCACCTGGAGGGGCTCGTCGACGCCGTCCCACAGGAAGGCCGTGCGCAGCGTGGCGTGGCGGGCGACGAGGTCGTCCCATGCCCGCCGGAACGCCGGGAGGTCCAAGTCGCCGGATAGCTCCACGACCACCAGGTCGATGTAGTTGACCGACCCGGGCTCCGCCACCGTGTGATACAGCATGCCCTGCTGCATCGCGGTCAGCGGGTAGACGTCCTCGACGTTGGTCAGGCGGGTCTCGACCATCAGGCGGTTCCCTCGGCCCGGGCGAGGGCTGCCGCGAGGTCGGCGCGCGCCTGGTCGTCGAGGTCGGCGAGGAAGCCGCCCGACCTCATCGGCTCGGCGTCCGCCGGCGCTCCGCCGACCGGCGTCGATTGGGTGGCATGCGCCGGGTCCAGGGACGCCGCCAGCTTCTCGATCGTGAGGTCGGAGAACAGGTCGGTGAGCGTGATCGGATACCCGGCGCGGCCTGCCCGGGCGACGATCTGGATGGCGGTGATCGAGTCGCCGCCGAGGTCGAGGTAGCTGTCGCGGATGCCCACCCCCGTGATGCCGAGGACGTCCTCCCACACCGCTGCCAGCGCCCGCTCGACGTCGTTGCGGGGGGCGAGGAAGGTGGCGCCGGTGTCCGGCCGGTCCGTCCCCGGCGCCGGCAGGGCGGGCCGGTCGAGCTTGCCGTTGGCGGTCAGCGGCAGCGCGTCGAGCCTGACGAACTGCGCCGGGATCATCTGCCGGGGCAGGATCGACTCGAGGTGCGCGCGCAGCTCGCCGCTGGGGATCTCCGCCGGCGCCACGTAGTACGCGACCAGCCGCTCGCGCGCCTCGATCTCGGTGAGGTCGCCCGGGTACCCGATCTCGTCGAGGATCCGGTGCACCTCGCCGACGTCGATGTCGTCGTCGAGCTCGGCGATCGCCGCGTCGCGCGACTTGTGGCCCATCCGCACGTCCCAGCTGTACGGCAGTGCGTAGTTGTGGAAGCCGCGCACCTTGCGGTGGAAGTAGATGCCGACGTCGTTGATCCGGCAGTTCGTGGAGCGGCCCGTGTCGGTGGGGCGCACCCAGGGCACTCGCCGCTCGAGGTACGCGTAGAGGTCGTCGAGCCCCACGTCGACGTACCGGTAGAAGTCGACGAACGCGACCTCGTCGAACACGCCGTCGTCTTCGAACACCGAGACGTCGAGCAGGCGCCGCACCGCGTCGTCCGCCCGGTGGTAGGCCTTGCGGGCTTCGAGCACGTTGGCGTCGATCTGGTCGGCGCTCACGGTCAGCTCGGTGAACAGGTCCTCCGTGAGCCGCGTCTCGAAGAACTGGCCGCGGGACAGCCCGGTGACGATGAACGGGATGCCGTGCTCGCGCGCCGTCTGCATGCTGAGCGTGTAGATGGTCTTGAAGCAGCCGTTGCACACGTTCGCGTAGCGTTGCAGGCTGTCGACGAAGATCTCGTTCATGGCGGGCGTCGTGGCGAACACGTGGTCGACGCCGAGCTCCTGCACGACCCGGCCGATGTTCTGCTTGGCCTCGTCGGAGATGTATCCGTTGTCGAGCGTGAACGCCAGGACCCGCAGGCCCATGTCGGCGAGCCGGCACAGCATGTACGTGCTGTCCTTGCCGCCGCTGAGCAGCACCAGGCAGTCGTAGGCCGACCGGTGGGGTGCCGACGTCAGGATCTCCACGAGCTCGCGCTCGGGCTTGAAGTAGGCGCGGGCACGATCGCGGTAGCCCTCGAAGGCCCGGCACTCGTTGCAGACCCGCTCGGCGTCGAAGGACGCGCCCGGGTAGTCCGACGCCAGCCCGCACCGCGAGCAGTGCACCGGGGGTGCGTCCTCATCTGCCGCCGGCCGCCACACCCGGACCGCCGCCGCGGTGACGCCGGGGTGGGCGGCAAGCGCCGCCTCGACCTCGTCGAGCTCGATCCGGGCGCCCCGGACCTTGACCTGGTTGTCGCGGCGGCCGAGGTACTCGAGCGTGCCGTCGGGCCGGAGGCGGGCCAGGTCGCCGGTGGCGTAGCGGCGATCCTCGTCCGGCGCCGGGCTCCCGGCGAAGCGCTCGGCGGTGAGCGCGGGTTTGGCCGCGTATCCGCGGGCCACGCCTTCGCCCGCCACCCACAGCTCACCGGGCACGCCGAACGGGACCGGGCGGCCGGCGGCGTCGAGCACGTGGGCGCGCATGCCGGTGATGGGTCGGCCGATCGGCACGCTGGTGCCGGTGTCGACCGCCGGGTCGAACGTGTGGACGACGCAACCGACGGTGGCCTCGGTGGGGCCGTACTCGTTGTGGATCAGCACCTGCCCGCCGAACTGGCGGTGGATCCGGCCGGCCGCGGCGGTGGTGAGATCCTCCCCACCGAGGATCAGCTGGCGGATCCGGGAGCCGGACAGGTCGCGATCGGCCAGCAGCGAAAGGTGCGACGGCGTGAGCTTCACGATGTCGACGCGGTCGTCGTCGAACACGTCGAGCACGGCGAGGTCCGACCGCGCCGACGTCTCCGGGTACGCCACGATCGAGCCGCCCGACGTCAGCGGCACGAAGATCGACGTGACGGTGAGGTCGAACGTCAGCGGCGAGAACAGCGGGAACGTCAGGCGCTCGCCGTAGAAACGCCGCGCCCAACCCACGTAGTTGGCGAGGGACCGATGCGCGATCATCACGCCCTTCGGCGCACCGGTCGACCCCGACGTGTACAAGATGTAGGCCAGATCCTGGGGCGCCGGCCCGGGACCGGCCGCTGCGGGAGGCCGGCCGGCGGCCGCGTCGAACCCGAGCATCGGCACGCCCGTGGCCGCGATGGCTCCGTCGTCGGCAATGACGAGGGCGCACGCCGCGTCACGGATGACGTAGTCGATCCGCTCCGCCGGCCAGGACGGATCGATTGGCACGTAGGCGGCCCCGGCGCGCAACACGCCCAGGATCGCCATCACCGCTCGGGCCGACCGGGGGAGGGCGACCCCGACCACCGAGCCGGGCGCGATCGAGGCGGCGACCCCGGCGGTGGCCCGGTCGACGTCTGCATACGTCCACGCCGCATCGCCTTCGCGCACGGCGGTGGCGTCGGGCGTCTCGGCGGCGCGGGCGGCGAACTCCGATACGACGTCCGAGGCGGGGTGGGGCGGTGCTGCGCCCCCGGCGAGCGCCACGACCTCGGCGGTACCGGAGGGGTCGAGTAGCGGGACTGCGCCGATGGGCTGGTCCCAGTCGTCGAGCATGGCGTCCAGCACCCGTCGGAAATGCGCCGGCACCGCGGCCTGCAACCGTTCGTCGAGCACGCCGGTGTTGGCGTCGAACGCCAGCGTGAAGCGCCCGGTGGCGTCGAAGTCGGACACCTGGAGCCGCAGGTGGTGGTGGGCGTCGACGCTGCCGGGGTGCACCCAGTGCGTCGTGACCGCCAGCCCGGCGAAGCTGCCGAACTGCGCCGTCAGGAAGTTGAGGACGATGTTGATCGCCCGGTTGCTGTCGGGATCGGCTCGACCGGGGCCGGCGGCCAGGATGAAGCTGGTCGTCGCCTGCTGCACCTTGGCGTGCAGCGACGCGAAGGTGTCGTCGGGGTCGACGTCGACCTGGAGCGGGAACAGCTCCATGAACAGCCCGACCGACCGTCGGGCGCTGCGGGTGGCCCGGTTGTGGGCGGGGGCCGCCACCGTGACGGTCTCCTGGCCGCTGATGCGGTGCAGGTACGCGAACAGGGCCGTTGCGAACACCTGGAACAGGCCGAGGTCGGGGGTGAGCGCCTGCGTGCCGGGCTGCGCGCTGCGGCGGCGGAGCGCGTCGGACTGCGCCGCCGTCAGCTCGACGGTCGTGCGGACGTTGGCGGTGGTGACGTGGCGAGGGCGCCGCCCGTAGATGAGCGGTGCCACTGCGGCGGCCGGCGTCGGCGCCCGATCGCCGGCAGCGGCCGACGCCTCGGAGGCGACGTAGTCGGCGTACGCCGGGAACGGGTGCTCGGGCGCGGCGGCGCCGCCGATGGCCGCCCGGTAGCAGGCCTCCAGCCGCTCGAACAGGAGCGCGATGCTCCACGCATCGGTGACCACGTGATGCTGGTTGAGGTACCACGCGTACCGGGCCGGGCCGGCGCGGAGGAGCGCCGAGTCGAAGGTGCGCCGCTCGATGTCCAACGGGGCTTCCGCCCGCAACTGCGCCCAGGCGACGGCCGCATCCGTCCCGGGCCCGACGTCGACCACGGGGAGCTCACCGTCGACGGCCGGGAGCACGTGCTGGCTCGGCCGCCCGTCCTCGCTGCGGATGACCGTCCGCAGCGCATCGGCGTCGGCGACGAGCCGGGCGAACGCCCGGGTGAATGCCTCAACGTCGAGCGGGCCGGCGATATCGAACAGGAAGGCGGAGTTGTACAGCGGCGCGTCGGGATGGCGTTGCTGGCTGGCCCACATGAGCTGCTGGGCACTCGTCAGGCTCCGGTCGGCGCGCTCAGCCACCGCGACCGTTTTGAACGTAGTCGAGGTAGGCGTCGATCGCACGCACCGAGCGGAAGTTCTCCACCACGAGGTGCTCGGTCGGAACCGTGATCTCGAACTCGGAGCCGATGAAGGCCACGAGGTGCACCAAGCCGAACGAATCGATCAACCGGGACTCGAGCATCTCGTCGTCGGCAGTCAGCTCGTGATCGGGATCGAGCAGCAGCTCGGCGCTGACGTAGTCGACCAGGCGCTGGCACCGGCTGGTCATGTTCGACGCGGTGGACGGGGCCGCAGGCGCGGCGCACGGCGCCCACCGCGACGGGTCGGAACCCGCCCCGGATCGGCTGTTCCGAGCTGTTCGCGGCCCATTCGTGGCTCAACCTCGTGCATATGGGTTGGCGGGCTACTCTACCGACGGCTGAGCGCCGTGCGAGATCGAGCAGAGCGCTCACGGTGGCTTCCCGCCGGTGACCTGCCGGTGACTTGCCGGTGGCGAGGTGTCGAGCGACGAAGTGGTGAGGATGAGGCGAGGGCCTGCGAACCGAGCGTTCACGTTGATCCTCCTCGGCGTGGCCGCCTTCGGCCTGCTCGCACCGGCGGCGTCGGCGCACGACTACGACTCCGCGTACCTCTACATCGACGTCGGCGCGAGCGAGCTGGGCGGACGCGTCGAGCTGCCGTACGACGATGTCCGGCGAACCTTCGATCTCGAACTCGAGGGCTCGCGGGAGGAGGTTCTGGGCGAGCTCGAGGCGAACCTCTCCCGGATCCACGAGTACCTGCTGGCGCACACGTCGGTGGGCGCGGACGGGCAGCCGTGGCCGATCGAGTTTGCCGGCGTCGAGCTGTTCCTCGACGAGCTGCGCTTCGACGGCGGTGGCTACGCCCTGTTCCCCTTCGAGGTGGCCGTGCCGGTCGCCGAGATCCCGCCGCGCCTCGACTTCACGTTCGATCCGTTCATCGACGAGTCCGACGGCCAGTCGAACCTGGTGCTGCTGCGCAACGACCTGCTCCGCGGGGTCATCGACCAGGAGTCGAACTCGCTGGTGGTCATGAACGCCGGCAACCGCTCGGCGACGGTCGACCTGGGCGGCCGCAGCCAGTGGAAGAACTTCACCGCCAGCGTCGAGCTCGGCGTCGAGCACATCCGGTCCGGCCCCGACCACATCCTCTTCATCGTGGTGCTCCTGCTGCCTGCCGTGCTGGTGTGGGTGGCGACGTGGCGTCCTGCGCCGTCGTTCTCGTCGGGGCTGTGGCGCGTGCTGAAGGTGGCGTCGATGTTCACGGTGGCCCATTCGATCACGTTCACGCTCGCCGGCCTCGATCTGCTGCCGCTGCCGCCGTCGCGCCTGGTCGAGGTGATCATCGCGCTCTCGATCACCGCCGCGGCCGTGCACAACCTGTGGCCGGTGCTGCGGGAGCGGGAGTGGATCCTCGCCTTCGCGTTCGGCCTCTTCCACGGCATGGGATTCGCTCGCGTCGTCGAGACCCTCGACGTCAGCCGCCCCACCCAGCTCGTGTCGCTGCTGGGACGCAACGTGGGGATCGAGATCGGCCAGGTCGCCATCATCCTGGTGGTGTTCCCGGCCCTGTTCCTGCTGAGCCGTACCACGCACTACCGGCCCGTCTTCGTGGGCGGTTCGTTGGCGCTGGCGGCGATCAGCTCAGTGTGGGCGTTCGAGCGGCTCGTGGACGTCGATGCTGGCATCACGCGGTGGGTCATCCGCGTGGTGCGGTGGCCGCGCAGCCTGGGCCTCATGATCGTCGCGACGATCCTCGTGGCGCTGGTTTACGCCTACGAGCGGCGCGCCGGGCGGTTGGTCGCGCTCGTGGAACGTCCCGAGCCCGCGCTGGCCACTTCCGAGCAGCGGTAGCGCGTCGCGGAGGGTGACGGCGAGGTCGGCGCCGCGGCGGGGGATGGCGACGGCAAGGCTCTCGGTGGCCGACACCCATCGCTGGTCGAACTGCCAGCCCGAGGGGTCGTCGCCGGCACGGTCGTCGAAGCTGATCCCGATGGGCCCACCGTCGCCGAGCTCGATCGCGAACGAGTCGAGTGGCAGGCCGAGCCCCACGCCGCGGGCCTTGATGTAG
The DNA here is from genome assembly GCA_041619955.1 of Acidimicrobiia bacterium. Taxonomy (GTDB): domain Bacteria; phylum Actinomycetota; class Acidimicrobiia; order Spongiisociales; family JAOTWH01; genus JBFJZV01. The sequence goes on along the minus strand of JBFKDA010000022.1, from coordinate 4,146 downwards.
GCCTCCTTCAGCGTCCAGTACTCGAGGAAGCGGCGGTCCCGCCGGTCCTCTGGCAGCGCGGCGAGTGCCCGGTGCTCGGCGGCTGCGAAGTGCCGGCGGGAGATCTCGTCGGCGTCGATGCGGCGGTCGGTGGTCTCGACGTCGACGCCGACGCTGCGGCCGGTCGCCACCGCGCAGGCCACGAGCCCGCGGGTGTGCGAGAGGTTGAAGCTCAGCCTGCTGCGCTGCGCCGGGTCGATCTCGGGTCGTCCGTGCTCGTTGGCCACGAAGCGCCAGCTCGCGGGGTCCCGGTCCTCGTACGTCGAGAGGACCACGCGGACCATGGCGTGGGCCACGAGGTAGGCGTCGCGGTCGGCCGCGAAGCGCAGCCGTGCCATCCGCCGCCGCTCCTCGTCGTCGACCACGGCCAGGCATGCCGTGCGGACGTCTTCGTAGCTGCCCGCAGCGGGCCTGGCCAGCCACACGTCCACGGCTCGCCGGTCGATCACCGGGGGAGAGGTGGGTGGGCGGCGCGGTCGGCGGTCACCGGCCACATTGTGGCACCGGCCTGCGTCGCCGGCGGGCGGCGCAGCGACCGACGCGGCTCAGGTCCCGGTGAGCCGCACGCCGTTCGAGCCGAGCTCGTCGGCCCACACCATGTAGTCGACGTCGCCGGCGGGCACCGTCACCACGAACGTGGCCACGCCTGCCGCGTCGGTTACCGCCGCGGTCTCGCCGGTTGCGCCGGCCGCGGTCCCCCAACGCAGCGTCAGCGGCACTTCCGCCGCGAGCCCCGCCACCGATTCCGCGGCCGCCGTCAGCACCAGCGGCGTGCCTGCCGGCACCGACGACACCAGGATCGGGTCGAGGTCGACCACCATCGGCCCGGACGAGGCCGCGGCGCCGGAGGGGCTTTCGGCCGCGGGTTCGCCGATCGGCCCGCGGAGGTGGATATTGCCGCCATCGATGCCGGAGTCGGCAGTGCGATCGGCCGTCGAGTAGGCGCATCCGGCGGTGCACTCGACGTGGAACGAGTCGATGGGCGGCTGGTTGTTCTTGCCGTTGTCGACGCCGCAGGCGAAGAACGAAGCGTCGTGGACTTCCGTGCCGTCCAGCTCGAACGTTCCCGTGGCGGTGAACGCGAAGCTGGCCGCGTCGTCGAGGACCGTCCCGCCGCAGTCCACGCCCTCGCCCGCCGTCAACGACGTGACGTCCTTGGCGTCGATCTTCACGCCGAGGTCCTTGTCGTGCAGCTTCAGCTTGCCCGCCGTTGCGCCGTCGTCGTGCCTCGCGTCGAAGCTGAAGTCGACCTTGTCGTACTTGCCGCCGGAGCCGCGGTGCCAGTACCCGGCACCGTGGACGCGGCCCTCGTTGCCGCCGGGGCCGCCTGCCTCGTGGTCGGTCACGTCGACGGTGACGGTGGCGGTGTCGGTCTGCCCGTCGCGGGCGGCCACCGTGTACTCGAATGAGAACGTCCCCAGTCGCTGCTGCTGCGGGTCGTAGCGCAGCGTGCCGTCCTCGTTCTCGGTGACGGTGCCAGCCTCCGGCTGCGTGAACGCCACGATCGTGAGGTCGTCGCCTGCGTCGTTGGCCAGCACGTCGACGTCGATCGCCACCTTGTCGGTGGTCGTGGCGTGGTCGTCCATCGCGTCCGGCGGCGGGCCCGCGGGCTCGGTGTCGCAGGGGTAGGTCACGAGCGGCTGGAACTCGACGTCGGGGAACCCGGCGCCCTCCCCGACGTGGTACTCGCCGCAGTCGGCGAGGTCGCCCGTGGCGATGGCTCCGATCCGGGCGAACGTCGCCCGCATCAGCAGCGAGTCCGCGTCGCGCTCCGAGGCGTGGCCGGCCAGCGGGCCCTCGCCATCGGCGACGTAGTCGGTCCAGCTCGTGCCGTCCGAGCCCTCGCCGGCCGAGGTCAGCGTGGAGAACTCGAACGGGACCTGGAGGGCTCGCGACATCTGCCGGCTCTGGTTGTACGGCACCAGGCCGTCGGCCGTCGCGTGCAGGTAGACCACCCGGTCCAGCCCGGCCGCCTCGATCGCGGCGGTCTGGAGGACGTTGGTGCGCTCGGCGTAAGGCCCATGGTTGGTCAACGGGTCGTAGGGCCCGCCGGTCTCGGCCTCGATCCAATCAGCGGCTTCGCTGCCGGCGGCGCTGGCCGCCTGGTAGGTCTCCAGCATCGAGTGCACGCCCTCGGCAGTGACCCAGTAGTCGAAGAGCCCGCGATCCGCCGGGTCGAGGTGCGAGAGCGCGTAGCCGGAGATCGACACGCCCATGCTGACCCCGGCCAGGATGACCGTGTCGATGCGGCACTCGGCCTGGAACAGCTTGGCGGCGGCGATGAGGTCCTCGCCACCCTTGCGCTCTGGCCAGTTCTTCGCCTCGGGGTGGTCGGGGTCGTCGCCGAGGTGGGCGTCGACCCGCTCCAGGCCCCGGTACTCCATCGCCACGGTCAGGGTGTCGTACGCAGCGGTCATTCCCTCGATGTGGTGCCGCCAGGAATCCACCGTGTGCCAGGCGCCGTGGCCGATGACGACCAGCGCGGTCGGCGTCGTGCCCGCCGGGGGAGCGGCGAAGATCCCATACGCCCGCTCGCCGTCCACCTCGGTGACGAACTCCCGGTAGCCGGGGTCGCCGGCGTTGCAGGCGATGTCGTCGACGGCCGCGACGACGGCGGCCGGGTCGTGCCCGGGCGGGTGGTGGGCACTGGCGGCGGGGGCAGCCAGCAGGAGGGAGGCGACCAACAGGGCGACGACGAGATGGATGGGGCGCATGGGTGCGGGGCTCTCTGTGCGGGCGCGGCGGTGGCGCGCGATCGGGCGGGATCCCCGGAGGAGTGCCCGGCTCAACCATGTTCTATGCGCGCCGGTGCGGTGCCGGCGCCGGCCGTTTCCGTTGCTGTGGTCGGCCCGACGGCCCAGTGGCCCGGGAACTAATTGTTGACCGCACCGCCCATCGCCTGGCGGCGCCGATCCCGCTTGCCGCCCCCCACCTGCTTGGAGCCGCTGTCCCACTTCGAGGAGTGGGACTTGCAGCCGCACGGGTTGCCGTCCTTGTTCTTCACCGTGCACGTGGTCGTGTGCTTGTGCCCGCACTCGACGCACTTGTTGAGCGCCTGGAGGACGCCCCGAGTCGGGCCGGCTCCGGCCCCGGCCAGCGCCGGCACGGGCGCCACCTGCGACGCCCGTTGCGGCCGCTTGGTGCCGCGCTGGCCCGCAACGGCTTTGGCCGCCATCTGGTCGGCCTCGTGCTCGAGTGCGGCGTCGTCGTTGGCCGCTTCCCCATCGGCCGATGCGGTCGCCCGCACCCGACCCTGCATCTGCTGCACGACGTGCCACGCCTCGTGCGCGACGTGCTCGTCCTGGCCGGGGGCCATCTCGATCTGGTGGCCCTGCGTGTAGGCGAGCTTGCCGAGCCGCTCCGGCTTCGGCGAGTCGTACCGGACGCGCGTGGCAGAGAGATCGAGCCCGGACAGCCGCTCGATGCCTGCCTGCACTGCCGGGGGCAGCCCGGTCTCCTCCGCCGCAGGCGCGGCCGGGGCTCGCTGCAGGATCGACTCGGTAGCCCGGTTGCCGCCGGCCCGCTGCATGCGCAGAGCGGCGGCGTACTGCGGGTCGGCACCCGCAGCCTCGGCCGACGGCGCTTCGGTCCGGTGGTCGGCGGGAGCAGCCTTCTCGTCGGCTCGGAAGTCGAGTGGTCGACGGTAACGCATGGTCGGCACCTCTCCCTGGCGTCGCTCGTCCGAGTCGCGAGTATATGTTCCCCGGACGCCCGGCCACGGGGTACGGTCGAGCCACGCCGACCTCGGGAGGATGCGATGCAGCGCAGCGACGTGCCGGTGCCGGACGAGGGGATCATCACCACGCATTTCGTCGTGGCGAAGGACACCGCCGCCACGGCCGCCTTCTACGCCGACGTGCTGGGTGGCGAGGTCGTGTTCGAGCACGAGGGCGCCCCGACGTTCGTGAAGCTGGCGAACACGTGGGTGATCGTCAACACCGGTGGGGGACCGACGCCCGACAAGCCCGAGACGATCCTCGAGCCTCCCCCCGACCCGGACCGGGTGAGCGCGTTCATGAACATCCGGGTCGCTGACATCGACGCCGTCTACGCCGAATGGACGGCGAAGGGCGCCGAGTTCGTCACCCCGCCGCTCGACAACCACGG
>JBFKDA010000021.1:0-19578 GCA_041619955.1 Acidimicrobiia bacterium | reverse complement strand
GCTACCTCGCCGTCGACCGCATCCACGTGATGGTGGCCGGCCACATCGTCGAGTCGGGCGGGCCGGAGCTGGCCGAGCAGCTCGAGCAGAAGGGCTACGACGCCTACCGGCTCGAGCACGGCCTCGCCGCCGTCGACGGCGGGCCGGAGCGGGACCCGTTCCTCGGGCTCTGAATCAGTCGCCGCTGGCGACGAACACCCAGTCGCCGCCCGTGGTGATGCCCACCCGCAGCCCGTAGTACCCGCCCAGCTCGCCGAACTGGCGCTGGATGGGGAAGTCGTACACCGCCGCCAGCTCGTTCTGCTCGTCGATGCTCACCTGGTCCCACGTCTCGTAGGTGGCGACCCGGGGCCAGACGTAGATCGTCTCGTCGCCGGCCTCGACGGCCCCGAACGGGAGGCCGAGCACCTGGGCGATGAGGCGCACCTCGCCGGCTCCCGCCTGCTCGGCCCGGAGGAACATCCCCGGCGAGCCCGCGTCGAAATTGTGCGAGAAGTCACCGGCCAGGGCCAGCTCGTCGAGCGCCGTGAAGTCGCAGGCAGCCGCGGCGGCGAGGATCGCCGCCCGCACCGCCGCCACCTCTGCGGGGAGGCCGGCCTGCTCGCCGGTCGGGACGAACAGCCCGTCGGTGGAGCAGCCGGGCAGCGGGGGCAGCTCGACCACCTCGGTGACCGGCGCCGCGGGCCCCGTGAGCCCGGCGCCGGCGGCCACCGTGTCCACCCGCCCAGCGCACCCGGCGCAGCCGAGGTCGAGCACGAACATCACCTGCTGCGAGAGCGCCGGCTCGGGCGCCTGGCGGGAGAGGACGATCCGCTCGCCGTCGAAGTCGTGGACGAGCACGATGTCCTGGGTGTCGGTCCCCGCCGGGATCCGCGCCACCTCGGAGCCGTCGGAGGTGCGGGCCACGACGAGGTCGATCGACCCGGTTCGCAGGATGTCGCCCAGCTCCGGCTCGGTGCCGGCATACCCGGATTCGATGTAGGCCACCAGGCTGCCGTCGGGTGAGACTCGCGCCTGCTCCGAGAGGGTGGTGGCGGAGCACGTGGCCGGCACGCCGGGAGCGTCGGCGATGCCACCGTCGGTCCCCACGGTGAAGGTGCGGGTGCAGTAGTCGGCGCCGGGTCGTTCGTAACCGGCCACCCAGAAGCGCTCACCGTCGAAGCTGACGTTCGAGACCCAGCCGCCCGGCAGGTCGAGGGCCGCCACCTCGGCCGTGGCGCCGGAGGCCAGCGCGACCGTCAGCAGCCGGATCCGCTCCCCGTCGAACCGGGTGCCGTAGGCGACGGTCGTGCCGTCGACAGGCGCCACGCCATGCAGGGTGAACGGGAAGTCGCCGCCGCCCGGGACCAGCTCGACGGCCGCGGCGGCGGTGGCGCCCGGCGGTAGCCACCGCACCGGCGCACCCCCGCCGCCGAAGACCGCCCCGCCGGAGCCGTCTTCGAAGGCCCGCCGGTCGGCACCGAGCATCAGGTCCTCGCCGCGGTACTCCCACACGAGGTGCGCGCGTCCCTCGGAGCGCGGGTCGCTCGGATCGGGCAGCCAGCGGACCGCCTCGCCCGTGGCGACGAGCAGGCCCCGCCCGAACCCCTCGGCAGGGATCACGGCCGCCTCCGGTGCGACGGGCTGCTCGACCGGGACGCCGGCACCGACGATCGACGGCGCGCCAGCGGCGGCGACCAGCGTGGCGTCCGGCGGGCCGGCCAGGTCGAAGCGCAGCGGCTGCAGCGGGTTGCGGTCGGCGTCGACTGCGCCGACGAGCAGCACCTGGCCGTCGGAGTCGATGCGGACGAACTGGAAGGACGGCAGCGGCGCGCCGTCCGCGCCCTGGATCGCGAGAGGCCAGCGCAGCGCCTCGGCGCCCACGACGAGATTCCACACGACCACGTCGAAGCCGCTGGTGCCCTCCGGTGCCTGCTCGTCGCCCTGGATGAACACCAGCCGGTCGCCGTCGGGGTTCAGAACGCCCTGACCCGTCGCCAGGTCCTCCTGGCTGTCTGCCTCGAACGGGCGCGGGTTGGCCACGTCCACCGGGTCGCCGGCGGCGTCGACGAACTCGAACCAGTCGATGCCCTCGGCCGAATGGCTGATCGCGAAGATGCCGCCGGCGTACGACACGCGGGTGATCGACCCCTCGTACCCGTCGGTGGCGAGGACCGCGACGCGGGTGCGGGAGTCGAGGCCGAGGTAGGAGACGGCCGCAGCCACGCCGTCGCCGTCGGCGGTGGCCAGGTGCTCGGTGAAGAGCACGGCCGGCTCGCCGTCGACGATCGCGACGTCGTGGAGGTCGGCGCCGGGCACGAGCAATGTCGGCTCGGTGGCGCCGGCCGGCAGGTGCCAGATGTCGCCCGCGGACTCGTAGACCAGGCCGCCGCGGCGGTCGCCGGCGGCGACCCGGGCGGGCCCGGTGGCCAGGGTCACGACCTCGTCACCGCGCACGACGGCGACGCCCTCCGGCCCGGCGGCCAGCACGTCGCCGGGCTGGAGGGCCGGGGCGGTCCCCCGAACGGTGGGCAAGGTGGTTGGGGTGGGGGTCGTGGCGGTCGGGAGGGTGGTGGCCACCGGCTCGGGCTCGGCGTCGTCGAGCAGCAACGCGCCGCTCGAAACGACCACGGCGACGACGGCGGCGGCCGCGGCGGGGACGAGCATCATCCGGGTGCGGCGCCGCCGCGAGACCCGCTGCAGGCTCTCGGCAGAGCGGACCGCGCTGCGCACGTCGCGGTCGAGTCGCTCGAAGGCGGTGCGGATGTCCTGGTCGTTCATGGGCGGCCTCTCTCGTCGGCCAGGGCGGCCACCAGGGCGGCGCGCCCCTTGTGGAGGTGTGCTTTGGCGGTGGACTCCGTGCACTCGAGGATCGCGGCGATCTCCTTCACCGGCCGGTCCTCGAGGTAGTGGAGGGCGATCGCCGCCCGCTGCCGGGCGGGCAGCGCCCGCACTGCCGCCCAGACCTCGTGGTCGCCGGGGTCGGGCGGCGGGATCGTGCCGCTGGCGTGGCCGAGGCGGACGGCGCGCCGTGCTTCGGCGGTTCGGCGGCGCAGCGCAGACGTCGCGAGGTTGATGGCGACCCGGCGGGCCCAGGCTCCGGGCTTGTCGTAGGCTGCGATTCGATCCCAGTGGCGGTGCGCCCGGAGCATGGCCTCTTGGGCGAGGTCCTCGGCGATGGCGCGGTTGCCGCCGACGGCGGCGGTCAGCGCCACGAGGCGCGGGAACTCCCGGAGGTAGAAGGCCGAGAACGTCTCCCGCATCTGCGTCGGGCTGCCGCCCGCCACCGGATCGGTCATGGGTAGGACACCTTGCATCTCAGCCAACCACACGCACCCCGGCGCTGCGAGGTTTACCGGCGAGGCCTACGCTGAGGTCGACGCGACCGAAGGGTACGGACATGCGGATCGAGCGCGACTCGATGGGCGAGGTGCAGGTGCCCGACGACGCCCTCTACGGCGCGAGCACCCAGCGGGCCGTGGAGAACTTCCCGATCTCCCGGCTGCGGTTCGGGCGGCCGTTCATCCATGCGCTCGGCCTCATCAAGTCCGAGGCCGCCAAGGTCAACCGCGACCTCGGCGTCGTGGCCAAGGAGACCGCCGACGCGATCGTCCAGGCTGCCGACGAGGTGGCGGCCGGCGACCACGACGACCAGTTCCCGGTCGACATCTTCCAGACCGGCTCCGGTACGTCGACCAACATGAACGCCAACGAGGTGATCGCCAACCGGGCCACCCAGCTGCTGGGCGGCGAGGTCGGCTCGAAGCTCGTGCATCCCAACGACCACGTCAACGCGTCCCAGTCCTCGAACGACGTCATCCCCACCGCGATCCACGTCGCCGCCGTGCTGACGCTGCGCGAGGTCACGATCCCCGCCCTAAATCGGCTCGCCGACGCGCTCGAGGCCAAGGCCGAGGAGTTCGACGGCATCGTCAAGCCCGGCCGGACCCACCTCATGGACGCCACCCCGATCCGGCTCGGCCAGGAGTTCGCGGGCTACGCCACGCAGGCGGCCCACGGCGCCGACCGGCTCGGCGAGGTGGTCGGCGAGCTGGAGGAGCTGGCGCTGGGCGGCACCGCGGTGGGGACGGGGATCAATGCCCCGCCGGAGTTCGCGCCCGCCGTGATCGCCGGGCTGGCGGCCCGTACCGGCCACGCCTTCCGGGAGGCCGAAGACCACTTCGAAGCCCAGGCGGCCAAGGACGCCGCGGTCAGCGCGTCGGGGGCGCTGCGCACCGTGGCGGTGTCGCTGTTCAAGATCGCCAACGACCTGCGCTGGCTGTCGTCGGGGCCCCGCACCGGCATCGCCGAGATCCGGCTGCCGTCGCTCCAGCCCGGCTCGTCGATCATGCCCGGCAAGGTGAACCCGGTGATCCCCGAGGCGGTGATGATGGTGGCCGCCCAGGTCATGGGCAACGACGCCACCGTCGCCTGGAGCGGGGCCAACGGCAACTTCGAGCTCAACGTGATGATGCCGGTGCTGGCGCACAACCTGCTCGAGGCGGCCGAACTGGTCGGCTCCGCCGCCACGGTGCTGGCGGACCGGTGCGTCGCCGGCATCGAGGCCGACACCGCGCGCACCGCCGAGCTGGCCAACCGCAACGTGATCATCATCACCGCGCTGGTGCCGAAGATCGGCTACGACCTCGCCGCCAAGGTGGCGAAGAAGGCGTTCTCGGAAGGGACCAGCGTCCGGGACGCCGCCCTGGCGCTCGAGGTGCTCCCCGAGGACGAGCTGGATGCCGCGCTCGATCTCTACCCGATGACCGAGGGCGGCGTCGTCTAGGAGCCCAAGTCGGTGCGGACTTGGGCGGTGAGCGCCTGCAGGCCGTCGGAGAGCTGCACCTCGTAGGGTGCTTCTTCGCCGGTCAGCGTGCGGAGGCGGCTGGGGAGCGCGGCGACCGCCGCTTCCCTCCGGTCGCGGATCACGTCCAGGGGCTCGGGGGAATGGGTGCGGTCGCCGTTATGCATGACTTGGTGGAGGAGGGGGCGGCCGCCCTCGACCTCCTCGCCGTCGAGGGCGAGGACGTCGTGGCCGTCGCGGCGGTGCGCCTGCTTGCGGCCAGGCAGCGTCAGCTTCCCGGACGACAGCTTCATCACCGGGCCGTCGTCGTCCTGGACCAGCTTGTACACGACGCCGAGGTAGGGGGCGTCGGTCGAGGTGCCCAGCCGGGTGCCGACGCCGAACGCGTCCACCGGCACCCCGCCGCCGACCATCTCGGCGATCTGCCACTCGTCGAGGTCGCCCGAGACGAAGATCTGGACCCCCCCGCCCCCGGCGTCGTCGAGGATGCGCCGCACCGCCCGCGCCAGCCGGCTCAGGTCGCCGGAGTCGAGGCGCACGCCCCGCACGTCGATGCCCTCCCGGGCGAGCTCGGTGGCCACGGCGGCCGCACGGCGTGCCCCCTCCTCGGTGTCGTAGGTGTCGATCAGCAGCACCGCGTCGTCGGGGAACAGGCGGGCGAAGTCACGGAACGCGTCGATCTCTCGCGGGTACGACATCACGAACGAGTGCGCCATGGTCCCCGAGACCGGGATCCCGTACTCGAGGCCCGCCAGCGTCATCGAGGTCGCCGCGGCCCCACCGACGAAGGCGGCGCGCGCTCCCTTGAGCGCGGCGTCGGCGCCGTGGTCGCGCCGGGCCGAGAAATCGACGAAACGGCGATCGCGGCACGCCAGCGCGACCCGGGCCGCCTTCGAGGCGATCATCGTCTGGAAGCCGATCGTGTTGAGCAGGAAGGTCTCGACGAGCTGCGCGGCCGGCAGCGGCGCGGTCACCCGAACGATCGGCTCGGTGGGGAACACCACCTCGCCCTCGGGCACCGCCCACACGTCGCCGACGAAGCGGAAATCGGCGAGGTAGCCGAGAAACTCGTCGGTGAACATGCTGAGCCCGGCGAGGTAGTCGCGCAGCCGGGCGTTGAAGCGGAAGCGCGTCAGGCCGTCCAGCGCCTGCTCGAGGCCGGCCGCGACCAGGAAGCGGCGGTGCTCCGGCAAGCGGCGGACGAACAGGTCGAACGTCGCCGGCCCGTCGGCGCCGGTGGCGACGTAGGCCTGGGCCATCGTGATCTCGTAGAAGTCGGTGAGGAACGCCAGGTTGTCGTCGGTGACCCAGGTCACAGCACGTGCGCGCCGGCACCCGCCATCGCCGCCACCGCCCGCGCCCCGTCGCCGGGCGCGAGGTCGACCGCCCGGATGGCGTCGGCGAGCACCGCGACCTCGAAGCCCTCCCGGGTGGCGTCGAGCACGCTTTCCTTCACGCAGTAGTCGGTGGCGATGCCGGCGACCGCGACCTTCGTCACGCCGTGCGCTCGCAGGAGCTCGGCGAGCCCGGTGGGCCGCTCGGCGCCGGTTGCGGGGTCGCGCACCGTGAAGCCCGAGTAGCCGTCCTCCCCGCCGGTGCCCTTGCGCACCACCTCGCCGTCGACGACGAGGCCGGCGTGGAACTCGGCTCCCCAGGTGTCCCGCACGCAGTGCACCGGCCAGATACCGCCGTCCTTCTCGAAGTGCGGCGTATCCGGCGGGTGCCAGTCCTGGGTGTAGGCGACCAGCGCGCCGCCGGCCCGAGCCTCCTCCGCCGCCGCGTTCGCCAGCGCCGGGACCTGCTCGCCGCCGGCCACGTAGAGCGAGCCGTCGGGATGGGCGAAGTCGTTCTGCACGTCGACGATCAGCAGGGCGGTGCGCTCGTCGTACTCCATACGACGATTATGGCGCCTCGGTCCGGGCAGGAGGCGCGACCGCCGCCGGTTGCTGCCGACGCTCGGCCGCAGGGATTACTTGTACTCTCCCGGCCGTGGACGGCGCGACGGATATCGGCACACTCCTGGCCGACGCGGAGATCGGCGTCTGGCGCTGGGAACCGCGCGCTGGCAAGGTGGTGTGGGACGCCGCCACCCGCGCGCTCTTCGGCGTCACGGCCGAGCACGAGTTCGGCGGGACGTTCGAGGACTTCGTCGCTGCCGTCCACCCCGACGACCGTGAGCAGGTGGTGGCCACGATCATGGCCGCCGCCGCGTCCGGCGGTCGGTTCCTCGTCCGGCATCGCATCGTGCGGCCCGACCGCGCCACGCTCTGGGTCGAGGGGCGGGGGTTCGTCGTGCTCGACGGCGGCGGGCAGATGCTCGAGGGCGCAGGCATCGTCTACGACGTGAGCGCCCAGGCGGAGGCGGCCGCCGAGCGCCAGGAGCTACTGGAGTCCGTGCAGGTGGCCGAGGATGCGACTGCGGCCACCCGAGAACGATTGCGGGCGCTGATCGAGGCGGACGCCGTGCTCGCAGCCACCCTCAACCTGGAGCGCCTGGCCGCCCGCCTCGCCGACCTCGTCGTTTCCCGCCACGGAGGGGTGGCGGTGGTCGATGCGGTGGTCGCGGGCGTCGATCCGCTGGTGCTGTCCGTGGCCCGCCACGCCGCGTGGGGCCGGGAAGTCGTCACCCGGGGCGACCGCCGTCAGGCACCAAACGCCTGGCGGCGCGTGCGCGAGCTGCCGCCGAGCGCCGTGGTGACCGCAAGCGACGCCGACTGGTGGCGGTTCGACGACGAGCGCACGGCGGAGCTGGCGGGCGCCGGCGGCCACCTGCTGTCGGTGCCGCTCGCCGCGCGGGGCAAGCCGGTAGGCAGGCTGTCCGTGCGGCGCGAGGCGGCGTGGGGCGACGGCGCCATCGAGCTGCTCGAGGCGATCGCCGGCCGGGCGGGCACCGCCCTCGACCGCGCTGAGCTGTACGAGGAGCGCAGCCGGGTGGCGGCGGCGTTCCGCGACATCGTCGTCCCACCGAGCCTGGAGCAGGTGCCGGGCCTCGACGTCGCCGTCGAGTACCGGCCAGCCCACGAGCTCGCCCGCCTCGGCGGCGACTTCTACGACGTCTTCCCGGTCGGCGACTCGTCGTGGGCGCTCGCGGTCGGCGACGTGTGCGGCAAGGGGGTCGGGGCCGCCGTGCTCGCGGGCCCGGCCCGCCATTCGCTCCGGGCCGCCGCGCTGGCCGGGTCGGGCCCGGCCGCGGCGTTGCGGATCCTCAACGACACGCTGCTGCTGGAGCGGTCGCACCGCTTCGTGACCGCCGTGATGGCCACGGTGGCGGCGGATCGGGACGGCCCCGTCGTACGGGTGGCCTCCGGCGGCCACCCTCAGCCGGTCGTGGTGCGGGCGGGCGGGACGGTGGAGCGGGTGGCGGTGCGCGGGGAGCTGCTCGGGGTCTTCGACGAGGTGCGAATCGAGGAGGTGGAGGTGGGGCTACAGGGCGGCGACGCGCTCCTCCTCTTCACCGACGGCCTGGGCGAGGCCGTCGCGGCGGGCCGGCCCTTCGGCGAGCAGCGGCTGTCGCAGGCCCTCGCCGAAGTCGCCGGCCTGCCCGCCAAGGCCATCGCCGAGAGCCTCGGTGTTGCGCTCGATGCCTGGGTCGGGCCGCAGGGCCTCTCCGACGACGTCGTGTGCCTCGTGGCCAGCAGCACCCGATGACGGACGCGATCACGCGCTACCTCGCCGCCGTCGAGTCGGGGGACGGCGAGCAGGCCGCGGTCGTCGCGCTCGGCGAGGTCGCAGCCGGCACGCCTCCCGAGCAGGTGATGACCGAGATCGTGGCCCGCGCCCAAGCCGAGGTCGGCGAGCGCTGGGAGGCGGGGAAGTGGTCGATCGCTCGCGAGCACATGGCGACGGCCATCGCCGAGGACGTCGTCGCGGCGCTTGGCGCCGTTCCGGCGGACCCGCCTGCCGCGCGGAAGGGCCGGGTGGTGGTGGCGTGTGTGGAGGGCGAGTGGCACAGCCTGCCGTCGCGGATCGCGGGCCACGTGCTGAACCGCGGAGGCTGGGCGGTGACCTACCTGGGCCCGTCCGTGCCGGCCGACCAGCTCGCCGCGTTCCTCCACGACCACGGCCCGCACGCGGTGGCGGTGAGCTGCGTGGTAGCCGCCAACCTCCCCGGGGCGCGGGCGGTGATCGAGACGGCGCGCGACGCCGGCACTCCTGTCGTCGCCGGGGGCCGCGGTTTCGGGTCGTCGCCGCATTGGGCGCTCGCGGTGGGTGCCAACCAGTGGGCGCCCACGGCGATGGAGGCGCGCGGCGCGCTGGAGAGCCTGCCGTCGTTCACCGATCCGGCCCCCCCGATCCGCCACGAGCGCATGCCGGAGCACCGCGCGCTGGCACGCTCGGTCACTGCGATCGTCGCGGCGGTCGGTGCCAAGTGGGACGGCTTCGAGGTGAGCCGCGCCGGCGACTTCGTCTCCTGGGCTGCCCGCTCGCTGACCGCGGCGTTGCTCGTCGACGATCGCCGGGTGTTCGACGACTACGACGCCTGGATGGCGAGGGCGTACCGGCCCCACCCCGGGGAGCCTGCGATGAGCGTCGTGCTGCGCGCCCTGGCGGCGGCACTCCCCGACGATTCGCCGACCGCGCACGCCTGGGTCCAGGATGCAGTGGCGCGGGCCGGCGGGTAGCGGCCGGGTCGTAGGGGCAGCCAGCCTCAGTGGTCGACCGGCACCTCGAGTGCCTCGGCCAGCGTGGTCCATGGCAGGTCGGCGCACTTGATCCGCACCGGGAACTTGCGGACGCCCTGGAGCGCCTCCAGGTCGCCGAGCACCGCGCCGGGGCGCTCGGGATCGAGTCCCGGGTCGCCCTCCTCGATGTCCATCATCCGCTTGAAACGGTGGGCGAGGTCGTCGATGTCCGCCCGGGACTTCCCGATGATGGCGTCGGACATCATCGACGCCGACGCCTGGCTGATCGAGCACCCCTGCCCCGAGATCGCCACCGCAGCCACGGTGTCGTCGTCGAATGCGAGGTCGATGGCCAGCTCGTCGCCGCAGAGCGGGTTGTGGCCCTCGGCGTGCGCGTCGGGCGCGGGGAGGGAGCCCTTGTGGCGCGGGTTCCGGTAGTGGTCGAGGATGACCTCCCGGTACAGCTCCTCAACCGACACCGAACAGCCTCCTGGCGTCGTGGAGGCCGGCCACGAGCTGGTCGACCTCGTCGCGGGTGTTGTAGATGTAGAACGACGCCCGGGCGGTTGCCGGCACGCCGAGGATGCGCATCAGCGGCCTGGCGCAATGGTGGCCGGCCCGCACGCAGACGCCCCGCTCGTCCAGGATCGTCTGGAGATCGTGGGCGTGGATGTCGGCGAGCGTGAAGCTGACCGCCCCGCCGCGCACCATCGGGTCGGACGGTCCGTACACGGTGAGGTCCGGGATCTCGGCGAGCTGTTCCAGCGCGTAGCCGGTGATGTCGATCTCGTGCTTGCGCACCGTGTCCATGCCGATCGCGCCGAGGTAGTCGACCGCGGCCCCGAACCCGATCGCCTCGGCGATGGGCGGCGTGCCCGCTTCGAACTTGTGGGGCACGTCGGCCCAGGTCGACTCGTAGAGCTGGACGTCGGAGATCATCTCGCCGCCGCCCTCGGTGGGCTCCATCTCCTCCAGCAGCTCCGGCCGCCCCCACAGGGCGCCGATCCCGGTGGGTCCCAGCATCTTGTGAGCGCTGAACGCCAGGAAGTCCGCGCCCAGCTCGGCGACGTCGACCGCCATGTGGGGGACGAGCTGCGCGCCGTCGACCACGACGAGCGCACCGACCCGGTGGGCGGCCTCGGCGAGCTCCGACACCGGCCCGATCGAGCCGACCACGTTGGACATGCCCGAGATCGCCACGATCTTCACGCGGGCGTCGAGGTGGCGGTCGAGGTCGGCGAGGTCGATCCGGTAGTCGGGGGTGAGGGTGAGGTAGTCGAGCTTGGCCCCGGTGCGACGGCTGAGGATTTGCCACGGCACGACGTTGGCGTGGTGCTCCATCGCAGTCAGCAAGATGCGGTCGCCCTCGCCGACGTGGTCGAGCCCCCAGCCGTTGGCGACGAAGTTGATGCCGGTGGTGGTGCCCCGGGTGAACACCACCTCGTTGGCCGAGCCGGCATTGACGAAGCCGGCGATCCTGGTGCGGGCGCCCTCGTAGCGCTCGGTGGCCTCGGCCGCGATCGAGTAGGCGCCCCGGTGCACGTTGGCGTTGCACGTGCGGTAATAGTCGTCCATCGCCGCGAGCACCTGCTCGGGCTTTTGGGTGGTGGCCGCCGAGTCGAGGTAGACGATCCGGTGGCCGTTGACCTCGCGGCGCAGCAGCGGGAAGTCGGCGCGCAGGTCGGCGAGGTCGGTCACCGGGCCGCCGCTTCGGCGCGAAAGGCGTCGTAACCCTGTTCTTCGATCTGGCGGGCCAGGTCGGCTCCGCCGCTGGCCACGATCCGTCCGCCGAGGAACACGTGCACGACGTCGGGTGTGATGTAGTCGAGCATCCGCTGGTAATGGGTGATGATGAGGAAGCCGCGGTCGGGGCCGGCGAGCTGCTGCACGCCTTCGGCCACGGTCTTGAGCGCGTCGATGTCGAGGCCCGAGTCCGTCTCGTCCAGGACCGCCAGCTCGGGGTCGAGCACGGCCATCTGGAGCACCTCGTTGCGCTTGCGCTCACCGCCGGAGAAGCCCTCGTTGAGGTAGCGGTCGGCGAACGTGGCCTCCATCCCGAGGCTCTTCATCGCCTCCATCACCTGGAGGCGCAGCTCGAGCACCGTGTAGTCGACGCCGGTGCGGTTCGACAGCGCCGCCCGCAGGAAGTTCACCACGGACACGCCCGGGATCTCCTCCGGGTACTGGAAGGCGAGGAACATACCGGCTCGGCCCCGCTGGTCGGGCGTCCAGGCGGTGACATCCTCGCCCTTGTAGAGCACCCGGCCCGCCGTGATCTCGTACTGCGGGTGGCCGAACAGCACGTTGGCGAGCGTCGACTTGCCGGAGCCGTTGGGTCCCATCAGGGCATGGATCTCGCCTGCGTCGACGGTCAGCGAGACGCCGCGCAGGATCTCGGTGCCCTCGGCGGACGCGTGGAGGTCGTCGATCTCGAGAAGGTGGGCCATCGGCCCAAGGGTATCCCGTTTCGGGGCCTGCTCAACCCCCCCGCACCAGCTCGAGCGTGCGGTCGAGCTCGGCGGTCCCGATCTCGTCGAGCGACCGGTAGAACTGGAGGTAGACCCGCCCGATGCCGAGGTCCTCGAACCCTGCGAGCGTCTCCTGCAGCTTCGACGGGGTCCCGTGCAGCATGTTGCGGCCGACCAGCCTCTGCTCGAACTCCTCTGGCGAGACGCCGCGCGACGCGGCCGCCGCGGCGAGCACCTCCCGGTACTCGGCGTCGGTCGCCCCGGCGTAGACCTGGGTGACGACGCTCACGAGGATGTCGTCGGGGTCGCGGCCGGCGGCGTGGGCGGCCTCCCGGAACACGTCGAACCTCTCCGTCAGCGCTGCAGCGCTGTCCGAGAACTGGTTGTACTCGTCGGCGTAGGTGCCGGCGAGGGTCGGCGTCTTGCGGGCTCCGCCCCCGCCGACGACGATCGGCACGTTCGCAGGCCGGGGCAGCACCGCGACGTCGGCCAGGGAGTAGTACTCCCCGTCCATGCCGCCCGGCGTGCGCCCGAACGCGGCGTGCAGGTAGCGCAGCGCCTCCTCCAGTCGCGCGAAGCGCTCGGCGAGCGGCCACAGCTCCAGCCCGAACGCCTCGTGCTCGGCCTCCATCCAGCCGGTGCCGACGCCGAGCGAGAACCGCCCGCCCGACAGCTCGTCCAGCGTCGCCGCCGACTTGGCGATCACCGCGGGGTGGCGGAACGTCAGCGGGCTCACCAGCACGCACAACCCCACTCGGTCGGTCTCGCGGGCCAGCCCGCCCAGCGCGGTGAGCGCGTCGAGCGCGTGGCCGGACTCGGCCTGGTTCAGGTAGTGGTCGGCCCGGGCGAAGACGGCGAGGTCGCGCTCCTCGCACCAGCGGGCGAGGCGCACGTGGGACGCGAACGACCCGCCCACTTGCGGCTCCGTCATCAGGCCGAGCTCCATGCTGCTCCTGTCGCTGCTCGTGTCGATGGCTGCGCGTCCTCTCAATAGCCGCGGGCGATCCAGTCGTCGAGGTGGGGTCGCTCCGCGCCGATCGTCGTGTCGAGCCCGTGGCCGGGATGCACCACGGTGTCGTCGTCGAGGACGAACAGCCGGGTACGGAAGCTGTCGATGACCCGGCTGAACGCGCTGGCGTCGGCGGTGGCGCCGGGACCGCCGGGGAACAGCGTGTCGCCGCTGAACAGGTGGCGGCCCACGGTGAAGCAGGTCGAGCCGGGTGTGTGGCCCGGGGTGTGCAGCGCCCGCAGGGTCAACTCGCCGACCTCGATCCCGTCCTCGTCCTCGATCGCGAGGTCGGGCGGCAGGCCGGCCAGCGCCGCGTCGGCGTGATGGATCCGGAACGGCACGCCCAGCCTCTTGCACACCTCGGCGGCCGCCCCGACGTGGTCGTGGTGCCCGTGCGTGGTGAGCACCGCCACCGGCTGCGTCCCGGCCGCCGCTGCGATGACGCGGTCGGCCTCGGCCGCCGCATCGACGATCACGGACCGGCCGGTTCGCCGGCAAACCACCACGTACACGTTGTTCTCGAGCGGGCCGACGCACAGCTTGCGGATGCGCAGGCGGTCGTCCTCGTCGTGCCAGGGGGTCACGCCGGGCAGGCTACTTGGCGCTGCGCACCCGGTAAGCTCGCGCCCTGCCCCCACCCTGGAGAACCGCACATGAACTTCGCGTTCAGCGAGGAGCAGGAGATGCTGCGCGACACGGTGCGCAGCTTCCTCGACGACAAGGCGCCCTCGGAGAAGGTGCGCGAGCTGATGGAGACCGACGCCGGCTACGACGCCGAGCTGTGGTCCCAGATCGCAATGCAGGGCTGGCAGGGCATGCACATCCCGGAGGAGTACGGCGGGGCGGGGTTCGGCTACCTCGAGCTGGTGATCCTCATGGAGGAGATGGGACGCTCGCTGTTCCCGGCGCCGTTCCTCTCGACGGTGGTGCTCGGGGCGAACACCCTGCTCGTGGCCGGCTCGGAGGAGCAGAAGCAGGAGCTGCTGCCGGCGATCGCCGACGGGTCGAGGATCGTTGCGCTCGCCCACGTGGAGGAGTCGGGCCGCTGGGACGCCGAGGGCATCCAGCTCCGGGCCAAGGCCGACGGCGACGACTACATCCTCACCGGCACCAAGCTCTACGTGGTCGATGGCCACGTCGCCGACACGCTGCTGGTCGCAGCACGTACCGAGGCCGGGGTCAGCCTGTTCGTGGTGGATGCGAGCGCCGACGGCATCACCCGCACCCGGCTGGAGACGATGGATATGACCCGCAAGCAGGCGCGCGTCGAGCTCGCCGACGTGCGGGTGCCGGCCACCGCGATGCTGGGCGCGGACGGCAGCGGGTGGGACACCCTGGTGAAGGTGCTCGACCTCGCCGCGGTGGCGCTCGCCGCCGAGCAGGTGGGCGGGGCGCAGCAGTGCCTCGACATGGCGGTCGAATACGCCAAGGTGCGGGTCCAGTTCGGCCGGCCCATCGGGTCGTTCCAGGCGATCAAGCACAAGTGCGCGGACATGCTGGTGAAGGTCGAGTCGGCGAAATCTGCGGCCTACTACGCCGGCTGGGCGGCGTCGGAGGACAACGACGAGCTGCCGGTCACCGCCCCGCTGGCGAAGTCGTATTGCTCGGAGGCTTACTTCCACTGCGCCGCCGAGAACATCCAGATCCACGGGGGGATCGGCTTCACCTGGGAGCACGACGCCCACCTCTACTTCAAGCGGGCGAAGAGCACCGAGCTGCTGCTCGGCGACCCGGCGTACCACCGGGCGCTGCTGGCCGACCGGCTGGGCCTCTAGCCGTAGCTGCGCTGCCCGTGCCCGGCTAGGCTCGACCCATGGGCCTGGTCGCGCTCCTCATCCTCATCGCCATCGTCTGGGTGGTGATCGTGCTCGTGGCGAAGCTCGTCAAGTGGCTGCTGATCATCGCCGCGGTGCTGTTCGTCTGGGGGCTGGTGAAGGGCTGGGCCGAGCGCCGCTCGTAGCGCCTTCCGGCGGCCTCAGAACGCCGCCGTGTCCAGCTCCATGAGCGCGCCGTCCTCCCGCTCGGCCCGTTGCCGGCGCAGCGCGATGCCGGGGAGCACCTGGGCGCAGAACCAGCGGGCCGCCGCCACCTTGCCCTCGTAGAAGGCCCGGTCGTCGTCGCCGGCCGACCCCAGGGCGGCCGTGGCCACCTCGGCGTGCACGAGCATCCGCCACGCGATCACCAGCTCGGCCATGCTCTCCAGGAGCCCGTTGGCCTGCAGGCCGGGCTTGTAGATCTCGGCCGGCTCCTGCTGGGCCGCCATCAGCGCCCCCACCATCGCCCCGACCTGCACCTGCACGTCATCGAGTGCGGCGCCGAGCAGCTCCCGCTCGACCGCGAACGGGTCGGCGTCGCCGCCGGCCTTCACGCACTCCAGGATCGACTCGGCGAGCTTGGTGAGCGTCTGGCCCTGGTCCTTGACCACCTTGCGGAAGAACAGGTCGAGCGCCTGGATGCCGGTGGTGCCCTCGTACAGCGTGTCGATCTTCGCGTCGCGGATGTACTGCTCCATCGGGTAGTCCTGCGTGAAGCCCGACCCGCCCAGCACCTGCAGGCACTGGCCCAGCAGCTCGTACGCCCGCTCCGACGAGTAGCCCTTGACCAGCGGCAGCAGCAGGTCGTCCAGCTGCGCCCAGTGCGGCTCGTCCGGGTGCAGCTCGACCTGGTCCTGCACCCACGTGGTGTACATGTACAGCGCCCGGAGGCCCTCGGCGAAGGCCTTCTGCGTCATCAGCATGCGGCGCACGTTGGGGTGGCGGATGATCGGCACCCGCGGCGCCTCCTTGTCGCGCCACTCCGTGAGGTCGGCGCCCTGGTGGCGCTCCTTGGCGAACTCGAGGGCGTTGAGATAGGCGGTCGACAGCGTGGCCGTCGACTTGATGCCGATCAGCATCCGGGCGTGCTCGATGACGTGGAACATCTGGCGGATGCCCTCGTGGACCCCGCCCACCAGGTACCCGAGGCACGGGCGCTCGGCGCCGAACGTCAGCTCGCAGGTCGTCGAGCCGCGGATGCCCATCTTGTGCTCGATGCGGGTGCAGACCACGCCGTTGCGCTCACCGAGCGTGCCGTCCTCGTTGACCAGCCACTTGGGGACGATGAACATCGACAGGCCCTTGGTGCCGGCCGGCGCACCGGGGCGGCGGGCGAGTACCAGGTGGACGATGTTCTCTGCGTAGTCGTGCTCGCCGCTCGTGATGAACCGCTTGACGCCCTCGATGAGGTACTCGTCGCCCTCGACGTGGATCGCCTTGGTGACGCCGGCGCCGACGTCCGAGCCGGCGTCGGGCTCGGTGAGGACCATGGTCCCGCCCCAGTGGCGCTCGGCCATCGGCATCGCGAACCGGGCACGCTGCTCCGGCGTGCCGACCGCGTCGATCACCTTGGCCATGAGCTGGCCGATCACGTAGAAATACACGCTGGGGTTGGCGCCCACCAGCAGCTCCTGCATCGCCCGTACCAGCGACGGCGGGGCGCCGGCGCCGCCGAGCGAGCGGGGCAGGCCGAACAGGTCCCAGTCGCCCGTGTAGAAGGCGTCGAGGCTGCGCTTCACCGCGTCGGGCAGCACCACCTCGCCGTCGACCAGCTCCAGCTCGGTGCGGTCGGCTTCTTCGAAGCTGGCGGCGAAGTCCTCCCTGGCCAGGCGGTCGACCTCTCCGAGCAACGCGCGCATCGTGGCGGCGTCGAAGTCGTCGAAGGGCTCGTCGGTCGAGTAGTCGCCGAGCCGGTTGACCTCGAAGAGGTTGAACTCCAGGTCGCGCAGGTTGGTGCGGTAGTGGGTCATGTGCTCCCTCGTCTATCGGCCTGCCGGGTGCCTTCCCACAGTCTAATTTGAGTGAACGCTCAAAGGCGTCGGTTTCTGCCCCGACCGGCGGGACGGGTAGCGTCTCGGAGCGTGGGAGGACCAGCGTGACGCGATACAAGGTCGGCCTGGCGACGAGGGCGCGCATCCTCGAAGCGACGCGCGCGGCGCTCGCCGAGGACGGCCTGGAGGGCGCCACGCTCAAGGCGATATGCGAGCGGGCCGGGGTGCAACCGGGCAGCTTCTACAACCAGTTCCCCTCGAAGGACGAGGCCGTGATGCAGGTGGTCCGGGAGGCCATCCAGGCCGTCGACCCGCATCCCGACGGCACCGGTGCCGACACGCTCGACGACCTCGTCGACGCCTACGTCAAGTTCGTCACCGGCGACCCGGCCGTGGCGCGCATCTACCTGCAGCTCGCGGTCGGCGGCGGCCTCACCGATGCGCGGCTCGGTGCCCGGGTGCTCCGCCACCATCGCCGCCGGCAGGACCGGTTCACCGACGCGCTCCGGCGAGCCTGTCCCGGGCTGGAGGATCGCGAGGCCCGCTTGCGGGTGGAGGCGATGCTCGCCGCCCTCAACGGGCTCGCGTTCCAGTGGCTGCTCGACGGCGAGGTCGACCTCGCCGGCCACGCCCGGCGGCTGCTGGCGGGTGCCACCTCGGCGTGACCGGCCCGGGCCTTGGCGCGGTGCGGGTCTATCCTGGCCCTCCATGAGCAACACCCCGAAGCGAAGAGACGCGACCGCAACCCGCAAGCAGGCCCGGCCGCGGCCCCGCCCGACCCAGGACCAGGGCGGCGGCCGGCAGTTCGATTGGAAGAAGTGGGGCCTGTGGGGGATCGGCGGCATCGTTGCGATCGGCCTGATCGTGCTGATCATCGCCGACCAGCCGGAGTCGATCGACCTGCCGAACAACGCCGAGATCCCGGAGGCGGTCGAGACCTTCGAGGTGTCCGACCGCTCCCACGTCGAGACGGCCGTCGCGTACCCGCAGGACCCACCCGTCGGCGGCGCGCACAACCCGGTGTGGCTCAACTGCGGCTTCTACACCGACCCGGTCCCCAACGAGAACGCGGTGCACGCGCTCGAGCATGGGGTCGTGTGGATCACCTACCAGGAGGGGCTCGGCGGTGACGACCTCGACACCCTGCGGGCATTGGCCAACGAGTCCGAGGTGATCGTGAGCCCCTATCCCGGGCTCGACTCGCCGGTGGTCGCCTCCGCATGGGGCGCGCAGATGCGTTTCGACAGCGCCGCCGACCCGGACCTCCTGAACTTCGTGGCCACGCTGCGCAACACGCTGGCGCCCGAGGCCGGCGCGAGCTGCCTCGGCGGGGTCGGCCGGCCGGAGTCGTGAGCCGGGGGCGTCAGCCCGCCAGCGCCACCAGCGCCTCGCCCACCGCCTCGGGGGTGACGCCGCCCGCCGCCCGAACCGCGACGTTGCCGTCGCCGTCGAGCAGAACCCAGAACGGGTAGGCGCTCAGCCCGTACGCCTCGGCGGCGGTGCCCGCCGCGTCGTCGACCAGCACCGGTGGCGTCCACCCCTCCCGCTCCAGCCACGCCGACGGGGGGTAGTTGGCGCGCGCGGCGTCGGTCCCCGTGGCGACAGCCACCAACTTGGTTCCGGCCGGCAGCTCGCCTGCCTCCAGCCACGCCTGCACGGCGGGCACCTCTGCCTGGCAGTGCGGGCACCAGTGGGCGAGGAAGACGATCGCCGTCGGCTCGCCTGTGGCGGCGATCTCCACCGCGCGGCCCTCGAAGTCGGTGCCGGTGACGGTGGGCGCCGGGGTCCCGACCGCCGGGTCGGCCGCGCCGCTGGCGGCGCCATCGGCAAGGCGGGGGAGGGGCTCGCCGGTCACGACCGGCGAGCCGACCTCCGCCGCGTCCTCCCCACCCGTCTCGCCGAGCGACATGATGACCGCGCCGATCAGCGCGACCACGGCGACGGCGCCCACGACGGGCCAGACCAGCCGGCGGCGCGCCGGAGTGGCCTGCTCGCGGCGGGGGGGATGGGGCTGGCGGCGGCGCGTCGACGTCATGTCGCTCCTCTCGGTTTCACCGCCAGTCTCGGCCGTCGGCGCGAGCGCGATCAGGGGCTTTCGGCCGGGATCTGACGCGCCGGTCCCGTTCCGGCCGGATCGGAGCGGGTCAGGGCAACGGCCAGCAGGGCGGCGATCAGCAGGAAGGCACTGAGCGCCATGTAGGGGATGGTGACGAACCCGAACCGCTCGACCCACGCCGCCGCGCACGACACCCCCACCGAGCAGGCGCCCGCGTCGAGGTCGGGGAAGCGCTGGATCAGGTAGTGGTACGCCGCGATCGCCGCGCCGATCGCCGCCAGGGGCAGCGCGTACCAGTGCACCGCCGGGTCGCGCCGCCACGCCGCCACGCCGAGGATCACCGGCAGCGGGTACATCGCGATCCGCTGGTACCAGCACAGGCGGCAGGGCTCGAAGTTGGCGACCTCGGAGTAGTACAGGCTGCCCACGGTGGCCACCGCGGCGACGACGGCAGCCAGCGACAGCGCCACGGGTGCCACCTCGGCTCGCAGGGCCTCCCACAGCCGGGCCGCGCCCGGTGACCGTCCCGCCAGGAGCCGCAACCCGGCGCCGGCCATGAGCGCCGCGTTGGCGCCGATGGCAA
Source organism: Acidimicrobiia bacterium (assembly GCA_041619955.1). Classification (GTDB taxonomy): domain Bacteria; phylum Actinomycetota; class Acidimicrobiia; order Spongiisociales; family JAOTWH01; genus JBFJZV01. The sequence goes on along the minus strand of JBFKDA010000021.1, from coordinate 252 downwards.
GCAGCACGAAGAAGGTGGTCCAAGTGGCGACCGTCACGGAACGCCGAGGTTACCGGCGGCGTCACATGGGTAGGCGGTGCTCAAGCGGCTGCCAGGACCGGCCGACAATCGACGTGACGCACGGAAAGCCACCACCATGAAGATCCTCCACAACGGGCAGCAGAACGAGATCACGGGGTGGTTCATGGACCGCCACGGTCACCAGCTCTTCATGCGGCGGGGGGATCTCGCCCCGATCTGCCCCCACTCGGG
>JBFKDA010000020.1:0-20602 GCA_041619955.1 Acidimicrobiia bacterium | reverse complement strand
CGGGTGAGGAGCAGCGGGGCGACCTCGACACGTACGTGTTCGAGTGGACGACCGAGCCAGAGGTCATCCAGGATCCCGCCACGCTCGCCAACTTCCCGAGCGCGGTCCCCAAGGACCTCATCACTGGGCTCGTCGAATCCGGCGCCGTCGAGCTGGCCCCCGAGGTGGCGGCCAGCCTGCCGGCGGTGCTGCCCGGCCTGCCCGATCCGCTGCCGGTCAGCTACACCTTCGAAACGGACGCCAAGGTGTGGGTCGACCCGGTCACCGGCATCATCGTCGACCTGGAGCGCACCGACATCCGGCGGGCGGTCCTCGACTTCGACTTCCTCCCGAACCCGGTGCCACTCGCCGAGGTCTACAACCTCCAGTACACCTCCACGGCGGAGACGCTCGCCGAGGCCATAGAGGACGCCAGGGACGACGGCGGGCGGCTGCAGCTCTTCGAGAGCACGATCCCGCTGATCGCCCTCGTGCTCGGGTTCCTGCTGCTGCTGGCCGGATTCGGCCTGATGTACTTCACCCGGCCGAAGGCCGACGATGGCCTGCCCAAGGCCGGCCGCGGCTCGTCGCCGCCCAAGGGCGGCAAGCCCAAGGACGGCAAGCCCGTGCCGCCCAAGGACGACCCGGCGGCGCCGCTGGAGCCCCCCGAGCAGGTCTGAGGATGGTGACGCGGGCCCTGGAACGGGGCGCGACGCAGCTGGTCGCCCTGCGCCGGTTCTTCCACGACGGGTGGGGCGACCGCGACGTCATCGAGCGGTTCCGGGCACTGGCTCGCCACGTCCCCGCCGTCGAGCCCGTCGAGATGCACTGGGGAAGGCCGGTGGAGGGCAAGCGTGCGGTGGTGCTCGACGGCGAGTTCACCAGCCCGGTGGTCGAGCTGCCGGAGCAGTGTCGCACCGCCCATATGCGGCTGGTGGTGCCGACCGGCGGTGCCGAGCGAGTCGTCGTGCTGATGGCGGCCTGGAACGAGCACGGCTACGGGGTCCGCGCCCAGCTCGCCCGCCGGCTGGTGGGGCGCGGCCTGGCGACCGCCATGCTCGAGAACCCGTACTACGGCTCCCGCATCCCCGGCGGCGACGGCCACCCGATGGCGGCGGTCAGCGACTTCTTCGTGATGGGCCGCGCCGCCGCGCTGGAGGGCCAGTCGCTGCTCGACACGCTGGCCAGGAACGGAGCGCCCGGGATACCCGCGTCGGCGGCGCTCGGTGTGTCGGGCTTCAGCATGGGCGGCAACGTGGCCGCGTTCGTGGCCGTGATGTCGCCGGTGCCGGTGGCGGCGGCTCCGCTCGCCGCCTCCTATTCGCCCGCGCCGGTCTTCCTGGACGGTGCGATACGGGCAGGCATCGATTGGGAGGCGCTCGACGACGGCGGCGGCGACCCGGAGGAGCGGCTCAGGGCCGCGCTCGCTGACTACTCGGTGCTGCGCCTGCCGGTCCCCGACCACACCCGGCACGCCGTGATCGTCGCCGGCCGCGAGGACGCGTACGTGCCGGCCGAGGCGGCAGAGCGCCTCCACCGGCACTGGCCCGGCTCGGAGTTGCGCTGGACACGAGAAGGGCACGCCTCGCTGCGCTTCCTCCGACGTCCGACGCTGATCCGGGCGATCCTCGACTCGTTCGATCGGAAGGAGGCCGCTGGCGCCTAGCGGTTCTGGACGTGCTGGAACCCGAACCGGCCCTTGATGCACAGGTGGCCGTGCGTCACCGAATGGTCGGCGGGCGAGGTGACCTTGACGATCTCGTTGTCCTGCACGTGGAGGTCGAGGTTGCACCCGACCCCGCAGTACGGGCAGATCGTGCGGGTCACGGTCTGGCGTTCCTCGTCCCACGTGCCGGCGGCCCGCATGTCGAACTCCGATTTGAAGATCAGCGCACCGGTGGGGCAGACGCCGATGCAGTTGCCGCAGTAAACGCAGGCCGACTCGGTGAGGACCACGTCGTACTCGGTGGCGATCGTCGCTGCGAAGCCCCGGCCGGCGACGGTGATGGCGAAGGTGTTCTGGGCGTCGTCGCCGCAGGCCTCCACGCACTTGTAGCAGAGGATGCAGCGGGCGTAGTCGCGGACGTACAGCTCGTCGTGGATCTTGGGCGGCTGCTCCTTGGTGGCGGCGCCGCCGTCGGGTGCGAGCCGGGCCGGCTCGGCACCGTAGCCCGCCATCCAGCGGCCCAGCTCGTCGCCGGACCGGTCGAGGTCCACCGAGGACCCGAGGAACTCCAGCACCATCCGGCGGGAATGACGGACCCGCTCGGTGCCGGTCGCGACGTCCATGCCGTCCTCCACTGCACGGGAGCACGAGGGCACGAGGGTGCGGGAGCCCGCCACCTCGACGACGCACACCCGGCAGGCGTTGACCGGCGTGAGGTTGTCGGCGTAGCAGAGGGTCGGGGTGTCGTGACCGGCCGCCCGGAGGACGTCGAGGATGGTGTCGCCCTCCAGCGCCGTGGCCGGCTCGCCGTCGACGGTGAGGTCGATGCGGCGGCGGGGCAGATCGACGGCCTGCGCGGTCATCGCGGCGTCCCGTCCACGAGGCCCAGCCGCAGGGCCGACTGCACGGCGCCGGCGGCGGTCTGGCCGAGGCCGCAGATGCTGGCGTCGACCATCACCCGGGCGATGTCGTCGAGCAGCGCAGTGTGCTCGGCGCGGTCGCCGTTGGCGGCGAGCAGCCGCTCCAGCACCTCCTCCTGGCGGACGGTGCCCACTCGGCACGGCACGCACTGCCCGCACGACTCGTCGCGGAAGAACTCGGCGATGCGCCGCAGGATGCGGCCCATGTCGGCCGAGTCGTCGAACGGCATCACGACCCCCGAGCCGAGGGTGGCGCCGATCACGCGGACGCCCTCGAACGTCAGCGGCGCGTCGAGGGCGTCCGGGCCGACGAACACGCCCGCCGCCCCGCCCAGCAGCACCGCTCGCAGGTCGCCGGGCCCGCCGGCGAGGTCGAGCAGCTCGCGGAGCGACGTGCCGAACGGCACCTCGTACAGCCCGGGCCGCTCGACGGCGCCCGACAGGCAGAACAGCTTGGTGCCGGTGGACTGCTCGGTGCCGACGCCGGCGAAGGCCGCGCCGCCCCCGGTGACGATGTCGAGCACGTTGACGAGCGTCTCGACGTTGTTGACGACGGTCGGTTTGCCGAACAGGCCGGCCTGGGTCGGGAACGGCGGCTTCTGGCGCGGCTCGCCGCGGAAGCCCTCGATGGAGTTGAACAGCGCGGTCTCCTCGCCACAGATGTACGCCCCGCCACCGAGCCGCACCTCGGCGGTCACCCCATCGACCAGTCCTGCGCACTGCTCGATGGCATCGGTCAGGCGGGCGGCGGCAGTCGGGTACTCCCCTCGCACGTAGTAGTAGATGTGCGACGCTCCCGTCGCAAAGGCGGCGATCAGCGCGGCCTCGACCACTGCGAAGGGGTCTTCCTCCATCAGGATGCGGTCCTTGAAGGTGCCCGGCTCCGACTCGTCGGCGTTGACAGCCAGGTAGCGGGGCCGGGCGGGCTCGGCCGCAGCTGCTTCCCACTTCACGCCGGCCGGGAAGGCGGCGCCGCCCCGGCCGCGGAGGTTCGAGGCCTTGACCTCGGCGATGACCTGCGCTGCGCCCATGGACTTGGCAGCCTCGAGTGCCGCGAAGCCGCCGACCGCGCGGTACCCGTCGGCGTCGCTTGGGTCGTAGTTGCCGATGCGCCGAGTCAGCGGCCCCGGGTGCCGCAAAGGGGGTGACCGCTCCGGCGTGACGTCATCGCCGCGCAGCAAGGCGGCGATCACCTCGGGTGGAGCCGGGGCGATGGCACGGTCGGGGCGTCCCGCCTCCTGCACGAAGACGGCCGAGCCCTGCTCGCACTGTCCGAGGCACGGGCTGGCGTGTGCGCCCGCCGTCAGCGTGCCGGCGGTGCACGCGATGTCGGTGCACTCGTGGACGACGAGGGCCGGCCGCTCCTCGGTGGACAGCAGCGAGTAGAACGTGGCCACCCCGTACGCGTCGGCCGGCGGCACGATCAGCCGCTCGCACAGGTAATTGAGGGCCCCGGGCGACACCCATCCGATCGCTCGCTGCACGGCCTGGAGGGTCGGCAGCAGCAGGTGGCGCTGCGCCGCGGCCTGGTGGAAGCCGGCGAACGCCACCCGGCCCTCGCCCGCCGGTGGGCCGACGAGCTCGTCGACCGCCGCCCGCTCCGCGGCGGTCGGGGCGGCGTCCATCAGGTGGAGGTCGATGCCGGCCCCCTCCTCATGCAGGCAGCTTCTCGATGCGAACGGCGGTGGCCTTGAACTCGGCGGTGCCCGACTTGGGATCCCACGCGTCGATCGTGAGCTGGTTGACGTCGGCGTCGTCGGGGTTGTGGACGCTGATGAACACCAGGCCGGGGCGTAGCGAGTCGTGGTAGCGCGCGGGCAGCTCGATCGACCCGCGGCGGGAGCTCACCCGCACCACTTCGCCGTCCGCGACTCCCCATGCGCCACCGTCGGCGGGGTCGATGTCGATCACCCCACCGGCGCGGATCGGCGAGCGGTAGCCGCCGGTCTGCACGCCGGTGTTGTACGAGTCGAGGCGGCGGCCCGTGGTGAGCCGCACCGGGAAGTCGTCGCTCAGCTCGTCGACCGGTGGGGCGTAGACCACCGGGACGAACGGCGCCGGGTCCCGGGGGAGCGGGTCCTCCCACAGCCACCCGTGCAGGAACTGCGTGCCTGGGTGGTCTTCGTCGGGGCACGGCCACTGGATCCCGCCGAGCTCCTCGAGACGGCGGTACGCCATGCCGGCGTGCATCGGCGACAGGCTGCGCAGCTCGTCCCATGCCTCCTCGGCGGTGGGGTAGCCCCACCCGAAGCCCATCCGGTCGGCGAGCAGGGACAGTATCTCGATGTCGTCCTTCGCCTCCCCGGGCGGGTCGAGCGCCTTGCGAACCCGCTGCACGCGCCGCTCGGACGAGGTGACCGTGCCGTTGGTCTCCGCCCAGGAGGCCGCGGCGGGCAGCACCACGTCGGCCATCTCCGCGGTCTTCGTCAGGAAGATGTCCTGGCACACGATGAAATCCAGCTCGCCCAGCAGCCGGCGGACTCGAGCCGCGTCGGCCTCCGACTGCGCGGGGTTCTCGCCGATGACGTAGAGGGCGCGCAGGTCGCCGCGCTCCATGGCGTCGAACATCAGCGTGATGTGCAGGCCGGGCTCGGGCGGCACGGCGACGCCCCACAGCGCTTCGAACTTGCCCCGGGCGACGGGGTCGTCGATGTCCTGGAAGCCGGGCAGCTTGTTGGGCAGCGCGCCCATGTCGCCGCCGCCCTGGACGTTGTTCTGGCCGCGGATCGGCACGAGCCCGGAGCCGTAGCGGCCGACGTGGCCGGTGAGCAGCGCCAGGTCGATGAGGGCGAGCACGTTGTCGGTGGCGTTGTGGTGCTCGGTGATGCCGAGCGTCCAGCAGATCTGCGCGGTGCCCGCGGTGGCATAGTCGTGGGCGAGCTGGCGGATCGCGTCGCCGGGCACGCCGGTGATCCGCTCCGCCTCGGCGAGGGTGTACGGCTCGACCGCCGCGGCGTAGGCGTCGAACCCGGAGGTCGAATGCTCGACGAAGCGCCGGTTGGCGAGGCCGGCATGGATGATCTCCCGGCCGACGGCGTTGGCGAGCGCGATGTCGGCGCCGACGTCGATGCCGAGCCAGGTGTCCGCCCACTGCGCCGACGAGGTGCGGCGCGGGTCGACCGCGTACATCTTGGCGCCGTTGCGGACGCCCTTGATGAGGTGGTGGAAGAAGATCGGGTGCGCCTCGCGCGCGTTCGACCCCCACAGGACGATCAGGTCCGTGGTCTCGATCTCCTCGTAGGACGACGTCCCACCTCCTGCTCCCAGCACCGTCGCCAGACCGGCGACGCTCGGGGCGTGTCAGGTGCGGTTGCAGGAGTCGATGTTGTTGGAGCCCAGGGCGACGCGGGCGAACTTCTGCGCCATGAAGTTCATCTCGTTGGTCGCCTTGGAGCAGCTGAACATGCCCACGGCGTTGCCCGGGTTGGCGGCGAGCCCGGCGGCGGCCCGGTCGAGCGCCTCCTCCCAGGAGGCAGCTCGCAGCTCGCCGTCGTCGCGTACCAGCGGTGTCGTCAGCCTGGTGTGGCGGGTACCCATCTGTGTCTCACCCCCTCTCGGTAGGCCTGGTCGAAGCCTAGTGAGAGGGCTCGGGTGGATCAGGTCCCGAAGAGATGCACGACCTCGTAGAAGACGGCCGACCAGTTGTAGCACTGCGCCTTCAGCCACACCGGCCGCGTGGCGCAGTGGTTGCGCATGTCGCGCCGGAAGCTGTTGTCGGTGCTGCGCTTGGTCAGCGCGTTCCAGGCGTCCACGGCGAACTCGTCGCGGATCCGCTTGAAGTTGCGGTACCCGAAGTCGTGGCGGTGGCACGGATGGGTGAAGTCGAACGACAGCCCGGTGCTGCCGACGAGCGGCGCCGAGCAGTCGTCGGTGGTCCAGTCGTGCCAGCACCGGGCGTTGGTGTAGACGCCGTCGTGCCGGCCGGGCTGCCAGACGTTCATGGCGAACAGGAACACGTGGGCCTGCACGTCGTCGAACCGGGCTTGCATGGTCTCGCCGTTGGGGCACAGCGGCGGGATCGTCGGCGTGCCGGGCGGGAGCGTGGTCGGCGGCGGCACCGTGTCGACGCCGCTGTCGCCGCACCCGGCGGCGAGCACCGCCACCAGGCAGAGAACGGTGCCGAGACGGGTGGGCCAGGTCATCCGGCAACCACCTCGGCCAGCCGGGCGGCGGCCGCGTCGAGCTCGGGCAGCCGGTCGGCGACGATCGCGTCGAGCGCCGGGTCGACGGTGTCGGCGCGACAGGCCTCGTCGATCTCGGCGACGCGCACTTCCTCCTCGGCGAGCTCGGCGGTGCCGTCCTCGCCCGCGGCCTCGAGCCGGGCGGCGAAGTCGGCGGCCGGCTCATCGATCCGGCGATAGCGCAGCCCGTTCTCCTCCATGCAGGCCGCCCACTTCTGCTCGGCGGCGGCGAGGCGCGGGTCCTCGCCGACGGCGGCGGTCACGCCGGCGAGCAGGTCGTCGATGTCCGTGAGCGCGGCTCGGACCTCGTCCAGGATCGGTGCCGCCTCCTGCGCGCAACCCCCCGGGGGCGCCTCGCCGTCGAGCTCGTCGAGAGGGGCGCCGTACAGCGCGATCTCGTAGTCGACCAGCTCCTCGTCGGTCAGCTCGGCCAGCGTCGCCAGGTTGGGGTCCTCGATGCCGGTGTCCGGCGACCCGGTGGCGATCCCGTAGCCGCGTTCGACGTCGGCGGCCGGCGCCTCTGCGAGTTCTGGCTCGTAGTCGAACCCCTCGCCGGCCATGCACGTGGCGACCTCGCGCTCGATCCGCGCCTCGATGAGGTCGGCGACCAGCGTGGGCTCGGACAGGAGCGTGATCCCGTCGACGTCTCCCCGCTGCCGGGCTTCACTGGCGGAGAAGGCGACGACGACCAGAACAGCCGACAGCGCCGTCGCCACCGTCGCCACCGTCGCCATGCGCCTGCGGTGCCGAGGCTCGCTCATCTCACCTCCCGATCAGCAGGACGCGGCGGGCGGTCCGGTGATACGACGAGGAGCCCGGCCTGCGGCCGGGCTCCTCGTGTCAAGGTCGAGGTTGGGTGGGTGGGGCGGCTAGCTGGCGCGCTTGCGGCGCTCGGCGAGCCAGCGCTTGCGCAGGCGGCGTCGTTCGTCCTCGGCGTAGCCTCCCCAGACGCCGGCTTCCTGGTTGGTCTCCAGGGCGTACATCAGGCATTCCTCGCGTACCGAGCACTGCTCGCAGATGGCTTTCGCCTCGTCGATCAGATCCAGTGCCGGCCCGGTCGAGCCGACCGGGAAGAACAGGGCAGGTTCCGAGTCACGACAGGCAGCAAGGTCGCGCCAGTCGGTGACGGTGAGCATGGATTTCCTCCTCGAAACGGGATTGTGATTGTGAACGCTTTCACAAGCACGCTCCCTCGTGTTCCCTTCGGCGGACACCTTAGGTGACGGTATCTCCGTGTGCAAGGGGTTTTTCCGGGAGCGGTAGCCTGGCGCGCGACCTCAACGAGCGCCGTGTCGATCGAGGAAGAGCTGAGCGCGATGTCGATCAAAGAAGAGCTGTCCGCCGAGCTGCGAGCGGCGATGAAGGCGGGGGAGAAGCCCAAGCTGGCGGCGATCCGCCAGGTCGAGACCCTCGTCGCGCAGGCACGCAGCGACCCGGACTTCCGCGGCGAGGTCGACGACGACCTCTACCGCGAGGTGCTCAAGTCCTACGTGAAGACGATCGAGAAGTCGCGGGAGGAGTACCTCTCCTACGGCGAGCGCGGCGCCGCCCACGCCGAACAGCTCGCAGTCGAAGCCGAGTTCCTGCGCCGCTGGCTGCCCACGACGCTCGGCGAGGAGGAGACGCTGGCCATCGTCGAGGAGGCGATCGCCGAGGTCGGCGCCGCCGGCCCGCAGGACGCCGGGCGGGTCATCGGGTCGATCATGAAGTCGGGCCGCGACGACCTGGACGGCCGGCTGGTGGCGCGCCTCGCCAAGGAGCGGCTCGGGTCGGGGTGAGCCTTCCGGGGTACGAGCCGATGACGGCGACGGCGTGGCCGCGCCCGTTCTCCGATCCCGGCTGGAGCTTCGAGCCCAAGATGGACGGAGTGCGGGTGGTGCTCCATTGGGACGGCGATCGGGTGGAGCTGCGCACCCGGCGCGGCCGGGACGCCACCAGGACGTACCCGGAGCTGGCGGCCTTCCGGCACGACCGACCGTGCGTGCTCGACGGCGAGGTGGTGGCGCTCGACGATTCCGGGCGGCCCTCGTTCGAGCTGCTCCAGCAGCGGATGAACGTGCTCGACGCAGGCCGGGTCGCCCGGAAGCGGGAGGAGGTCCCGATCAGCTACGCGGTCTTCGATCTCCTCCACGACGGCGCGCCGCTGGTCGACCTCCCGATCGAGGAGCGGCGCGGCCGGCTCGCCGCCTTCGAGCTGCCGCCGCCGCTGGTGCGCACCGAGGTCGTCGCGGCCGACGGGCTCGCGCTGTGGCACTTCGTCGTGGAGCGGGACCTGGAGGGCATGGTCGCGAAGCGCAACGGGAGCGTCTACCGGCCGGGCGACCGGTCGGGCGACTGGCGCAAGGTCGCGAACCGCCACCTTCTCCGGGCGGTGGTGGGCGGGTACACGGCCGGCGACGGCGGGCGCGCCGCGACGTTCGGGTCGCTGCTGATCGGGCTGTGGGCCGGTGGCGGCCTCCGCTGGATCGGGGCGGTGGGATCGGGGTTCGACGACGCGGCGCTCGGCGACGTCAGGACTGCACTCGACGCGATGGCGCGGGACGAGTGCCCGTTCCTCGAGCGGCCGGACGTCGCCGGGGAGCTGCGCTGGGTGGAGCCGCAGCTCGTGGCCGCCGTGGAGTACAAGGAGTTCACGTCGGCCGGCCGCCTGCGCGCACCGGTCTTCAAGGGGTTCACCGCCGACCCCGTGGACGCGGTCACCTGGGACGCCGAGGGCCCGCCGTCACCTGCTGCCGGCGACTGAACTCGCGAGGTCGCGAAAAGCCACGTATTCAGCGAGCCCGGTGCCGCGTCGATAGGTTCATCATGGACGCGTTGGCGATCCTCGAAGCAGTGGCGTTGGCCTTCACCGCCGTCCTCAGCTTCGCCGCCGCCGGCACCTACGACGCCCTCTGTCGCCGGGAGTCGAAAGCTCCCGGGTCAGCGACGGGCTGACCCGGGCAAAAGGCGGGGAGCGGCGGGGGACGGGGCCCAGGGGGGTCGAGCACCCGCCGAGCCACCTACCGCTCCCCGAGCTGGTCGCGGCGCCGCAGCTCGCCGAGGGTGCCGTCCCGGTCGAGGCGCCGCGTGCGCGCATCATGGGGTCTGCTGGCTCCGTGCGAGCTCCATGAGCTGCTCGGTTGGCACCCTCAGCAGCTTCGGGCCCAACCGCACCGAGGGGATGCGGCCGTCCCGGATCCAGCCATAGACGGTCCGGGTGCTCACCCCGAGGAGGCTGGCGGCCTCCTTCACGGTGAGAAAGGGCCCGGGTCCCGGCTGGTCGGTCGATCCTGTGGATTCTGCCATCTTGGTAAGCACAATACCTATGGTCTGGCAGTTTCGTCAAGAAATTCTCACAAAAATACAGGGTCGCTGCGATAGGCTGCACGTACTTCTACGAAAGGACACGCAACGGGCACGCGGATGGCGTATGATGGCAGCGTGGCCGACGCGAGGGACTTCGGTGCCGCCCTCCGAGCCGCCAGGGAGGACGCCGGGCTCAGCCTGAAGCGTGCCGCCGAGTCCATCGGCGTCTCGCACAACGCCCTCGGCAACTGGGAGCTCGGCAAGCGGAAGAAGCGGCTGCCGCGCGCGGTCGTCGAGCACCTCGAGGAGACGTACGGCATCGAGGACGGACGGCTGCTTCGGGCAGGTGGCTACGTCGGTGGCGCCACCGCCGGCCCTGCCGGCCCTGCCGACCCGCAGTCCCTCGCATACGGCGGCGAGCCCCTCACCGCCGACGAGGTGCGGGACGTCCTGCGATACATCGACTTCCTGCGGTCGCGGCGCAGCGACTGACGGGCGGCGCTCGGACCTGGCCGGCCGGCTGGTCGCCCATTCGTGTCACAGGCAGCCCATAGCGTCTGATGCCCCTTCCAGAGGAGGCGCACGTGAGCTGGGACCCATGGAGCGAGGCCGGCCGGCGCGGGGTCACCGTCGCGGTCGTGCCGTGTCCCGTGCCCGGCCTCTACTTCCCCGACCGCGCGCTCATCGCCATCGACGCCGGGTCCACCTTGGCCGTGCAGCGGTCGGCGATGGCGCACGAGCTCGGCCACCACGAGCTGTCACACCGCGCGGGGGCCGGGGCCACCGATATCGCGCGCCAGGAGTTGCGAGCCAGCCGGTGGGCGGCGCGGCGGCTGGTGGCGATCGACGATCTCGCCGCCGCGGTGCGGGGTGCAGCCGGGTGGGACGAGGTGGCCGCGCAGCTCGAGGTCGACCGGCCGACCCTCGACACCCGGCTCGCCGGGCTCACCGGCGCCGAGCGGCGGCGGCTGCGGTCGGCGGCGCGGGACGCCGGCCTGTGAGGCGGTGACGATCAGATCAGTCCGTCGCGCCGCCGCTCCCGGCTGGCGGCTTCGACCCGGGCGGCGAACTCGTCGCGGCCCATCGAGCCGTGGTCCACCCCGCCCCGGCCCCGGACCGCCACGCCGCCGCTGGCCTCCTCGCGGGGCCCGATCACCGCCATCAGCGGGACCTTGGCAGCCTCGGTGGCGCGGACCTCGGCGCCCACCGACCGCCGGCCGTCGCGGGCGGCGGCGCGCAGGCCGCGGCGTGTGAGGTCGGCGACCAGCGCGGCAGCGGTGGCCGACTGCGCCTCGGCGACCGGAATGACCGCCACCTGCTCCGGCGCGAGCCAGATGGGGAACGCGCCGGCGTAGTGCTCGACCAGCAGCGCGACGAACCGCTCGTGCGCACCGAGGGGGGCGCGGTGGATCATCACCGGGCGTTCCGGCCGGCCCGCCTCGTTGGTGTAGGTGAGGTCGAAGCGGGCAGGGGTATAGAGGTCGAGCTGGTTGGTGGACGCCCCGTACGGGCGCCCCGTCGTCGAGCGGATGACGAAGTCGACCTTGGGCCCGTAGTGCGCGGCGGCCCCGATCTCCTCGACGTAGGGGATCTGCGACTCCTCGATCGCCAGCCGGGTGATCCGCTCGGCCTCGCGCCACATGGCGTCGTCGCCGTGGTACTTGGCGATGTTGGCCGGGTCCCGCAGCGCCAGCACCATGTGGTAGTCATCGAGGCCGAGGTGCTCGTAGTAGTACGCGTGCAGCCGCATCACCGCGGTGAACTCCTCGACCGCCTGCCCCGGCCGGCAGAAGATGTGCCCGTCGTTCTGGGTGAGGCCCCGCACCCGCAGCAGGCCGTGCAGCTCCCCCGAGCGCTCGTAGCGGTACACCGTGCCGTACTCGGCGTAGCGCAACGGCAGCTCCCGGTAGCTGTGGGGGCGGGCCCGGTACAGGACCGCATGGTGGGGGCAGTTCATCGGCCGCACGTAATAGGTGTCGCCGTCGGCTGCCATCGGCGGGTAGAGGTCGTCGGAGAAGTAGGGGAGATGCCCGGACGTCTCGTACAGCTCGGCGCGGGTGAGGTGCGGCGTGGCGACCCGCTGGTAGCCCCACCGGCGCTCGGTCTCCTTCGCCCAGTCCTCGAGCGCATCGCGGATCGCGGTGCCGTTCGGCAGCCACAGCGGTAGCCCTCGCCCCACCGCAGGGTCGAATGCGAACAGGTCGAGCTGCTCGCCGAGCCGCCGGTGGTCGCGAGCGGCCGCCTCGTGGAGCCGCTCCAGGTGGGCGGCGAGCGCCGCCGCATCGGGCCAGGCCGTGCCGGACACGCGCTGCAGCATCGGGCGGGACTCGTCGCCCCGCCAGTAGGCGCCGCTGACGTGCAGCAGCCGGAGCCCGTCGGGGTCGATGGCGGCGGTGCTCGGGAGGTGCGGGCCGCGGCAGAGGTCCTCGAACTCACCGACGGTGTAGGTCGAGATCGGCTCCCCGGCCGCTTCCAGCTCGGCGATCAGCTCCAGCTTGTAGGGCTGGTCGGCGAACAACCGCCGCGCCTCCGCCGGGGCCATCTCCCGGCGGGTGAACCGAAGACCGGCGGCGGCCAGCTCCCGCATGCGGGCTTCGACCGGCGACAGGTCGTGCTCAGTGAGCGGAGGGTCGACGTCGACGTCGTAGTGGAAGCCGTCGTCGGTGGTCGGCCCGATGCCCAGCTTGGCGCCTGGCCGAAGGTCGCTGATCGCGTGGGCCATCAGGTGGGCCGCCGAGTGCCGCAGTGGCACCAGGTCGTCGGTCATGTCGTGCTCCTTCCGTCTGGCGGAGGGAGGACCGTGACGCGAAGCGAGCCCCACCTCCGTGGGGCCCGTGTCGTGCGCTCGCCGAAACCGGCCCCTACTGGGAACCGGTCGTCGTCGGGCGCGCGCCGTGCTGATTCACTCGGGCCGAGTCTAGCTCGTCTAGCTCGCCGCGGCCTTCTCGCGCTTCGCCTTGGTGGCTTCGACCGACGCCTTGAGCGCCTCCATGAGGTCCACGACCCCGGTGGGCTGCGGCGCCTCCGGCGAGACGACCTCCTGCCCCTCGATCTTGGCCTGGGCCATCTCCTCGACGGCCTCCCGGGAGCGGTCGTGCCACTCGGTGGGATCGAACGGCGACGTGAGGTTGTCGATGATCATCTCGGCCATCTTCACCTCTTCGTCCCGGACCTCGACCTCCTCCTCCAGCAGCTCGAAGCGGGGCTCGCGCACCTCGTCCGGCCAGTACATCGTCTCCATGACGATGACGTCCTCGTCGGCGCGCAGCGTGGCCGGGTACTCGCGCTCGCGGATGGCCACCTTGGCGATGCCGACCATCTTGCGGTCCTTCAACGCCTCCAGCAGGATGCGGTACGCCTTGACGCCGGTCTTCTCGGGCGCCAGGTAGTAGGAGCTGCGATAGAAGATCGGGTCGATCTCGGCGGCGTCGACGAACTGGACGACGTCGACGGTGCCCGCCACCGCCTTGCCGATGTTGTCGAGCTCCTCGTCGGTGAAGACGACGTAGCGGCCCTTCTCGACCTCGTAGCCCTTGACGATCTCCTCCCAGGCGACCTCTTCGCCGTCGTTCTCGGCCACCCGGCGGTACCGGATCGGGCTGTGGTCGGTGGCGCGCAGCTGCTTGAACTTCGGCCGCTTGTTCTCGGTGGCCGTGTAGAGGCCGACCGGGATCGTCACCAGCCCGAAGGAGATGGCGCCTTTCCAGATGGGACGCATGGGGTGCTCCAGTTCGCGAAATCCATTGTACGGCCTGACCAGATACCCGCCCAACCGTACACTCAACCCGTGACCACGACCCGGCCCCGCGCGCCGGCGTCCGGGTGGCGCACCCGTCTCGGCCTCGGCGACGACGCCGACTGGCAGGCGGCGGTGGTGCTGGCGTCGTCGCTGGTGCTGCTGGTGGTGCACTGGCACTACGGCCGCCCGGGTGCCTTCACCGGCTCCGGCCTGCAGCGGTCGCTGGTCGACTGGCTCGGCGACGGGGACGCCGCCGACTACGCCGGCACCCTCCCGTACCTGTACTGGGGGCTGGCGTCGCTGGTGCTGCGCATCGGGCTGCCGCTGGCGATCGTCGTGTGGGTGCTGCGCCGGCGGCCTGGCGACTTCGGCTACCGGGTGGAGGGCATCGGCAAGCACCTGCCCGCGTACGGGGCCCTCTACCTGGCGATGCTGCCGCTGATCCTGGTGGCGTCGGCGCTCGACGCGTTCCAGGCGACCTACCCCTTCTACGACCGCGCGGTGGAGGGCGGGCTGCAGTTCTGGCTGTACCAGGGCGGCTACGCGCTCCAGTTCGTCGCGCTGGAGGCGTTCTTCCGCGGCTACATGGTGTTCGGGCTGCGCGACCGGCTCGGCGCGCCCCTCGCGGTGCTGGTGATGACCGTGCCCTACGTGATGGTCCACTTCGGCAAGCCGGCGCTCGAGGTGTTCGCCGCGATCGGTGCCGGGCTCATCCTGGGGGCGCTGGCACTGCGCAGCCGCAGCTGGGTGCCCGGGGTGTTCCTGCACGTCGCGGTGGCGCTCACGATGGACGTGTCGGCGATCGCCCGCCGGACCGGCAGCCTCGGATCTGCGCTGGCTCGCCTTTTCTGACTCGCCCTCTGACCCGCCCTTTTGTCAATAGGGCCCGTCGGCCCGGTACGACAACGGCTGGGGTGCGATAGTCTGGCGGAAGTGCGTTGGGGAATGATCGCAGCTCTGATAGTGGCGGTGGTGACCGCAGGCGCGGCGCTGCCTGCGGCCGCTCAGGTAGCCGCGCCAACGACGGTGCCGGAGACGGCTGCGTCGCAGGTCGTCGACGACCAGGGTCGGGACCTACCCGCCGGTGACGCTGTCCCAAACGTCGTCCCCGAGATCGACAGGGCTCCCGACGACGGGCGCGAGCTCGACCACGACCCGGGCGACGACGCCGCCGGCGTCGAGCCCGACGAGGGCGCGGTGCCGGTCGAGGCTCCGCCGTTCGTCTCCTACGCCATGGTGTTCCCCATCGTCGGCGGGTTCAGCTACGTCGACACCTTCGGGGCGCCCCGGTCCGGCAACCGCACCCACAAGGGCACCGATATCTTCGCGGCCAAGGGCGCGCCGGTGGTGGCCGTCGCCGACGGAGTGGTGGCGACGGTGGCAGTCGGCGCGCTCGCCGGCAACTACATCGTCGTCCAACACGACGACGGCTGGCGGTCGTACTACATCCACCTCAACAACGACACGCCGGGCACCGACGACGGCCTCGGTTACGTCGACGTCGCGGGGATTTCGGTCGGGGCCCGGGTGACGGCCGGGCAGCTCCTCAACTGGGTCGGGGACAGCGGCAACGCTGAGAACACGCCGGCCCACCTGCACTTCGAGCTTCATGCCCCCGATCACACCATCCACAATCCGTTCCCGCACCTGCTCGCGGCCGAGGGCAAGCAGGTACCCGGCGTCTACGCCGGCCCGCCAGGAGGCGGCGACGTGGTCGCCGCCGCGGTGGCGCCGCCGCCCGACCCGTTCGCCGGAGCGCAGCTGGCCAACACGTCGGGCGTCGCCCACCTGGCCCTGGAGGGCGGCTTCAACGCCGACGTGTCGCTGCACGACGGCTATGCCTACGTCGGAAGTTGGGGTCGGCCGGGCATCTGCACCGGCAACGGCGTCCGCATCGTGGACGTCACCGACCCGGCGGCGCCGTCGCTGGTCGGCCGCCTCGCCGGGGGCGAGTTCCCGGGCACGTACTCGGAGACCGCATGGGTGGGAGCCGTGGAGACCGCCGCGTTCACGGGCGACCTCGCCGTCGTCGCCGTGCGCCTGTGCGACAACACCGAGCCGGGCAGGATCGGCGGCGAGTTCCGCGGACTCGCCCTGTACGACATCACCGACCCGACGCTGCCGGTGCCGCTCGGCACGCTGCACAGCGGGGAGCGCACCCAGGGCGTGCACGAGGTCGAGGTGGTGCAGCATCCGGACGGGCGGCTGCTCGCGGTTGCGACCGTCCTCCAGTCGAACCTCCACCACCCCGGCGCGATGGGCGATCTCCGGATCGTCGACGTCTCCGACCCCGCGGCCCCGTTGCAGCTGGCCGACTGGGACTTCCGCCGCGACGCCCCGATCGGGGTGCGTGACGTCCTGGGCGAGCGCCATCACGAAGAGCTCCACGCCCACTCGGTGTTCATCGGTGAGGATCCGACCCTCGTCCACGTGGGCCACTGGGACGCAGGCACCGTGGTGCTGGACATCTCCCGGCCGGCGGTGCCGACGTTCGTCGCGTCCGCCGGCTACGACTACGACGAGGCGGGCAACGCCCACTCGTCGCTGCTCACCCCCGAGGGACTGCTGGTGCAGAACCACGAGGACCTCGACCCCGCCCCCGAGGAGGAGGGTGGCGTGGGCGAATGGGGTTTCCAACGGATCGTCGACCTCCAGCGCGACGAGCCGACCGTGGCCACGTTTGCGCCGGAGATGGCTGTGCCGGGCGCAGATGGCGAGATCGGCCTCGACGGCTTCTACTCGGTGCACGACGCGGTGTATGCCGACGGGGCCGAGTTCGTGAGCTGGTACTCCGCCGGGCTCCGGATCGTCGACCTGCGCAACCCCGCTGGTCCCACCGAGGTGGGCTCGTTCGTCCCGCCACCCGCAGTCGACCGAATGGGATGGTGGGTGGCTCCCGACGGCACGGCGGCGATCCCGCTGGTGTGGGGCGTTGCGCTCGACCGCGACCTGGTGTACGTCTCGGACATCAACTCGGGGCTGTGGATCGTCCGCTTCGACGACCCACGCACGTTCGCGGTGGACCCGGTGGCGGAGCTGGTCGGCGAGTAGCGGCGCCCCCGGCAGGATTCGAACCTGCGCACCCGGCTCCGGAGGCCGGTGCTCTATCCCCTGAGCTACGGGGGCGGCCCGGCCAGTGTACCGGTGCGGCCGCAGCGGTACGATGCCGCCCGATGTTCCCCGCTGCCCTCCGCGACGCCGTCGCCGCCGCCCTCGCCGCCGCCTCGGCGGCGGGCGAGCTGCCTGCGCTCGCTCCCGACATCGTCGTGGAGCGGCCGCGGGACCGCAGCCACGGCGACTGGGCCACCAACGTGGCGCTGGCCGCGGCCAAGCAGGCGGGCATGGCACCGCGATCGGTGGCCGAGATCGTCGTGCGGCACCTGCCAGCCGTGCCGCACCTGGCCGGGGTGGAGATCGCAGGGCCGGGCTTCGTGAACTTCTCGCTCGATCGCTCGTGGCTGCACGAGGTCCTGCGGCGGGCGGCCACGGGCGGCCCCGCCTGGGCGGCGCAGTCCGACGTCGGCGCCGGCCGCAAGGTCCTGGTCGAGTTCGTCTCGGTCAACCCTAACGGCCCGATGCACATCGGGCACGCCCGTGGTGCCGTCCTGGGCGACGCGATCAGCAACCTCCTGGACCACGCCGGCTGGATCCCGACCCGCGAGTACTACTTCAACGACGCCGGCGACCGGATGGAGAAGTACTACGCCAGCCTCGCCGCCCGCTACCTCGAGGCGCTGGGCCGGCCCGCCGACTTCCCCGCCGACGGCTACCACGGCGAATACGTCGTGGAGTGGGGGCGGGAGCTCGCCGCCCAGGTGGGCGACGCATACGTGGACGACGGCGCCGCACTGCGGGGGTGGGCGCTGCAGCGGGCCATCGACGACATCAAGGCGTCGCTGGCCCGCATCGGCGTCGAGTTCGACGTGTGGTTCAGCGAGCAGTCGCTGCACGAGCGGGGCGACGTCGCCCGCATCGTCGCACGTCTCCGCGAGTCGGGCCACGTGTACGAGGCCGACGGGGCGGTGTGGTTCCGAGCCACGAGCTTCGGCGACGAGAAGGACCGGGTGCTGCTGAAGTCGGACGGGACCGCCACCTACATCACCCCCGACATCGCCTATCACGACGACAAGTTCGAGCGCGGGTTCGACCTGCTGATCGACGTGTGGGGTGCCGACCACCACGGCTACCAGGCTCGTGAGAAGGCCGGGGTCGCCGCGCTGGGGCACGACCCGGACCGGCTCGAGCTGATCATCATGCAGAACGTGAACGTGGCCCGGGGCGGCCAGCCGGTGCGGATGTCGACCCGCAGCGGCGACCTGATCACCCTCGACGAGGTCCTGGACGAGGTCGGCGCCGACGCCGCCCGCTACCAGCTCGTGTCGGTGTCGCCCGACACCACGATCACGTTCGACCTGGAGCTGGTGAAGCGGCGAACGATGGACAACCCCGTCTACTACCTCCAGTACGCCCACGCCCGGATGTGCAGCCTGGCCGCCTTCGCGGCGGCCGAGGGCGTGGTGCGGCAGCCGCTGGCCGGCGTCGACCTGGCGGTGCTGGAGCACCCGGCCGAGCTGGACCTGCTGCGCGAGGTCGACCGGCTGCCTGAGGAGATCGCCGTCGCCGCGGCCCGCCGGGCGCCGCACCGCCTCGCGACGTACGGCCAGGAGCTCGCGACGGCGTTCCACAAGTTCTACGCGGACTGCCGCATCGTCACCGATGACCTCGACGTCACCCAGGCCCGGCTCTGGCTGGTCGAGGCCGCCCGCAACACGCTGGTCCAGGTGCTGGAGATCCTCGGCCTGTCGGCGCCGGAGTCGATGTGAGCGTGGCCGGTAGGCGGGCCCGACCGCACGCCTAGCATCGCCGGTCTATGACGGTCGGCCTCGGGATCCTCGGCGCGGGCACGGTGGGCGGCACCCTGGTGCACCGCATCGTGCATGACCACGACCAGATCTCCGCCAAGGCGGGGGTCGACTTCGCCGTGCGCCGCGTCGGCGTCCGAGACGCCGCGAAGGAGCGCGGCTTCGACCTGCCCGAAGGCGTCGTCACCGACCGGACGTTCGATGTGGTCGAGGACCCCGACGTGCATCTTGTTGTCGAGGTGATGGGCGGCCAGGACCCGGCGTTCGACCTGGTGTCGCGGGCACTCGAGCTCGGCAAGCCGGTGGTGACGGCCAACAAGGAGCTGATCGCCGCCCGCGGCAAGGAGCTGCTGGCCGTCGCCGAGTCGAAGGGCGTGCCGCTGCTCTTCGAGGCGTCGGTGGGCGGCGGCATCCCGATCATCCGCCCCCTCTCGGAGACGCTGGCAGGGGAGCCGCTGAGCCGGGTGCTCGGCATCGTCAACGACACCACCAACTACATCCTCACCGAGATGGCGGGCGGCGGCCTCGGCTACGCCGAGGCGCTGGCTGCGGCGCAGCGGCTGGGCTACGCCGAGCCCGACCCCACCGCCGACGTCACGGGTGCCGACGCGGCGTCCAAGGCGGCCATCCTCGCCAGCCTCGCCTTCGGGACGTGGGTCGACGTGGGGCGGGTTCACCGGGAGGGCATCGACGGGCTCGATGCGGCCGACATCGCCTTCGCGGCGCAGCTCGGCTACGTGGTGAAGCTGCTGGCCGTCGCCGACAAGTCCGACGCCGGCGTGTGCGTTCGCGTGCACCCGGCGATGCTCCGCACCGACCATCCGCTGAGCGGCATCCGGGGCGCGACCAACGCCGTGTTCGTCGCCGGGCCCTCGGTGGGTGAGCTGCTCTTCGCAGGTCCCGGGGCAGGCGGCGAGCCCACCGCCACGGCCGTGCTCGGCGACGTGATCGACGCCGCGCGCGAGCTGCTGGCCAACGCCCAGGCCGCGCCGCGCATCCGCTTCGCCCCCGGCGAGGTGATCGACTTCGCCGGCACCGTCACCAAGTGGTACTTCCGCCTGCTCGTGGCGGACCGACCGGGCGTGCTCGCCCGTATCGCGAAGGAGTTCGGGGACGCCGACGTGTCGATCAAGTCGGTGTGGCAGGAGGGGACGGGCGACGAGGCGACGCTGCTCATCGTGACCCACCGCGCCCTCGAGTCCAACCAGCGCCAGACCGCCGCGGCGCTGCGAAAGCTCGACGTCGTCCGGGAGGTGGCGGCGACGCTGCGCGTGGTCAGCGACGAGGAATGAGCTGGCCGGGCGTCGTCGCCCACTACCGCGACCGGCTGCCGGTCACCGAGGCCACGCCGATCGTCACGCTGCTCGAGGGCGCCACGCCACTGATCCCCGCCCCCGCACTCGGGGCCGAGGTCGGGCGTCCCGTCTACCTCAAGTTCGAGGGCGCCAACCCCACGGGGTCGTTCAAGGACCGGGGGATGACGCTGGCGGTGTCGAAGGCGCTCGAGGCCGGGGCGCGGGGGCTCGCCTGCGCCGCGCATCCGCTTCGCCCCCGGTGAGGTGATCGACTTCGCCGCCACCGTCACGAAGTGGTACTTCCGCCTGCTCGTGGCGGACCGCCCGGGCGTGCTCGCCCGGATCGCGGGGGTATTCGGGAACGCCGACGTGTCGATCAAGTCGGTCTGGCAGGAGGGGACGGGCGACGAAGCCACGCTGCTCATCGTGACCCACCGCGCCATGGAGGCGAACCAGCGCCAGGCTGCCGCCGCGCTGCGGGAGCTGGACGTCGTCGAAGCCGTGGCCGCGACGCTGCGCGTGGTCAGCGACGAGGAATGAGCTGGCCGGGCGTCGTCGCCCACTACCGCGAGCGGCTGCCGGTCACCGACGCCACGCCGATCGTCACGCTGCTGGAGGGCGCCACGCCGCTGATCCCCGCCCCGGCGCTCGGGGCCGAGGTCGGGCGCCCCGTCT
>JBFKDA010000019.1:0-20936 GCA_041619955.1 Acidimicrobiia bacterium | reverse complement strand
GGCTCGGCGGAGATCCACACCGGCGGCGAGGTGGTGACGGTCGCCGTGCACGGCGGCTTCCTCCAGATCTACCAGAACCAGGTGACGCTGCTGTCCGACCGCGCCGAGGTCGCCGAGGGCTCTAAGGACGAGGCGATGGCCCGGGCCGCCGAGCTGGCCGAGATCGAGGCCGAAGCCAGCGGCGACGATGAGTCGCCGTCGGGCGTCTAGGCGACGATGAGTCGCCGCCGGGTGGCTAGCCGGCGATGGCGAGTCGGTAGCGGGGTAGGGAGGGCCGGCCCCGCCGGCCCGTCGGGCCGCGGTCAGCCGGCGAACTCGACGTCGACGTCGAGCGCCCAGTAGGTGGGCAGGGCCCGCCGGTCCCGAGGCACGAGCGCTCCTCCGGCCTCCCGCACCGCAAGGCCGACGAGGGCGTCGTCGACCCGGCCACCGTCGATGCCGGCTGCCGATGCGATCGCAGGCAGGTCGCGCCTGGTCGCGGCCTTGGCCATCAGGCGGCGTCGGGCCGGGAACACGTCGGCCTAGAGTCGTACCGTGGCACTCGGCGAGCGCTGGGTCCCGCGACGCGCCGAGAGCCTCGCTGTGGCCCGGCCTGGTGGCCGGACTCACCCCCTCGAGGCTCTCGGACTACTCGACCTAGTCAGCTGGTGGACCGCACGGCGTTGTCAGCCGGCTCCCCGGACCCCTCCTGGGCCGCCGGTTGCGCAAGCACCGGAGCCTGCGGCATGTTGCGCGGACTGTATCCCTTCCGGCCGGTCCCGTCTAGATGTTTTCGGGGATCTCGGTCGGCCGGCGCGTCGGGCGGCTTCCAGGACGCCGAACGAGCGGTCCCGGGCGCCCCTCCGAGCCCGGGTGGTAACCGCCGGAGCGAAGCTGCTGGAATGGCCCCATGGACCCAAAGCGCGCTTCCCGCAAGATCTACGACCTGATGACCGACGGCGTCGCCGGCCCGGTGCCGGCCATGCGCACCTGGGACGGCGAGACATGGGGACCGGCCGACGCCGCCGCCACCATCGTCCTCCGCCATCCCGGTGCGCTGCGGGCGCTGCTGCTGCCGCCCAACGACCTCACCGCCGGCGAGGCCTACGTGTTCGACGACGTCGACATCGAGGGCGACATGGTGTGGGCCACTGAGTTCGGCGCCGCCGCCGCCGGGCGCCTCGGCGGGCCGTTCATGGGCCTCCGCATCGCCCGGTACCTGCTGGCGCTGCCCAAGGAGAGCCGCCGGGCCGCCGCGGTGCGGCCCGAGCTGGAGGGCCGCGCCCACACCAGGCGCCGCGACCGCAGCGCCATCCGCCACCACTACGACACCGGCAACGACTTCTACGAGCTGTTCCTCGGCGACGAGATGGTGTACTCGTGCGCTTACTTCCTGACGCCGGACGACACGCTCGACGAGGCGCAGGGCCGCAAGCTCGACCTCATCCTCCGCAAGCTGCGCCTCCAGCCCGGCCAGCGCTTCCTCGACATCGGCTGCGGCTGGGGGTCGTTGGTGATTCGGGCCGCCCGCGATTACGGCGTCGAGGCGGTCGGTACGACGGTGTCGGCCGCCCAGGCCGACTACGCCCGGCGGAGGGTGAAGGAGCTGGAGCTGGAGGACCGGGTCACGATCCTCGAGCAGGACTACCGCGACGTCACCGGGCAGTTCGACGCCATCGCCTCGGTCGGCATGTTCGAGCACGTCGGCCGGGACCAGCTCACTCCCTACTTCGAGCACCTGCGCTCGCTGCTCGCCCCCGGCGGGGCGTTGCTGAACCACGGCATCTCGCAGCGCAACCGTCCGCGGCCCGGCCCGAAGTTGCCCCGCCGCTCGAAGCCCAACTTCGTCGGCGTCTACGTGTTCCCCGACGGTGAGCTGGTGCCGGTCGAGCGCACGATCGAGATCGCCGAGCGGGCGGGCTTCGAGGTGCGTGACGCCGAGGCGCTGCGGATGAACTACGCGCTCACTCTGCGGCGGTGGATCGCCAACCTGGAAGCCAACCACGACGAAGCGGTTCGGGTGGCGAGCGAGGAGGTCTACCGCATCTGGCGGGCGTACATGTCCGGGGCGGTGGTCGCCTTCGAGGAGGCATCGTTCAGCGTGTACCAGCTCCTGTGCGCCGACCCAAGCGCTCCCTGGGTGCACGGCCGGAGCTGGGCGATCGCCGCCGACGACGGGTAGGCCGGCCGTCCCGACGGCGGCGCAGATGCGTCCTCAACGCCGGCGCGCGGTTCGCACCTCCGCGGAGGCCCAGAAGACCATCGCCACGGCGGCCAGCCCGGTGCTCTGCGTGATCCCCTACCGGGAGCCGGCGGATGCGCTGGCGATCGCCAACGACTCCGACTACGGGCTGGTGGCCGGCGTGTCCGGCAACGATCTCGACACCGCGCTGTGGCTGGCCGACCGGCTTGAGGCCGGGCAGGTGTTCGTCAACGAATGGTTCCTGCTCGGCCAGGAGGCGCCGTTCGGCGGGTTCGAACAGAGCGGGTTCGGGCGCGAGAAGGGCCAGGAGGCCGTCCGCTCCTACAACCAGCCCGAGAACGGCGGGATTCGGCGGGCGTCGGGCTGACGCCGGCCGCCCTGCCGGCTACGAGACGCGCACCACGAAATCGAAACGCTCCGAGACCACGACGTTCTGGAGGTACCGGACGCCCACGACGACGGCCGCCGGCGCGACCCCGTCGGGCAGGAAGTCGGTCGGCTCCTTCCCCTCGATGGTCAGGTGCAGCTCGGCCGACGTCGCCTGCGTTTCCCGGTCGCTGCCGGCGAAGAACACGCCACGGCCGGGGAAGAACTGGTCGGTGAGCGCGATGGCGAGGATGAACTGGTCGTCGCTCGTCACCGTGATGTCGAAGACATACGTCTCGCCGACCGCCAGCTCGAGCACGCCCCCGGGCGGCGGATTCTCGAGCGTGATCGTCGGTGTCGCGGCGGCAGCCGGTGCCGCCAGCGCCGCCATCATCGAGACGGCGGCCAGCAGCAAGAATATTCGCCTCATGAGATCCTCCCTTCCTCGGGCCTACCTGGTCGCACGGTCGTAGGCGCGGCGACTGGCGTCAGCGAGCCAGCGCCTTGCGCGCCTCCCGGTACGCCAGTGCGAACATGGCGACGGCGGCGATCGCCACGATCGCCACCAGCCCCCAGTTGGCGTCGGCGTCGGTGACGAAGAGCTGATAGATCAGGCCGTAGACCTGGTAGGCGGCGAACGTCGTCCAGAAGATCGCGGCGAACCAGTAGCTCCACGCCGGCTCGCGCCCCTTCGGCCACTCCCGCCAGAAGCCGAGCGCCATGATCCCGAAGCCGACGACGCCGAAGCCGGCGAAGACGAACATGAACCAGTTCGCCTCCTCCGCCCACGTGACGTTGGCGACCATCGCCAGGGCGCAGAGTGCGCTGCCCAGCACGCCCAGCACTGCTCCGGCGACTTTGCGGGTCTGGTGGCGCTTGCCAAGGACGGTCACGACGTGATGGTGGGTCGTCATGGCAAGACCTCCCTTCATGCCGATCGTCCCATCCGGGATCCAGGGGGAATAGGGGCCATCGGCAGGATCGGTCGTCCCCGGCCTGCGCCAACGACTACGGCCAGAACTGCTCGGCGGCGAGCAGCGGCGCCACCGCCGCCTCGACCTCAGGGGCGAAGTGGTCCTGGAGTGCGTCCCCGGTGAGGAAGTTGGCGATCGCCGCCATCGTCATCCCCTGGTCGAGCGGCAGCTGGAAGGCGCTCACCTGGCCGGAGCCGACTGCGACCGCGTCGGCGAAGCCGTCCGGCCCGTAGACAGGGAAGTCGGCTGCGAGGCTGCGGAGGTTGTCGAGCGCCAGGCCGGGTGCGACGTCGAGCGCGAGGAAGGCAGCGTGCGGGGTGACGATGCCGTCGCCGTAGTCGCCGGGCTGGGGCAGCGGCTGCGGGTCGCGGCCCGGGCACGTTGAGTAGCCGTAGTCGGTATACGTTGCCGTGGTGTCGGACGGGTACCCGTCGCCGAGCATGCCGATGGCGTCCACCCCGAACGTGCCGTACGAGTAGCCGGTGGCCGTCGGGTCGGCCGACGGCGAGAAGCCCCAGTACCCGTAGCCGGCGTCGTGCAGGCCGTGGGTGATCTGGGCGGCGACGTAGCGGGGGTGGTTCACACCCCAGCTCTCGGGTCCCCACTGCTCCTCGGGCACGAACAGCGCCGGCATGAGCGCCTCGAACATCGAGCCGCCCCAGCTCGGCACCACCTCGATCGGCTCCCAGCGTGGCGTCGCTCCCGGGTCCCGGTAGGTGTAGTGGCCTTCGAACACATCCACCCCGAGGTGGGTGCGCACCTCGCCTTCCGGCACCATCTCGAGGTCTGGGCACCAGTCCAGCGTCCGCCCCATGTGGTAGTAGTGCTCCGGCGGCGCCTGGCCGCGGGCAATGGCCACGTAGCTGGCGATGCGGGTCTCCGAGTTGAGCGCACCGAGCTGGCCCACCAGCGTGTCGAGGTCGGCCCAGTAGCCGGCGTGGAAGAGCTGCGCCCCGCCGTCGTACAGGAAACCGAAGTCCATCGGCGCCAGCAAGGCGTCGGCCGCAGCCGCGTGCTCGGGCAGGGCGTTCCCAACCACGGTGATCGCGGTGGCCAGCCAGGCGTTGTCGACCGTGGACACGAACAGGCCGTCGGCCGACTCGGGCAGCGCCGCGCCGGTGGTGGTGTGGTACGTGTTGTAGAAGAGGCCGCTGGGCCCGTGCCGGTCGACGGCGGCGAGCGTGCCGAGCGTGGTGGCCACCCGGTCGCTCGCCTCGGCCCAGGTGATCAGCTCGAGCTCGGCGGCGGCGACGGTGCTCCACAGGTAGGCGGCGACGTCCGTGGGCTTCGTGTAGTCGGCGGCGAACGACGCGCTGACGTGGTCGGCGGGGAGGCCCAGGCCCGTGACCATCCCGGTCATCGATGCCCACGTGCCGGTCGCGTACTCCCGCAGCGTCGCCTCGTCGAGCGGGTAGGTGTCGTGGCGCCCGGAGGCCGAGGTGGTCACGGTGAAGGTGGTGACCCCGTTGGTGGTCACCGTCACGTCGCCGTCCTCGGCGGCCTTGGCGGCCTTCTGGCCTGTCTGGTACCGGACGACGCCGGCGGCGTCCAGCCGGTCGAGAACGGTCTGGTCGGGGTTCAGGTACGTCCCGTGGTGGTGGACCGAGATCACGGCGGCGGCCGGCGACAGCGTGTCCAGCCAGGCCTGCGGGGTGGAGGTTTCCGACCCGTGGTGGCTCACCTTCAGGAACTCGACGTTGCCGATGAGCGGGGCGGTCGCCGTCTCGTCGGCCGCCTCCAGGTCGCCGCACGTGGCGAAGTCGTAGTCGCCCATCTCGCCGTGCAGGCAGACGCCGGCGGCGTTCTCGGCGGACGACGACCCGGCCGGAGCGTCGTCGACCGACACGACGGTGAAGGTGACGGTGTCGCCGGTCCCGGCGCACAGGTCGATCTCCTCGCCGAGCGTCAGCGGGTGGCGGATGCCAAGCCCGGTCACCCAGGCGTAGTAGTCGGCGTAGCCCGCAGTGCCGTAGGCGTCGGCCCCGCCGCCCCGGTCGTACACCACGCCCGGAACCACCCCGTGGTCGCTCGCCAGCGCCAGCAAGCCCTTGAAGTGGTCGCTGTGGTAGTGGCTGACCACCGCCCACTCCACCGGCGGGTCGCCCCACGCCGCCAGCTGGGCGGCGATGAGATCGGCGGCACTCGCGAACCCGGCGTCGACGATGCCCACCTCCCCGCACCCGCCTCGGTAGAGGGCGGCGTCGGCATGCCCGACGTACAGGTGCACCGCCTCCAGGACGTCGGGCTCGACGACGACGGTGACGGTCGCCGCGTCGGTCCCGCCGTGGCCGTCTCCCACCGTGTAGCCGAAGGTCGTCGTGCCGAACCATCCGGTCGGCGGCTGGTAGTCGAAGGTGCCGTCGCCGTTGTCGGCCACGCTCCCGGCGGTGCCCGCTGTGTCGACGGCGGTCACGGAAAGGGTGTTGGGCGGCAGGTCCGGGTCGGTGTCGTTGCTCAGCGCGTTGGCGGTGGTGAAGCCGTCGCCCTCGCTGGTGGTGAACCCGGGCCCGGCGTCGTCGACGGCGGTCGGCGGGGTGTTGACCTCGCGGACGGTGATGGCGAAGGTGGTTTCGTCGAAGAGGTTCGGGGTGCCGTCGTCGGTGATCCGGAGGGTGACGGTGTAGGTGCCGGGGCCGTCCGCCTCACCGGTGGTCCAGGTGTAGTCACCGGTCGGGGTGACCGCACCCGGCCCGGCGGTGAGGGTCCAGGCGAGGCCGTTGGCCGGCAGGTCGGCGTCGGAGGCGGTGGCGGTGAGGGCTAGCAGCGTCTGCTCGTCGATCGCCTGATCCGCGACCGGGTCCGCCACCGGCGCCACGTTGACCTCGTTCACCGTCACATCGAAGCTGACCTCGTCGAACAGCGCCGGGGTGCCGTCGTCGGTGACCCGCAGCGTCACCGTGTAGGTGCCGGGGCCGTCCGCCTCACCCGGCGTCCACGTGTAGTCACCGGTCGCCGTGACCGCACCCGGCCCGGCGGTGAGGGTCCAGGTGAGGCGGTTGGCCGGCCGGTCGACGTCGGTGGCGGTGGCGGTATGCGCGGCCAGGGTCCCCTCGTCGACGGTGACGTCGGCGAGCGGGTCCACCACCGGCGCGACGTTGACCTCGTTCACCGTCACGTCGAAGCTGACGTCGTCGAAGAGGTTCGGGGTGCCGTCGTCGGTGACTCGGAGGGTGACGGTGTGGGTGGCGGGGCCGTCCGCCTCACCCGGCGTCCACGTGTAGTCACCGGTCGGGGTGACCGCACCCGGCCCGGCGGTGAGGGCCCAGGTGAGGCCGTGGGCGGGCAGATCGACGTCGGAGGCGGTGGCGGTGATGGTGACGGGGGTGCCTTCGTCGATGGTTTGGTCGGTGAGCGGGTGGGCGGTGGGTGGGGTGTTGACCTCGCGGACGGTGATGGCGAAGTTGGCCTCGTCGAAGAGGTTCGGGGTGCCGTCGTCGGTGACCCGGAGGGTGACCGTGTAGGTGCCGGGGCCGTCCGCCTCACCTGGCGTCCACGAGTAGTCGCCGGTCGGGGTGACCGCACCCGGCCCGGCCGTGAGGGTCCAAATGAGGCGGTTGGCCGGCAGGTCGACGTCGGTGGCGGTGGCGGTGGTGGTGACCGGGGTGCCGTCGTCGATGGTTTGGTCGGTGAGCGGGTGTGCGGTGGGTGGGGTGTTGACCTCGCGGACGGTGATGGTGGCAAGTTGGCTCGTGGCGTGGGTGCCGTCGGTGGCGGCGACGTCGAAGGTGTAGTGGCCGGGGCCCTGGGCTTCGTTCGGGGTCCACGTGAAGGCGCCGGTGGCGGGGCCGATGGTGGCGCCGGCGGGGGCGCCGCGCAGCGAGAAGGTCACCGGACCTTGACCGGTGGCGGTGGCGGTGAAGCGGATCGGCGTGAGCTCGTCGCCGGCATGGGCGCCCACCGGCTCGAGCACCGGCGGCTCCGGGGGCTCCATCGGGCCGGCCACCGGTATCCACGAGGACTCGCCCCACTCGAACGACGAGTCGGCGACACCGGGGGTGTTGGTGTGGCGCAGGTAGAACATCGTGGCGGAGGGCCGGTACACGGCGGGCGTCTCGACCCCGTCGACCGTGCCCCAGTCGCCGGCGACGAATCGGTCACCCGGGTCGCCGAAGTAGAACTCGGCGGTGGCGATGCCGGTGTCCAGGGTGGTGCGGTAGTAGAAGTATCCGGTGGCCTCGCGATGCAGGCCCACCTCGTCGATCCCGTCGCCGTCCCAGTCGCCCACCACCGGCTTGTCGCCGGGGTTGCCGAACGCGAACGAGTACTCGGCGGCGCCGAGGCCGCCCTCGTCCTCGCCCAGCTCGTTCATCACGTAGAACCGCTGCTCCGACGGCCGGTACAGCGACAGCGTGTCGCAGCCGTCGCCGTCGAAGTCCCCGGCCAGCGGCACGTCGGACGGGTCGCCGAAGAAGAACCGGATGTCGGCGATGCCGGTCGTGTTGCTGTTCCGCAGGTAGGCGAACGCGTCGGACTGGCGGAAGAGCCCAGGCGTGGCGACGCCGTCGCAATCCCAGTCGCCGAGGAAGGGGACGTCACCCGGGTCGCCGTAGATGATCGACGTGACCACGCCGTCGACTCCCCGGAGATGCCAGTGCCCCGTTGAGGTGTCCACGAGGCCGAGCTGGTCCGGCGGGTGGTCGGTGGCCGTCGCCGAGCCGGCCGCCGACGCGACCAACGCCACTCCCGCCAGGGTGAGGAGAGCGGCGGTGATGCGACCGCGCATACCCGTCCTCGCTGCTTTCTCACCAACCTATGGCCCGCCCCCATCTGCGGGCTAGGGGCCATCGGCTGCCAGGAGTCCCAAAGCACGGCGGCAACCCTCCCGGTACCGTCATGGCATGACTGCGCGCCGAGTGTCCGTCGTGCGCGGCCGCCACGCGGGCCGCCCCACCCTGGAGCAGCGGTTCGTGCTCGCCGGCGCCGACGCCGAAGCGGTCGTCGACGCCTTGCTCTCCGCCCCGCTGGTTGGTGAGCGCTCGGTGTTCGGCGATCGTCCCGGCCAGGAGACCGGCGGCGGGGCGGGCCGCCGCCTCGGAGGATTCTCGCCGGCCCCGGGCTTCCGGTTCGACGTCGAGCTCACGCCGGCGGGAGACCGCCGCTTCGTGGTGCGCTTCGCCCAGCCGGGCCGGCGTGTGCCGTACCTGCAGGGCGGGTTCACGTGGACCGTGCGCGACGGGCCGCACGGCGCCGAGCTGGACGAGCAGATCAACACCCCCGACGCGCTGGCGGTGGCGGGGGAGCCGCTCGGCGGGCCGCGTCGGTCGCTCCGCCGCTGGCTGTTCTTCCGGGTGGGCCACGCCCAGGTGATGAAGGCGGCGACCGCCAACCTCGCGGCATTGGCCGGTGGCCCGTAGCCGAGCCGGCTGCCTCGCGCCACGGTGCCGGTGTTCCGGTAGTCCTCCAAGCGCTGGTAGCTTCATCCGACGGCGCGTCGCTACAGGCTCGCTCCTGACCGGGATGGCATCGTGACCGCAGTGAGTGCGGGAATCAACGGGCTGTGGGGGAGGCTCGCGCACGTCCTGGCCCACCACCCGCTGTGGGTCATGGGCGCGGCCGCGCTGGTCGTCGGGGGCCAGCTGCTCGTGCCGGGCGAGGTCGGCCGCAACCTGACCGCTGCCGCCATCTACCTCGCGATCACGGCGTCGGTCGTGGCAGGGGTGCGCCTGCATCGGCCCACCAAGCCCGTCGCGTGGCGGCTGATCGCCGTTGCGATGGGCCTGCTGACCGTCGACATGGTCGGTTGGGCGATCGCCGAGTTGGAAGGATTCGCTGGGCTCGGCGGCATCGTCACCGACGTGACCCGGCTCGGAGCCACGGTGGCGCTGGCGGCGGCCGCCGCGGTCTTCGTCGTGCAGCATCGCGCTGGCAGTGACCGGTCGGTCGCCGGTGATGCGCTGCTGATAGCGGCCGGAGCCGGACTGATGCTGTGGCAGTGGTTTCTGCTCGTGCGGGGGGCAGGGCAGTCGGATCTCGTGGGGACGGTGGGGGTCCCGGTGGTGCTGGCGGGTTTGGCGCTGGTGATGGGCGTCACCGCGCTGCGCGTGGTGGGCGTGGCCCGGCTGGCGTCATCGAGCGTCATGTTGCTGGTCGGTGGCACGGCGATGGCGATCGCCGCCCAAGCTGCGCTGACGATCACCGACACCGGCTCGGGCCCTGCCCGGTGGACCGACGCCACGTGGATCGCGGCGGGGATGCTGGTGGGGGCGGCAGCCCTCCACCCGTCGATGGCGACGATTCCTGGCGCGCCCCAACCCTGGACGCGCGCAGCGAGCCGGCTGGTACTGCTGGGGGCGGTGCTCCTGGCCAACCCGGCGATCATCTGGTTGCACCTGCTCGACAGCACCGGCGACCGTGAGGCCGTGATCGCGATGGCCGCCGGTGTGGGCGCGATCACGCTGTTCGGAGTGCTGCGGGTGGGCCGGGTCGTCGCCGAGTTGGGCGAGATGCGCGGGGCGCTGGCCCGCAGCGAGCGGCGGTTCCGCGCCCTGGTGCAGCATGCCAGCGACGTGTTCGCAGTCGTCGATCGGGACGGGGTGTTCGTGTACGCCAGCCCGCCGGCGGCGTGGGTGCTGGGCTACCCCCCGGCCGAGTTGCTGGCGATGCGGTTCTCGTCGCTGGTGCACCCGGACGACCTGTCACGGTTCACCCACACGTTCGCCGCCGCGCTCGACGTCGCGCTCCCGGCGCCGACCAGGGTCGACGTGCGGCTGCGCCGCCGGGACGGCACGGTGCTGAGCGCGGTGTTGACCTTCGCCAACCTCGTGGACGTCGACGGGGTGGACGGCGTCGTGGTGACGATCCGCGACGTCTCCGACCAGCGAGCGTTCGAGGCCGAGCTGCGGCACATGGCCACGCACGACTCGCTCACCGGGCTCGCGAACCGGGAGCTCTTCGGCGATCGAGTCACCCATGCGCTGGAGCGGGCCGCTCGCACGCGAACCCAGGTCGGCGTGGTGTTCATCGATCTCGACGACTTCAAGACCGTGAACGACAGCCTCGGGCACCTGGCGGGGGACGAGCTGCTGCGCTGGGTCGCCGGGCGGCTGATGGAATCACTGCGTTTGTCGGACACCGCCGCCAGGCTCGGCGGCGACGAGTTCGCGGTGTTGCTGGAGGACATCACCGACAGCGCCGACGCGATCGTGATCGTCGAGCGGATTCGCCGATCCCTGCGGGAGCCCTTCACGCTGGAGGGCCGGGAGATGCACGTCGGCGCGACGTTGGGCGTGGCTGTGGGCGGGGCGAGCCGGACGGCCGAGGAGCTGCTGCGCAATGCCGACGCGGCGATGTTCGACGCCAAGGCGGCCGGCAAGGATCAGTACCAGGTATTCGTGCCGGAGATGCACCTTGCGGCCCGTGAGCGCTTCGATCTGAAGGCCGACCTGGTAGCCGCCCTCGACGGGCGCCAGTTCGAGCTGTACTACCAGCCCGTGCTCGCCGTCGCCGACGGCGCACTCGAGGGGGTCGAGGCCCTGCTCCGCTGGCATCACCCCGATCGTGGCGTCGTCGAGCCCTGCGATTTCATCGGCTTGATGGAGGAGACCGGCCAGATCATCGAGGTGGGACGCTGGGTGCTGCGTGAGGCACTCGAGCAGACCCAGCGGTGGAGGGCGCGGGCCGACGGTGCGGCGCCATGGGTGAGCGTCAACCTGTCGGTGCGCCAGTTCCACGATCCCGACCTCATCGTCGACCTCGCCGACGCCCTCGACGCGTCAGGGGTGGCCCCGACGGAGCTCGTGGTGGAGATCACCGAGAGCGTCTTCATGGGCGACAGGGACGCCGCGCTCACCCAGCTCACCCGGCTCAAGCGCCTCGGCGTGCGGTTGGCCATCGACGACTTCGGGACGGGCTTCTCGGCGCTCAGCTACCTGCAGCGGTTCCGGGCCGACATCGTGAAGGTCGACAAGACCTTCATCGACTCACTTGGGGACGACTCGACGCTCACCAGCGGGATCGTCGGCCTGGCACGGGCGCTCGGCATCGTGACGGTGGCCGAGGGCGTGGAACAGCCCGGCCAGGTTGTCGACCTGCGAAGGATCCATTGTGACCTTGCGCAGGGCTACCACCTCGGCAGGCCACAACCTGCGGCGGCCCTCGACGAGTATTTCGCAGCGACGGTTGGCAGGCCCGCGCCTCCCCGGGGCGGGCGAGGGCAATCGGCGCTGGCCGGCGGCCCGGTCGAACCCTGAGGCGCGTATAGGGGCTTTCCCCGATGGCCAGCGCCACGGTCCGGCGCGACGATCCGAGACATGTCAGCAGCACGCACGCTCGACCGCCGGATCGGCGACTGGGAGGACGCCGGGCTGCTCACCCGCGACCAGGTGGCAGCCATCCACGAATACGAGGCCGCCCGCCCGCTCGCCGTCGGCCGCGGCTTCGGCCGCCTGATCACCATCGTCGGCGCCTTCGCCGTGCTGCTGATCGCCGCGGGGGTGGCCCAGCTCGTCGCCGCCAACTGGGACGACCTCCCCGACGGCGTGAAGCTCGGCATGGTGGTGGCGGCGGTGATTGGGCTCGAAGTGGGCGGCTGGCGGCTCCACGAGGCAGGCGACTACCCCCGGACCGGCGTCGCCCTGATCCTGCTGGGCTACCTGCTCTACGGCAGCGGCATCCACCTCGTCGCCCAGACGTATCACCGGCCGCTGGACGACCCGTCGCTGCTGTTGCTCTGGTTCCTGCCAGGTTTGCCGCTGGCTCACCTCGCCCGGTCCGGGATGATCGCGCTGACCGGGGTGGCGGTCGGCTTCGGCGCACTGGGCATCCACCTCGCGCGCTGGCTGGAGCCGGTCGACGAGCCCCTGCTGTGGGCGGCTCCCTACATGGCGATCGCCGCCGTGCTGCTCGCGGCAGGGGGTGGGGCGGCCGCCGGCCGGCACGCTGGCCTCGCGGCGGGCTACGGCTTCGCAGGGGCGGCGACCGCCACCGTGCTGCTCTACCTGGCGGGCTTCCGCAGCGCCTACGGCGGCGGGACCGGGGGTCTCGTCCCGCTGGAGGTGCCGGGCCTGGTGACACTGGCGACCCTCGCCGCGGTGGCGGTGGCCGCGTCCCGCCTCCGGGCCGCCGGGCCGGGGCGGGCGCGGGCCCTCGACGGTGCGGTCGTCGGCGGCACCCTCGGGTTCGCCTGGCTGTGGGCCCTGGTCCCGGGGATGCCCTGGCAGGTCGGCTACGGCACCGCCAACCTCGCGCTGCTCGGGATGATCGTGTGGCTCGTCGCGCAGGGCCTGCTCTCCCAGCGCGAAGCGCTCGTCAACCTCGGCGTCGTGGTATTCGCCATCGCCCTCCTCACGCGCTACGTCGAGATCGGCATCGGGATGCTGGGGGGCGGGCTGTCGTTCCTCGGCACCGGCACTGCGCTGCTCGCCGTGGCGATCGTGCTGGAGCGCACCCGCCGCCGGCTGCTGGCCGGGATGGCGAGGGAGGCCCGCCATGCGGCGGCCTAGGACGCCGGCCTTCGCCTTGCTCGTCGCGTTCCAGGTGATCGTGCTGGTCGGCGGGGTGCTGGCGGAGGAGGCAGGGCGCGGCGGCGACGAGGTAGTGCTCCAGGCCGTGCCGGTCGATCCGCGCGATCTGTTGCGGGGCGACTACGTGGTGCTCGCCTACGAGATCTCCACCTACGGCGCCGAGACGTTCGGCCCGGGCGACGTCGTGTTCGTCGAGCTGGAGCCACGTGGCCGGGTGTGGGAGCCGATCGGCGTCTCGACCGTTCGACCCGGGGACGGCCGGACGGCGATCCGGGGCGTGGTCACCAGCTCGGGGTGGATCGAGTTCGGCATCGAGGCCTACTTCGTGCCCGAGGGCCGCGGCTGGGAGATCGAGACCGCCGCCGACGTCGAGGTCGTGGTGTCGCTGGCGCCCGACGGCCGCGCCCGCATCTGCCACCTGCTCGTGGACGGCCGCCGCTGGGAGTGAACCGCTCAGGTACGCTGGCCCGGATGGCGCCACGGGTCATCGACGGTCACGAGCCGGCCGCAGTCCGCACCTGGCGGCTGGGCGGCTTGGACGGCAGGGCGGCGCAGGCCGTCGCCGAGCTGGAGGACTGCCGCGCCTGCCCCCGCGACTGCGGGGTCAACCGGCTGCTCGGCGACACCGGCATCTGCCACACGGGCCGCCACGCCTGGGTCGCCAGCGCATTTCCGCACTTCGGCGAGGAGTCCTGCCTGCGGGGCTGGAACGGCTCCGGCACGATCTTCTTCTCGTACTGCAATCTCAAGTGCGTTTTCTGCCAGAACTGGGACATCTCTCAACAGCAGGCCGGCCGGGAGTGCACCGCCGCCGAGATCGCCGACCTGGCGCTGCGGCTCCAGGACGCCGGCTGCCACAACATCAACTTCGTCACACCCGAGCACGTGGTGCCGCAGGTGGTGGAGGCCATTGCCGCCGCCGTGCCCGCCGGCCTGCGGCTGCCGATCGTCTACAACACCAGCGCCTACGACTCGGTCGACTCGTTGCGCCTGATGGAGGGCCTGGTCGACGTCTACATGCCCGACTTCAAGTTCTGGGAGCCGGCCACCGCCCGCCGGCTGAGCCGGGCCGCCGACTACCCCGAGGTGGCGCGGGCCGCGGTGACAGAGATGCACCGCCAGGTGGGAGACCTCCAGCTCGGGCCCGACGGCCTCGCCAGGCGCGGCCTGCTCGTGCGCCACCTGGTCATGCCCGGCCTGGTGGACGAGGCCGCCGCGATCTTCGGCTGGCTCGCCGCCGAGGTGTCCACGGCCACCTACGTCAACGTGATGGGGCAGTACCGGCCCGAGTACAAGGTGCCCGGCAAGGAGCGCTACGAGGACGTCGACCGCCACCCTGAGCGAGGCGAGCTGGCCGCCGCATTCGCCGCCGCCCGGGCCGCCGGGCTGTCGCGTTTCGACCAACGCCGCTGACCCGATCGGACCGGACGGCGCGTGCGCGCTGCATGCCGGCGATCTCGCTGCTGCTCCGAGCGCTGCTGCCTCCCCGGGTGCCGTCCTCGCCGGTCGCGGCTCACTCTGGCGGTATCGCAGCCCGGCTGGTCGACCGGGCCGCCGGCTCCTGCGACGCCGGCAGGCGGCGGCAGCTCGTGCACCGTGAGGAGATGGCGCCGAACGTCGCACGGTGCTGCGGGCCGAGCCGGTCACGGAGGAGGTCCAGGAGGGGACCGGATGCCACAGGGCCGCCGCACGAGGCGCAGCGAACGACGGGACCGCGCAGGACGGACGTCCGGCCCGTCGCGAGGGCGCCGGCGTCCACCCGGCGGTGCAGGCCGATCGCGCCGGCCCGCAGCTCGGGGCACCGCGGCACGCACTGGCCGCAGCCGGTGCAGCGAGCGGCGCCGAAGCTCAGCTCGGCGGCAACATCCTCGATCGTGAGCTCGAGAGCACCCGTCGGGCAGGCCGCTGCGCAAGCACCGCACAGCGTGCAGGCGGAAGGGTCGATCGCGACCACGCCGACCGGGGAACGCTCGTGGTCCAGGGTCGGCAGGGTTGCCGCGGCGGCGGTGGTGAGCCCGGCGAGGACCGCAGCGCCGCCCACCGGCCCGAAGGGATCGTCTACGGGCACTGGAGTCCACGGTTCGGGGACCGGCTCTCCGGGCGCGGTGGCCAACCGGCCGGCCACGCCCAGGCCGCGGACGAGCTCCCCTGCGAAGTCGAGCGTGGCGAGCGAGATGTCGTCGAGCCCGAGCGGGCAGCCGGAGGCGGCGCACGGCAGCAGTGCGACCGACCCTGCACCGAGCAGCAGCGGCGCCAACAGCCACGTGGCGGTGACCATCGCCGTGCACGGCACCCGCACGGGGTACCACCCGCTCGCCGAGACCGCGCGGTCGCCGCGGGCGCAGAGGTATGCGATGCCCCGGGCTTCACCCGGCGCCGTCCTGGGATCGAGCAGCGCCCAGAGCTGCGCCTCGAGCTGGGCCGGCGTCATCGCCGGGTTGGTGATCGCCCCGGCGGGGCAGGTGGTGACGCAGACGCCGCACGGCTCGCAGGCCGCCCGGTCGAACTCCACCCGTCCGCCGGCCCAGCGGTACGCGTGTCGTGGGCAGGCGCCGACGCACGCCCTGCAACCGGCGCCCGCGGCGCAGAGATCGGCAGCGATGCGCGGCGCGGACCGGTACTCGGGACGCAGCGCCCCGACGAGGTTGCGCCGGCTCACCTCCCGCGGGAACGCAACCTTGGCGTGCCCTGGGTCGCTCCCCGTGAAGGCCCGGGCTCGGGCCACGCCCGCTGCGACGAGCACCGCGAGTCGCCCAGGGTCGGCCCCGGCGTCTTCGAGCTGGATCAGCTCGACTCCGAGTGCGTCGATGCCGTGCCGGCGGGCCTCGGCCTGGATCCGGCCGAGCGAGTACTCGCCGGCACACATTCCCAGCACCAGCCGGTCGGCGCCGCCCGCGGCCTCCGCGATGTCGCCTGGGTGTGCGCAGAGATCGGGCACGATGGTGACACCGGGCCCGATCGCGGCCGCGGGCGGCGCAGGCCGGCCGCACAGGATCACTGCTACGTTCACGCCGGCAGCCGTTCGGCCGCCAGCCCGGCCGCGAGCTCCCGGTCATGGCCGACGAAGGCATCGGCCAGCTCGACGAGCGCCCGGTAGAAGCCGTGCTTGGTCGCAGCGCGGACCCCGGCTGCGAAGATCGGGAACCACCTGGCGAGATGGCCATCGAGGAACGCGAGCTGCTCGGCTGCAGTTCGCGCCGCGGCGGCGGCGTCGCCCCGCTCGCGAGCCGCAGCCTCCACCCCGCACAGATGGGCGAGTAGCTCGAGCTGGGGGGCGGCCTCGTCGGCGAGATAGGCCTGCCCCGGCGCGAACCGCAGCCCGTGACGGCGGTAGGCGGCCTCGACCGACATTGCCGAAGTGGCTGCCGCCGCGTGCCGGGCCGAGCCGAGATAGAACGACTCCACGGGCGGGCACAGCGCCCGCCCCGAGGTCGCCTGGAACAGCCGGACGTGCTCGGCCGCGAGGGCCTCGGCATGGGGCAGCGTCTCCAGCGTGGCGCGGAGGCCGCGCCACGCCGGTGCGAACGCGAACGCGTCGACGTCCTGTTCGTCGATCAGCTGCGCCGCCGCTCGCAGGGCAGCGACGCGGGCCGGGCTGGGCGGCAGCAGCGCGCCCGCGCAGAACCGGTAGAGGCCCTGGCGCAGGCGCGCCATGTCCGCTAGCTCGTGCCCGCTCACTCGTCGGTCCGGTCGGGCATCAGCTCGTAGACCACCGCCGCCGAAAAGGCGACGATCACCCCGATGACGAAGAGCAGCGGGGCAAACTCGAGCCGGGGATCGCTGTTGGCGACGGTGTCCTCGCCCCACGGGGCGGCGAGGAAGAAGTAGCTGATCGTCATCAGCGCGCCCCCGGCGATGACCATGCCCCAGGTCCACCACCTACGCATCGGCGGTCACCTCCTCTCTGGACTCGTCCGGCAGCTCGATGATCGGGATGAACTTCATGAACAGCGCGATCACCAGCGCACCGAGGGCGAGCAAGCCCGCCACGACGGCGTACTCGATCCACGTCGGTGCGTAGGACCCGGCTTCGTAGGGCAGCAGCTGGCCGTGGGTCTGCGACGGCACCGCGATCAGGTAGCGCTTGCCGATGGCGGCCAGGTTGACCGCCACCCCGCTCGCCACCAGCAGGCCGATGCTCCAGCGACGCGACAGCGCCTGCCAGGCGAGCACGCCCAACGGCAACACGAGCAGTGCCACCGAGGCCCAGAAGATCCAGGCGTAGTCGCCTGTCAGCAATTGCCGGGTGACGTCCACCTCGCGCTCGCCCGCCGCATAGGTGCCGGTGAGCAGCTCGGTGGCCAGGAAGTACACGTACACCAGCAGTAGCACCAGCAGGAAGCGGCCCAGCCAGGCGAAGACCCGCTCGGTGAGGCAGTCCTCGCCGCCGCAGGTCCGGCGCACGATCGCGGCGAGCACGATGAGCAACCCGATGCCGGACACGCCCGCCAGCACCACGAACCCGGGTGCCTGGAGGGCGCTGTACCAGCCCGGCCGGCCGATCTGGAGGCCGAACACGAACCCGAGGGTCGAGTGGGCGATCACCAGCAGCGGCAGGATGGCCAGCGCCAACCAGAAGCTCGCTCGCCGGTGGCGCTCCCGCTCGGCAGGGGTGTCGCCGTACCCCGCGGCCACGAAGCGGTGCAATCCCTGGAGCCGGGTGGGCTCCCGGGCCATCGTCGCCGCGTCGCGGCGACTCCCCAGATAGAGGTACACCAGGCTCGCGAAGAAGTACCCCGCCAGCACCAGCGCGAACGTCCCGAAGAACGGCGACTGGGGCCGGGCGTACCGGAACAGGTTGATCACCCCGCGCACCGGCTGGCCGAGGTCCACGACGATCGCGAACGCGCCGAGCACGAGCGCGACCACCGTCAGCACCTCCGCCATGCGCGCCAGCGGGCGCAGGTGGCGGAGGTCGAACAGCCGGATCAGCGCAGCGATCGTGATCCCGGCGAAGCTGACGCCGATGAAGTAGACGACGAACGTGATGTACAGGCCCCAGGTGGCGCCGCCGCCGGTTCCCAGGTTGCGCAGGCCGGTGACCCGCATCCCCTGCGTGACCTCGCGGAGGAAGGCGTAGAGGCCGAGCGCTACCACCGCGGCCGCAATGGCGACGAAGGCCTTCCAGGCCGTGGTGAGGCGGCCCACCCCGTAGGGCAGCCCGGGGGTGGTGGTTCGAACGGCCATGTCACACCCCCACTTCTATGGTCTCGATCTGGCGTGTCTCGCTGCCGGGCGGGTTGCCGCCCACGTAGAACACGCTGGGCTCGGTGCCCGTCTCCTCGAGCAGCCGGAAGTGCTCGTGCTCCCGGAGGAACTTGCTCACCGGGCTGGCGGCGTCCTCGACGTCGCCGAATCGGAGCGCCGCCACCGGGCAGGTGGTCACGCACGCCGGCAGCATGCCCTTCTCGACCCGGTGGACGCAGAAGGTGCACTTCTCCATCACGCCTTTGTGGTGGCCGCCGCCTGCGGTCATCCGGCGCTCGGCGCCCTGCGGCTCGTCGAGGTCCGGGTTGCGGTACGGCGGGATGGCCCCGCCGGTCGCGGCCTGGATGTCGGTGTCGCCCCAGTCGAGGAAGTAGCTGTCGGCGGGTTTGCGCCAGTTGAAGTAGTTCACGCCGTACGGACACGCCAGCTCGCAGTACCGGCAGCCGATGCACCGCTCGAAGTCGGTGAGCACCAGCCCGTCCTCCCGCTTGTAGCGGGCCCCCACCGGGCAGACCTTCACGCACGGCGCGTTGTCGCAGTGCATGCAGGGCCGCGGCAGGTAGCTCTGGCGGGTGTCGGGGAACTCGCCGGTCTCGAAGCGGAACACGTGCATCCAGAAGACGCCCTCGGCGGTGTTGTTCTCCACCTTGCACGCTTCCATGCACGCCCGGCAGCCCTGGCAGCGGTTGAGGTCGACGACCATCGCGTACTTCGTCATGCCTCGTCACCTCCATTCGCCGGGTAGACCCGCACCTTGACGTGGAACGACTGGTCGGCCGTGTTGGCCATGTAGCCCTCGCCGGTCGGGTAGATGGCGTTGGGCGTCGGGCCCCGGTCGGACGACTCGGGCACGCTCCACAGGCCGTAGTGGTGGGGCATCGCCACGGTGTCGGGGCGGATGCCCTCGGTGAGTGCGACGACGGTCTTGACCCGCCGGGTCTCGGCGGTGACGGCGTTGTGCGACTCCACCCACACCTCGTCGCCCTCGGCGACGCCGATGCGGCGGGCGGTGCGGGGGCACATGTCGACTCGCTGGTGTGGCGCCAGCTCGTTGAGCAGCGGCACCATCCCGGTGCGGGATTGCTTGTGCTCGATCATGTGGTAGCTGATCAGGTACAGGTCGTACTCCGCCGGCGAGGACTCCATGGTCGGCGCCCGCCAGGTCGGCAGCGCCGTGTAGTCCCGCCAGTAGATCTCGTCGGCGCCCTTGGACTGCATCTGCCGCTGCGCCGCCAGCAGGCTCGCGCCGTAGATGCGGTGCAGCGCACCGCCGAACGGCGGGTCGGCCGCGTAGCCGTAGCGCTTCTCCGGGGGGATGAGACCCTTCACCCACACCCCGTTCCTCTCGAAGTACTCGATGCCGCCCTCGAGGCCCTGCGAGCGTGCCCAGCGGTCGAAGATCTCCCGCGGGGTGGGCTTGCGGTCGAGCGGGAGGGCGAACTCGCCCTCGAGCTTCAGCTCCGAGTTGACGACCGCCAGGTAGCCGTCGTCGCCGAAGAGCGTGCCGATGGCCTCGGTGAGGTCGAGGTAGATGTCGATCTCGCCGCGGGATTCGAACAGTGGCTCCATCGGCGGCAGCCGCAGCGTCTTCGCGTCGAGGATGCCGTCGCTGGCGCTGATCACGCCCTCGTACTTCTCGATGGTGGCGGCGGGCAGCACCACGTCGGCGTAGTAGTCGGCGGTCTCCGAGAGCCATGGCGTGATCGCCGCCACGAAGCGGAACTTCTCGTACGAGGCCATGATCTCGGCCTGGCCGGGGAAGGCGGCCACCGGGTTGACCATGTGCAGGATGCACACCTCGGGCAGCTCCTCCACCTCGTACCGCTCCGGGTCGAGCATGACCTTGGCGACGACGCCCGGGAACCCGGTGTTGATCGGGAAGTACTTCGACTTGTTGAGCATGAAGTCGTAGGGCGGGTCGCCGACGGTCAACTCCTCGAACGCCGCGTAGTTCTTGTGGATCTTCCACTCGAAGTCGGCGAACATCCCGCCGA
Organism: Acidimicrobiia bacterium; assembly: GCA_041619955.1. Taxonomy (GTDB): domain Bacteria; phylum Actinomycetota; class Acidimicrobiia; order Spongiisociales; family JAOTWH01; genus JBFJZV01. Next base: position 751 of record JBFKDA010000019.1, on the reverse strand, counting down.
CCGCGCCCACCGCCCCCACCAGCATCGCCACGTACGTCATGGCCCGCAGGGCCTGGAAGCCGAGCTCCTGCTGCGCCATGTGGTACGACATGATCGACACCGGGCGGTAGGGGATCTCCACCCCTTCGACGACGGTGGTGCTGCCGATGCGGGCGTGCTCCCCGAACTCGCGGGCGATCTGGCGGATCTGCTGGGCGTCTATCCCGCAGACACCCTCCGCCCAGTCAGGGTCGTACTGGGCGAGGTGCTCGACGAACGCCTGGTAGGCGGTCTTGTAGGTCTTGCCGTCGATCTGGTAGGTCCCGTCGAGGGCCATCTCGCTGGCCGATCCGGTCCGTACCGGGCCGCCGGCCGCCGCCGACCACACGATCGGGATCTCGGTGGCCTCCTCTCCTTCGCCCTCGGTCTCGGTCAGGAACAGCCCGTCCTCGCCCACCAGGTGCGGGCCGTTGGTGTATGCGGTCAGGTAGTCGGTGTCCACGAACCCAAGGTTGACCAACTCATGGCACAGGGCCAGCGCCAGCGCCAGGTCGGTGCCGGGCTTGATCGGGAGCCAGGTGTCGGCGAACGGGCCGGCGCTGCGCAGCCGGGGGTCGATGTGGACGATCTTCATGCCGCGCTCCCGGGCCACCACCATCTGGCGGGGCCACGTGAGCCAGCAGAACTTGTTGCCGCCGGCGTTGGTGATGTTCCAACCCCAGGCGAGCAGGTAGTCGACGTTCTGGAAGTCGGGGTGCTGCACGCCGTGCAG
>JBFKDA010000018.1:0-22780 GCA_041619955.1 Acidimicrobiia bacterium | reverse complement strand
GGGGCTGAGGTCGTTGTCGAAGACCACGACGTCGATGTCGAGCGCGGCCACCTCGGCCTTCAGCTCCTCGGCCTTGCCCTTGCCGACCAGCGTCGCCGGGTCGAACGCGGCGCGGCGCTGCAGGAGCGTCTCCACCGGGTCGGACCCGGCGGTGTCGGTGAGCAGCTCCAGCTCGGCCAGCGAGCGTTCGGCCTCGGCGATGTCGCCGTCCTTGGTGACGACCCCGACGAGGTAGGCGCGCTGCCGCTCGACCTCGAGGTCGGTGACCGTGGCGGTGAGGCGGCGCCGGCCGCGGGCGACGTGGGCGCGGGATTCGTCGGTGGTCATGACTCCATGATGCCAGTCGGCCGCCAAATCGGGGAACCCGGGCGACGCGCGGGGCAATCAGCCGGTGGGCAGGTTCGGCGGTATCCTGGGCTGTGCCTTGGGCGCGCGCTGCGCCGTTCTGGTCCCCGGCGCCCCGTGCGTCTTCAACCGTCCGTGCAGGGACCCACCCGCCGAGGTCGCTTGCGGGCCTCGGCCAGAGAGTGAGGAGCACGCGAGTCATGGGGTTCATCGACGACCCGGTCTTCACCGACGAGCAGCACGCCATCTGGACGGAGCTGTTCCGCCGCCAGGTCCCCCGCGTCGAGAAGTGGGCGGCCAGCGAGTACCTCGACGGCTTCGACCGCTTGCAGATGCCGCCCGACCGCATCCCGTCGCTCGCCTTCCTGAACTCCAAGATCACCCCGGCGACCGGCTGGACGATCGTCCGCACCGACGTCCGCTACTCCGACCCCGACGCCTGGTACGAGCAGTTCGCCAAGAAGAACTTCATGATCACCAACTACATGCGGTCGTGGGAGGAGATCGACTGGACTCCGGAGCCGGACATGTTCCACGACATCTTCGGGCACCTGCCGTTCATGACGCTGCCCGAGTACGGCCAGCTCCAGGAGATGTTCGCCCCCACCTACCTGCGGTGCCAGACCCAGGACCAGAAGGACAACATCGACCGCCTCGCCTGGTTCTCGACCGAGTTCGGCATCAAGATCGAGAACGGTGAGCGCAAGATCTTCGGCACGGGCCTGATGTCCGGCGGCGACGAGATGGAGCGGGCTGCCAACGGCGTGACCCCGTTGGAGAGGTTCACGATCGAGAACGTGATCCAACACGACAAGGCCGTCGACGAGATGAACCCGACGCTGTTCTGGTTCGAGACGATGGACGAGCTGAAGGCCGAGCTGGCGAGCTACTTCGACACGATCTAACGGTCGGCCGGCGCCGGGTCGGCCGGGTCGGATGGCGTGTTGGGCGGCGGGCCCGGCCGCGTACCGGGCGGCTGCAAGAAATTCCTGACGCCGGCGCGGCGCGGCCCGTTTTCTGTCACACCTGTGTCGTATGGTGATCTTCATGGAAATCACCGTCGATACGTTGGAGCAGGCGTTCCTCGCCGACGAGCGCAGCATCGCCCGGCTCCGGGCCCGCCAAGCCGCGGTGCTCGCCGAGTTGGACCGGGCCCAGGTCCAGGCCATCGACGGTGCCCGCACCCTGGCCGAGTGGCTCGCCGCCCGCCTCGACGCCGCCCCCGCCACTGCCAAACACCTCGTCGACGCCGCCCGCCTCCTCACCGACCAACCCGACCGCGCCGCCGAACTCGCCTCCGGTGAGTCCTCCTTCGACCGGGTACTCGCCACCGCCCGCCTCGCCGCCGCCGGCGCCGACGACCAACAAGTCGCCCGCTCCCGCGGCTTCGACATCGCCGGCGTGCAACGCATGACCGCCATGCATCGCCGGGTCACCCGCCACTCGGAACACGCCGACTTCGGTGACCGCTACCTAGTGTTCCAACCCCGCCTCGACCGCTCCGCCTACAGCATCCACGGCCAACTCCCCGGCGAACCCGCCACCGCCGCCATCGCCCGCCTCGGTGCCCACGCCGACACCTACCCACCGCTCCCCAACGGCCAGCCCGTACCGCAGTCGGCCCGGATGGCCGACGCCTTCTGCGACCTCCTCAGCCAGCCCCGCCACGGCCACGACGAGCCCGAACCGACCGTCACCATCATCGCCGACGCCGCCCTCGCCGCCCCCACCGCCGGCGAAGCCGGCGCCGCCATTACCGGCGGGCCCCGCATCGGCCCCGAAACCCTCCACAAGATCCTCTGCGGCGGCACCGTCGAAGTCACCACCCGCCACAGCCTCGCCACCAGCCCGGCCGCCCGCACCGTCCCACCCCGGCGCCGCCGGGCCGTCATCACCCGCGACCTCGGCACATGCGCCGTCGGTGGCTGCCGCAGCCGCTACCGCCTCCAAGTCCACCACATACACCCCCAAGCGTCCGGGGGCACCCACCACCCGACCAACCTCGTCACGCTGTGCTGGTTCCACCACCAGGTGGTCGTGCACGGCTACGGCTACACGATCGACCCGAACTCCCCACCCAACGCCCGCCGCCTCATCCCACCCCACCACCAACGCATCCCCACCCGCGCCCCGCCATAGCCCACCCCACCCCGGAGGACCACCCACCCCACCCGCCAGACACGCACAGCGCCCCGGCCACCCCGGCTGCCCCGGGCGGATCCGCGCGCCCGGACGTCGACGTGGCCCCGTCGTGCGCGACAATCACCCCGTGTCCGAGCGCTACTTCACGATCGCCGAGGCCGAGGAGCTGCTGCCGCTGGTGCGGGCGGCCACCGGCCAGCTCGCCTCGTTAGACAAACGGCTGCGAGCGGAGATCGCCGCCCATCCGGTCGGCCCGCAGGACGACGGGTTCCGCAGCCGGGCCGCCTTCCTCCTGAACGACGAGATGCACCGGGTGGTCCGGTGGTTCCAACGCACCGGCATCCAGATCAAGGGCCTGGCGCCGCCCCTCGTGGACTTCCCGGCCCGCGCCGGCGATCGGGAGATCCTGCTGTGCTGGCGCCACGGCGAGGAGAAGATCGGCTTTTACCACGACCTCCAGTCGGGCTTCGCTGGCCGCCGGCCGATCAGCGAGCTGTAGGCGACCCGCCCGCCCGGGCGGCGGCGTCGGCCTCCCGCAGCAGCTCGGCGGCGCTCGCCAGGTCCGCCTCGATGGCGTCGAGCGTCTTCATGTCGTCGGCCGTGGCGATGCGGAGCTCGGCCGCCTCGAAGATCCCCGCCGCCCGCGCGTAAGAGGCCCGCGCCTCCGCGGATTCGGTCAGCTCGATGCGGTCGCTCAGCTCGATGACCCGCTCCCCGAGCGCGCCGACCCGGGTCCGCAGCTCGCCGCGGCGGCGGTCCCGCTTGCGGGCCTGGCGCTGGGTGCGGGTGCGGGCGTCCCACACCCGGCCGCCGATGCCGACCGCCACCAGCACGGCCACCACGGCGACCACCACGACGCCGACCGACACCCCGCCGTCCCCTTCGCCGGTGAGGGCGGCAACGAGCGCTCGCACCCCCGCGACCTCGTCCGGCGACGCCAGCTCGTCGGCGGCCTCGTCCAGCGCGGCGTTCAGCCGAGCCTGGCCGACGTCGTCGGATGCGACCCCGTAGGACGTCTCGGTGAACACGACGACCGTGGCCCCGGCCAGGCGGTCCCGCAGCTCGACGGCGAGCTGCTCACCGTCGCCCGCTCTCAGCACCGCAACCCGCAGGTCGATGCCGGCCGCGGCCGCGGTGGCGGCCGACTCCCGCAGTGCGTCAGCGTCGACGTCCTCCACCCCCGGCTCGACGTACACCGGCAGCTCCGCCAGCCCCAGCGCGGCGTCCTCGACGGGCTGGGCGAGGGCGGCGGGCGCGGCCGCCAGGAGGAGGGCGACGAATGCGGCGGGAAGGAACCGATGCACGGGCCGACGTAGGCTAGCCCGTCATGGGTCCCCGGTTCAGAAAGAGGCACGTCGAAGCCCCGGACGGCACCCGCTGGGTGGTGGACCGCCACTGGCTCGCACGCCGGCCCCGCTACGTCGGCTATCGCTTCCGGGTGAAGCGCCGCGAGCAGCAATGGGAGCCGCCGCTGCTCTCGGCCGATGCCGTCCCGGAGATCCACCGCCAGAGCCCGGGCCCCTATCGGGACAACCCGGAGCTCGCCAGGCGGGACCGGTCACGCCGGTCGGGTGGGTGGTGGGTGCTCCCGGACTTCGGCTCGGGGCGGCGCCGCGCGGGCGGCCGCTCGTCGGGTGGCGGCGGGCCCTTCGGTGGCGGGGGTGGAGGCGGCCGCGGGGGAGGCTCGTCGGGGGGCGGCTCACGGGGCAGCAGCGGCGGCGGGCGCCGGTCGGGAAGCAGCGGCGGGGGCAGCCGGGGGAAGGGCGAGGCGGCCGGCGCCGCGGGCGGGCTGCTGGCGCTGCTGGTCCAGATCCTGAAGTGGGTGCTGATCGTGGCGGCGGTGATCGCCGTCGCCCTGTTCACCTTGTTCGTGCTGCTGCCCTCGCTGCTGTTCCTCGCCCAGTACCTGCTGTTCTGGGTGCTGGTGGCCGGGTGGATCGCCTACAACTCGCTCACCGGGCGGCCGTGGGTGGTGAAGGTGACGCAGCACGGCTACGAGGAGCCCGAGCACGCCTTCCGGATCAAGGGCTGGCGCAACTCACAGGCGCTCATCGACGACCTCGCCGACGACCTGCGGCGCGGCGAGCCCCCGGTGCCGAGCGAGGTGGCGGTGGAGGTCGAGCTGGTCGACGACTGATGGCTGACTACCCCGGCCGGAGCACCAGCAGCGGGATCTCGCGGTCGGTCTTCGCCTCGTAGTCGGCATATCCCGGGTAGGCCGCCACCACCTGCGGCCACAGCTCGGCCCGGCGGTCGGCGGGCACGCTGGCGGCCACGGCTTTCACGCGTCGATCGTCGATCTGGACCACGCACTCCGGCTCGGCGACGAGGTTCAGGTACCACGCCGGGTGGTAGTCGCGGCCCCCGAAGGAGGCGATCACGAGCCAGCCGTCCTCGACGTCGAGGTACAGGAGCGGCACGGTGTGCTGCTTGCCGCTGCGGCGGCCCGTGGTGGTGAGCAGCAGCATCGGCGCGTCGACCCGCGACAGCCGCTTCCCGAGCCGCCCGCCGGTCCACCGGTACAGCTCGCGGTGCACCGCCGACAGCAACTTGACGGTGAGGTCCTGCATCAGCCGTAGAAGTCCCGCACGGCCTGGGGGCCGGCGCGCTCCAGTCCCTGCCGGAACGCCTCCCGGTCGGACTCGCGCCAGCCCAGCCGTTCGGTGTACATCGGGACGAGGCGCTCGGCACTGCGGCGGGCCAGCCCGTCGAGCAGCGAGCCGAGGGCGTCCTCGACGTCGGCCGCACCCGTCCACGCCGCCTTGTAGGCGATGCGGCCGCCCTGGAGCATGATCCACGTCATGTTGGGCAGCAGCCCGTAGGCGTGGTGGGCCGGGCCGTCGAGCGGATCGAGCAGGATCGGCCGGCGCACCTGCGAGTGCTCCCGGAACGCTCGAGCGTTGGCGCGTTTCGCAGCCATCGACGTGTGGTGCCGGTAGTGCTCACCGGGATGGGCCTCCCGGGTGTAGACGAAGACCGAGGTCACGCCCCGGCCGGCGAATCGGTCGGCGAGGTCGTCCATGTCGCCCGCCGCCATCGCGCAGTACGGTCAGGTGAAGGAGCCGAACTCGAGCACGGCCGGGCCGTTGGCCCACAGCTCGCCCATCGGCACGGCGCGGCCGGTGTCGAGGTCCTCCAAGGCGAACTCGGGCGCCTGCTCGCCGGCGTGGAGCCGGCGGCCGAACTCGGCGAACGGGGCCTCCTCGTTCGCCATCACGAAGCGCTCGTAGTTGTAGATCCCGGCACCCTACTGCGTAGGCTGCCGGGAGAAATGAGGAGTCCCGTCGACGTTGCGACGCAGCATTGCTCGGTGCACGGGCACGCGATCCTCGCCGAGTTCCGTGACTTCCTCGCGCTGCCGAACGTGTCGCGGGATCTCGACGACGTGCGGGTCAACGCCGAGCACATCGTCGCCATGCTGTCGAGCCGCGGGGTCGAGGTGCGGACCGAGGAGATCGCCGGGGCGGCCCCGGTGGTGATCGGGGGCATCGACGTCGGGGCCGCGCGCACCGTCGGGATCTACGTCCACTACGACGGGCAGCCGGTGCAGCCGGCCGAGTGGCGGTTCGGGCCGTTCACCCCCACCCTCGTGGACGGCGCAGGCGTGCCCAGGCCATGGCCCGGGCCGGGAGACCCCGTGGACGACGACTGGCGGCTGTACGCCCGCGCCGCCGCCGACGACAAGGCGCCGATCGCGGCGCTCGCGGCCGCCCTCGACGCGGTGACGCCCGCCGTCAACGTCAAGCTCCTCTTCGAGGGCGAGGAGGAGATCGGCTCGCCGCACCTGCCTGCGTACCTCGCCGGCCACCGCGACGAGCTGGGCGCCGACGTGTGGTTCATCTGCGACGGGCCGGTGCACACCAGCGGACGCCCCCAGGTCGCGTTCGGCGTCCGCGGGATGACCGAGCTGGAGTTGACCGTCTACGGCCCGACCCGCAGCCTCCACTCCGGCCACTACGGCAACTGGGCGCCCAACCCGGCCCTCGCCCTCGCCCGGCTGCTCGCCTCGATGAAGGCCGCCGACGGCGAGGTGCTGATCGCCGGGTTCGAGGACGACACCGTGCCCGTCACCGACGACGACCTGGCTGCCATCGCCGCGCTTCCCGACGATGACGAGCGGCTGCGCCGCGAGCTCGGGCTGGCCGCCACCGAGTCCGGCGGCGCAGCGCTGCCCCTCACGCTGATGCGGCCGTCGCTCAACGTGCGCGGCCTGGCGGCCGGCGGGGTGGGCGCACAGGCGGCGAACGTCGTGCCGGCCGCTGCGAGCGCATCGATCGACATCCGGCTCGCCCTGGGCGACGATCCCGACAAGATGCTCGACCGGGTGGCCGACCACGTCCGGGCCGCGGGGTACCACCTGGTCGACGGCGAGCCCGACCAGGAGACCCGGATGGCGCATGCCCGCATCGCCCGCATCCGCCGCACCCCGGGGTATCCCGCCGTGCGCACGCCGATCGGGACCGATGCCGGGCGCTGGGTCCTCGGGGCCGCGGCCGAGGCCGCCGGGGAGCCGGTGGTGGCGCTGCCAACGTTCGGGGGGTCGGTGCCGCTCCACGGCTTCGTCACCGAGCTGGGCGCGCCGGTGGTCATCACGCCGTTCGCGAACCACGACAACAACCAGCACGCTGCCAACGAGAACCTCCGTCTCGGGAACCTGTGGTACGGCGTCCGGCTCATGGCGGCGCTGCTCACGCACACCCCTTGACCGGCGTGTCGACGTGCCGACGGCTAGCGGCATGGACACCCATCGTCGCTCGCTCGTCGCAAGGTGGGCGGCGGGAGGCGCGTTGCTGGGCATGGTGTTCCCGCTCGTCGGGATCGCGGTCGGCCGGTGGCACACCGGCGGGTTCGACCTCCTCGAGATCCACTCGGCCCAGCCCGTGCTGTGGGCCCTCGACCTGGCGCCGGTGGTCTTCGCCGGCATCGGCGCGCTGATCGGCGCCGCCCACACCCACCTCTCCGAGCTGCGCGCCAAGACCGACTCGATCGCCGAGCGCATGGCCGAGGAGCTGTCCACCGAGATCCACGACCACAACGTCGAGCTGGCCCGCAGCGCCGACCTCCAGGCCAAGTACTTCGCCGCGCTCTCCCACGACATGCGCACCCCCCTCTCGGCGATCATCGGTTTCGCTGCCGCCCCCCTCGACGACCCCAACCGCGCCGACGTCCGCACCGTGCTCACCTACATGGAGGAGATCGGCGTCGCCGCCCGCCAGCTCCTCGAGATCGTCAACGACCTGCTCGACACCGCCAAGCTCGGCAGCGGCAAGATCGAGCTGTCACTGGGCAGCGTCGACGGCGACGAGGTCGCCATTGGCGTGGTCCGGCACCTGACGCCGCTGGCCGAGGAGGAGGGCCTGCTTCTCTTCACCGACCTCCAGGCCGGCGTGGAGTGCCGCGCCGACGGCATGCGGCTGCGGCAGATCCTCGTCAACCTGGTCTCCAACGCCCTCAAGTACACGGACGAGGGCTCCGTGATCGTGCGCTCCTATCGCGATGGTGAGCGGCTCGTCTACGAGGTCGAGGACACCGGGGCGGGCATCGCCGCCGAGGACTTCCCCCGCCTGTTCCGCCCGTTTGAGCAGACCAGCGCCGGGAAGAGCCGGCTCGACAGCACCGGGCTGGGCCTGCCCGTGAGCCTCGGCCTCGCCCAGGCGATGGGGGGCTCGATCGAGGTGATCTCCGACGGCATCGGGAAGGGGTCGATCTTCCGCCTCGTGCTGCTGCCGGGAGACGGCAGCGACGTCGAGGAGCTGTGCCTCGCGACGCTGCCGGCGCTCGCTGCCTGAGCGCGTCTTGCCGGTACGTGCTGCCTGAAGCGGACCGCGGTCAGGTGCGCCGGGTGGCGGTCACGACCTCCACCTCGGCCAGGCCCTCGAGCTGCGGGACGATCCTCGCCGCGTCGCCCACCATCACCGTCGCCAGCCGTTCGGGCGCGAGCCAGCGGCGGGCGGCGGCGGCCGCATCGCCGGGCGCGGCGGTGGCCAGGTCGCGGAGATGGCGGCGCAGCCAGGCGAGGTCGAGGCCCCCCGCCAGCAGGGACGACAGCTGTGACGCCAGCCCTCCTTGCGTCTGGAGCGACGTCGTCAGCATCCCGATCCGGTACCGCCGGGCGCTGTCGAGCTCAGCCCCGTCGGGCGGGCCGGTGATCATGCGCCCCAGCTCGTAGTGAGCCTCGTGGAAGGCGGCCGCGGTCACCTCGGTGGCGACCTCTGCCCCGACGACGATCTGGGAGCCGGCGGCGAGATGGCGGATGGCGGCCCGCGGCGAGTAGGTGTACCCCTTGTCCTCCCGTAGGTTCGCGACGAGGCGCGACGAGAAGTAGCCGCCCAGCGCCACCGTCGCCAGCGTCGCGGCGGCGTAGTCGGGCGCCGCTCGGCGGGGTCCGGCAGATGCGAACCGCAGGTTCGACTGCACCGCGCCCGGCCGGTCGACCACCACCACGGGACCGGGCCGCACAACCGGCGGCGGCGGCAGCTCGAGCTGCGTGCCCGTCCCGTCCCAGCCGGCGAGCGCCTCGGCGACGGCGGCGACTGCCGCGGCGGGCCGCAACGCGCCGACCACGACCAGCGAGCCGCCGGCAGGGTGCACGGCCGCCTCATGGCGCGCTACCAGCGCCCCCCGCCCGATGCGGGCGACCCGGTCGGGATCGACCGAACCCAGGCCGTACGGATGGCGCCCGTACAGGCGCCGGCCCACCGCGTCGGCGGCGATCGTGTCGGGGTTCGCCCGCCGGATGACGAGCTCGCTCCGCAACCGCTCCCGCCGGTTGCGGACCCGGTCGGTGGGATACGCCGCGCCGCGCAGCACGTCGGCCACGATCGCGGCCAGGCGCGGAAGGTGGCGGGCCAGTGCTCGCCCGCTCACAACGATGTCGTCGCGGCTGGCCCCCACCGTCAGGCTGCCGCCGATCTCCTGCACGGCCCGGGCGATCGCGAGGTCGTCGGCGGCGCCGGTGCCGGCGAGCAGCGTCCGGGCGAGCAGCGCCGTCGTGGCCCGCTCGGCGGCCGTCCGGCTCGGCGCGGGGAGGCGCAGGCGCAGCTCGGCCATCGGCACGGCGGGGCGGCGGACCGCGACGACGGCCAGCCCGGTTGCGGTGGCTGCGGTGGTCACGCGCGGCAGGCGGGGGGGCCGGAGCACCGGGACGTCCGGGATCGGGCTCGTCATCGTGCCCCACCCTCCACCTCGAGCACGGCCGGCGGCTGCGCCGCCAGGCGGCCGGCCGCGCTCGCCACCGCCGGCGCGCCGATCGCCGCAATGATGTCCGGCAGCTCGTTGATCAGCTCGGCCTTGCCGTACAGCAGCTCCAACGGGCCGATGGCGAGCGCCCGGGACATGAAGCTGTCGGCATCCCGCAGGTAGTCGGCGAGCACCACGTTCACGGCCGCCTGCACGTCGGCGGCCGCCGGGGCGGCGGCGACCGCGGCGAGCTCCGCCCCGACCCCGGCGACGATCGGGTCGAGCGCGCCCGGGTCGTCGTAGTGCACGACGAATTGGAAGCGGGTCGGATCCCGCTCGAACGGGAGGCCGACCCCCGGGAACACCCCGAGCCAGGCGGAGACGCCCGTGGCGAGGTGCTCGTCGCGCACCAGCCGGCGGCGGAGCGGGGCGGCTTCGGTGCCCGCCAGCAACTCGGCGAGCACCGCCAGCGCCACCATCTCGGTGATCGCCGCCTGCGGCGGGGGAACCCGGTAGCCGATGGCTGCGGCAGGCGTCGGCGCCGAGGCGTCGTGGTGGCGGCGGTGCCGGGTCGCCGCGGGGAGCGGCTCGGCGAACGAGCCGGGCTCGGGCACCGTGCGCGCCGCGATCCCGCCGAAGTGCCGGCGGACCAGCTTGCGGGCAGCCGCCGGGTCGGTGTCCCCGACGATCGTGAGCACGGCGTTGCCGGGGGCGTAGTAGTGCTCGTAGAAGTCGAGCGCGTCGTCGAGTTCGGCCGACTCCAGGTCGACGAAGCTGCCGTAGCCGTTGTGGGCGTTCGAGAACGTGTCGAACATCACCCCCGACAGGTGGATCCACGGGAAGCCGCCGTACGGCCGGTTGAGGACGTTGAGCCTGACCTCCTCCTTCACCACCTCGATCTGGTTGACGAGGTTGGCGTGGTCGAGGCGCAGCGCCCGCATCCGGTCGGCTTCGAGGAACAGCGCCAGCTCGAGCCCCCCGGCCGGGAGCTGGCAGTAGTAGTTGGTGAAATCGGGGGTGGTCGACCCGTTCATGCTGCCGCCGTTGCCCTGGATCAGCGCGGCGTGCTGCATCTTGGGCAGGTGCTCGGACCCCTGGAACATCATGTGCTCGAACAAGTGGGCGAACCCGGTGCGGCCCTCCGGTTCGGACCGGAACCCGACGTCGTAGTGCACCGCCACCGCCACGGTCGGCGCGGAGGCGTCGGGAGCGATGACCACTCGCAGACCGTTGGCGAGCCTGGACCGGTGGATGGGGAAGGTGAGCAAGGCCACGAGCCGGTGCAACCTACCACCGCGTGTAGCCTCGCCGTGATGCCCGCTCCCCATCGTGCCGTCCGCCGCCGCCCGCCGCGCGCCCGCCGCGCGGCGGCGCTGCTCGCCACGATGCTGCTCGCTACCGGGGTGGCGGCCTGTGGCGATTCTTCCCCGGCCGGCTCCACCCTCCCGCCCGACCCGGACGTGATCCTCCGTGAGGCCACGGCGGCCATGAGCGAGGTGGAGACCCTGAGTTTCGAGCTGACCCGGTCGGGGGCGCCGATCACCGTGGCCAACCTCCAGTTCGACGCGGCCGGCGGCCAGTACCGCGCCCCCGACTCGGCGCAGGCCGTGCTGAAGGTCAAAGCCGGCGGCATCTCGGTGGAGGTCGCCACGGTGGCGATCGGCGACCGGGTGTGGATCACCAACCCGCTCAGCCAGCAGTGGGAGGAGTTCCCCGCGGGGACCGGCTTCAACCCGGCGATCATCTTCGACCCGGAGGTCGGGTGGGAGCCGCTGCTGGGGGCCGACCTCTCGGCGATCGAGCTGGCCGGCGGGCGTGGCGACGGCGACCCGTACGTCATCACCGGCACCGTCGCCCCGCGGCGGGTGGAGGTGCTCACCGCCGGGCTGGTGGCCGGCCAGGCCGTCGACGTCGAGCTCACCATCGATGCCGCCACGGCGCTGGTGACGATGGTGGCGTTCACGACGGTCGCCGAGGCCGGCGACAGCGACTGGCTGCTGGACCTGTCGGACTTCGGGGATCCCGTGAACATCGAGCCGCCCACCGAATAGCCGTGCCGCCGGCCCAGCCCTCCCGCCGCCGGCCACCGGCCGTGACCCCCCGCCGGCCGTGACATCTCGCCGCCGGCCGCCGCCTGGGACCCCCCGCCGCCCGCCCACTGGGTCACCCCGCCGCCCACCCCCTGGCGCGGTGCTCGCCGCGGTGGCGTTCGGCGTGTTCATCGCCGCGGACGACCTGACCGTCGTGACCACGATGCTGCGGGAGATCATCGGCGACCTCGACATCCCGCTGCCCGACGGCTTCGACGACGCCGCGTGGATCGTCAACTCGTACCTGGTCGCCTATGTGGCGGTGATGCCGTTCATGGGCCGGCTGTCGGACCTGCTGGGCCGCCGCCGCGTGTTCGTCGGCGCCCTCGTGCTGTTCGTCGTCGGGTCGGTGTGGATCCCGTTCACCTCCACGCTGCCGGCGTTCGTCGTGGGGCGGGTGCTGACCGCGATCGGCGGGGGAGCGATGGTGCCCGTCGCGCTCGCCGTGGTGGGCGACGTCTACCCGGAGCGGAAGCGGGCGACGGCCCTCGGCACGCTCGGGGCCGTCGACACCATCGGGTGGGTCTGGGGGCCGCTGTTCGGGGCGGTGCTCGTGCGGTACCTGAGCTGGCGGTGGCAGTTCTACCTGAACGTGCCGCTCGCCATCGCGGGCATCGGGTTGGCGTGGTGGGCGCTGCAGGGACTCGACCGTCCGGCTGCCGAGCGGCGCGGCACCGTCGACTGGGCGGGCGCCGCCACGCTCTCCGTGGCGCTGGTGGCGCTGAACATCGCGTTGCTGGAGAGCAGCGACATCTCCACCGTGAGCACGCTGTCGGAGCTGCGCGGCGAGGAGGTCTCGGTCACGGTGCCCCTGCTCGCCGTGGCGGCGCTGGCCACCGCCGCGTTCGTGTTCGTCGAGCGGCGGGCGCGGGACCCCATGATCGACCTGAGCCTGTTCCGCCGGCCCAACTTCGCCGCCGGGACGGCCGTCAACTTCCTCGTCGGGGCGGTGATCGTCATCGCGATGGTCGACGTGCCGCTGTTCGTCAACCTGGTGGTCGAGACCGGCCTGGAACGGGCGGCGGTCGTCAGCGGCTGGGTGCTGAGCGCGCTCACCGCCACGATGGCCGTCACCTCCTATCTGGGCGGCGTCCTCACGGAGCGGACCGGATACCGGACGGTCATCTTCGGCGGGCTCGCGGCCAGCGCGGCCGGCTTCGTGCTGATGGGCCTCACCTGGGACAGCGGCACGGGGCCGTGGGACATGGCGTGGCAGCTCGCCGTCCTCGGCGCCGGCTTCGGGCTCGTGACCGCGCCGACCAACGCCGCGGTGGTCGACGCCGCCCCGGCGGAGCGACGCGGCACGGCCGGAGGTTTGGTGATCCTGGCGCGGCTGATGGGGCTCGCCGTCGGCCTCTCCGGCCTCACCGCCTGGGGCCTGTTCCGCTTCGACACGCTCCGGCGCGGGCTGGACCTGCCGCCGCTCGGCGACCCCGGTTACGCGGACGCGCTGGAAGCGGCCACCGCCGATATCACCGCCCAGGCGCTCGCCGAGACGTTCCTCTTCTCGGTACTGGTGGTGGCCGTGGCGGCTGCGGTGGCGCTCCCGCTGCGGTCGCGCCGAGCCGGCGCCGCCCCGGTCACATCCGACCCACCGCCAACCCGGCGAGCTGCTGTGCCACCGCCACCGGATCCGCCAGGTTCCCGGCCACCCCAACCGTGACGCCCACCTGGCCGCGCACGACACGCAGCAGGGTCAGGTCACCGAGGGTCGTCGCGAACGCGGCGTCGCCCAGGCCCGGCAGGTCGACCACCGCGCCGACACCCACCGCTCGCAGCGCGTCGTCCCGCTGGCGCAGTAGGTCGTCGACCCCGCCCGGGAGATGCAGCACGTCGATGCGGACACTGGCCGCCACGGCCCCGTCCGGCGGCCCCGAGTAGCTGCACGACGAGTCGCCCTCGCGGCTGGCGTCCATATCTCGACCGAGTGCCGCCTCCGCTTCGGTCTCGGTGACCAGCCGGCACGGGTCGGGCAACCCGGGCGCGGCGTCGCGGGGCGCGGTGGACGTCGTGGAGACGCCGGCTTCGGGCTCGGTCGGCGTGCCGGGCGTGAGGACCGCGACGGCCACGAGGATCGCGACGCCCGCGAGGGCGGCCAACGCCACACGTCGCATCGTGCCGCCTCGCATGCGCTATCGGCTCCGTGACAGGCTCGCGTCCCTCGATGACCCGTCCCGTCAGGAACACCAACCTGCCGGGCGGCACCTCCCGTGCACCGAGAGTGTACGCGGCGGAGCGACCCGACCCTGTCGCGGACGGGGGAGGCGAGCGCGATCGGCCTCGCCGACGTAGAGTTGATGGAGTGCTCCTGGGTTGGGAGCGACGCGAGATTGGAGCCGGGATGAAGTCCGTGACCCACATCCTCGACGCCAAGGGTCGCAAGGTGTGGTCGGTCGCGCCCGACGCGAAGGTGTACGAGGCGCTCGAGCGCATGGCCGAGCACGACGTCGGAGCCCTGCTGGTCATGGACGGTGACCGGCTCGCCGGCATCGTCTCCGAGCGGGACTACGCCCGCAAGGTCATCCTGCTCGGCCGGCGCTCCCACGAGGCCTCCGTCGCCGAGATCATGACCGCAGAGGTGCTCACCGTGACTCCCGAGTCCAGCGTGGCCGACTGCATGACGCTCATGACCGAGCGGCGCATCCGCCATCTGCCCGTGGTCGAGGACGGCAGCCTGGTGGGCCTGGTCTCGATCGGCGACGTCGTCAAAGCGGTGATCTCCGACCAGGAGCACCTCATCGAGCAGCTCGAGCGCTACATCACGAGCTGAGCGGGATCAGGCTGCCCGGACCGCCTCCGCCGGCTGGATGCGGGCTGCACGCGCCGCGGGGTAGAGCCCGGCGATCGCGCCGATCGCGAGCGCGGCCCCGACGCTCGCGGCGAGAGCGGGGAGCGGCACCGCCACCCGGAAGTCTTGGTTGGCGGCGAAGGCCACGGTGATCGCGGCGCCGAGTGCGGCGCCGACCACCCCGCCCAGCCCGGCGAGCAGCACCGACTCGAGGACGAACTGGGTACGGATGTGGCCGCGGGTCGCCCCCAGCGCCCGCCGGACGCCGATCTCGCGGCGTCGCTCCAGCACCGACATCACCATGATGTTGGCGATCGCCACCCCTCCCACCAGCAAGGCGACCCCCCCGAGGCCGACCAGCAGGACCGTCAGCGCCTCATCGGCGGCCTGGCGGGCCTCGAGCGCGTCCGAGGGGCGGGTCACCTCGACCTGGTCCGGGTTCTCGGGGTTGGCGGTGGCCGCCACCACCCCCACGACGTCCTCGACCAGCTCGGGGGCCGCCCGCAGGTAGACGGTGGTTGGGGCGGGCTCGGTGTCGAAGAGCGCCGCCGCCACGTCGTAGCCGACCAGCGCGGATCGGTCGAGGTCCGGGTGGAGGGTGAGCGGCTCCATGACGCCGATGACCGTGAACCACTCGTCCCCGACGAACACGCGGGGCCGGGGATCGAATGCGGTGATGCCCAGCCGGCGGGCGGCCACGTCGCCGAGCACCACCGCCGGCACCGTGGCGGCGGCGTCGTCGAGGAAGCGGCCATCCGCCATCGTCGCGCCGAGGACACCGGCGAGGCCGGGCCGCGCCGCCAGCACCGAGATGCCGCCGGTCTCCAGCTCGGAGATCAGGTCGTTGCGGCGCACCGCGGCGTCGACGAAGGTCGTCTCGGTCACCTGGCGCACCGGGCCGATGCGGCCGAGCATGCTCGGGGCGGTGGCGGGCAGCTCGTCGGCGGCGCTGAACACGCCCTGGCCGGGCGTGACCCGCAGCAGGTTGGTGCCCAGCTCGTCGAGCGTGGCCAGCAAGTCGGCCCGCCCCGACGCCGTGATGCCCAGCACGGCGACGATCGCGGCGATGCCGATCGCGATCCCCAGCGCCGTCAGCACCGACCGGCCCGGCCGCGACGCCAGGCCGGCGTACGAGACCGCCACGGCGTCGCGTGCCCGCAGGCCGCTCCTCACCGGGCGGCGCCTGCCGTGATCCGGCCGTCCCGCATCTCCACCCGCCGCGGGAATCGGCTCGCCACCTCGAGGTCGTGCGTGATGACCACGATCGTCGCCCCGGCGCCGTTCAGCTCCCCGAGCAGGGCGACGATGGCGTCGCTGCTCGCGGTGTCGAGGTTGCCGGTCGGCTCGTCGGCGAGGACGAACGCCGGCTCACCGACCAGGGCACGCGCGATCGCGACCCGCTGCCGCTCGCCGCCGGAGAGCTGGGCGGGCACGTGCCCGAGCCGGCTGCCCAGCCCCACCCTGGTGAGCACGGTGCGGGCGCGCTCCCGCCGCACCCGGGCTGGGACGCGGCGGTAGAGGAGCCCCTGCGCCACGTTGTCGAGTGCGGTGACTCCGTCCAGCAGGAAGAAGTCCTGGAAGACGAAGCCGATGCGGTGGGCACGCAGCGCAGCCAGCCGCCGGTCCGGCAGGCGCGCGATGTCCTGGCCCTCGATGCGCACTGCTCCGGCAGTGGGGCGGTCGAGCCCGCCCATGAGGTGGAGGAGCGTCGACTTCCCCGACCCGGACGGGCCGACCACGGCCACGAGCTCGCCGGCGGCCACGGCCAGGTCGACGCCGTCGACGGCCCGCACCGGCGGCGGGCCCGGGTACACCTTGGCGACGGACTCGAGCTCGACCACCGGCGCGGTCGTCACGGGACCACCACGGTGGCGCCCTCCGGCACGTCGCCGGTGACCTCGACCAGCCCGTCGGCGAACATGCCGATCTCCACCGCCACGAGGCGGGCACCATCGCCGCCCGTCACCTCCAGGGCGTACCCGCCCTCCGCCAACGCGAGCAGCGCCTCGACGGGGACTGCCAGCACGCCCGCCGCCCGCTCGGCGACCAGCTCGACGTCGACCGGCGCGTCGCTCAGCCCGCCGGCCGCAGCCGGGTCGTCCAGGGTGACGACCACCTCGACGACCGGCTCGTCGCGCCCGGGCACGGTCCGGGCGCTGGCGCCGATCGCGGTGATCGTCCCGTCCACCGCCACGTTGCCCGGCAGCTCGACGCTGACCGTCTCGCCGACGGTGGCGAGATCCTGGCGGTCGGCGTCCAGGTCGAGCACCACCTCCTGCTCGGGGCCGGTGACCGTGAGCAGCGGCGCCCCGCGGGCGACGGTGGCGCCCAGCTCCACGAGCTGCGCGCCGACCCGGGCGGACCCGGGGAGGAAGACGACCCGGCCCAGCTCGACGGCCCCGGTGTCGTCGACGCCGAGGTCGTCCTGCCAGTCGCGTACCAACCGGGCGGTCACCGACGTGTAGTCGTCGTCGACGGTCAGCTCGCCGTCGGGGTCGAGCCCCAACGCCACGAGGTTCTCTTCGAGCTGGGCCACGTCTGGCCCGTCGGCGCTGGCCGTCGACAGCCTGCGCCAGGCCGGCCGCGCCCCGTAGAGCAGCGTCACCGGCTCCCCGTCGATCTCGGCCAGCGGCTCGCCCCTCCCCACGGTCTCGCCCTCCTCGGCGAGCGCGGTCACGACGCCGGGCGCGCCCGCGGTGACGGTGCGAGGGTCGCGATAGCGCAGGGTGCCGGGGAACTGCTCGGTCTCGATCAGGTCCGTGCGCACCACGGACGCGGTGTTGGGCGCCGACCGCTCGCCGGCCGCCGGCACCGACGCCTCAGGCGCGTCGTCGGAGGCGCGGTCGACGATGACGAGCCCGGCGACCCCGAAGCCGGCCACCACCACGACCACCACTGCGAGGCGCAGCAACGCCCGCACGCCGTCAGCCGCCCGGGACCAGGCTTGCCAGCAGCGGCTGGCATTCCTCCTGGGCGCGGTCGACGTTGGGGTCGGACCCCAAGGCGATGATGTCCCGGAGTGCGAACGGCTGCCCGGTCGGGCGGGGATCCGGGAAGCCGTCCACGCCGGCGGCGCGCATGCAGGCCGCATACACGGCGAGCCCGTCCCGCACCTGTGCCTCGAGCTCGGGGTCGAGGCTGGCGAGCGGGTTGGGCAGCGCGTCCTCCAGCACGGCCGAGCAGCCGTCGAACGCGTCCAGGAACTCGTCCGACGCCAGGTCGATGCCCGGCGCGAGCTCGGGCGACAGCACCGGGTTGCCCTCGGCGTCGAAGGTGGGGTCGGCGACGTCGTAGCCCTGCTCCCGCAGGCATGCGGACACGTCGAGCACGGCCTCCTGGAAGTCGACCCGAGCGGGGGCAGTGCCTCCCGGGGCGCCGGTGACGTCCTCCAGGCTGGCGACCTGCTCGGCCGGATCGTCGGTGCCGCCGTCGCCGCAGGCGGCGATGGCCAGCACGAGCGCGGCCACGACGGCGGCGAGACGGGTGGGAAACCTCACCCGGTGATTATCGCGAAGCGCTCGCCCAACCCCGAAACGGGGCGGTCAGGCCCGAGAGTCGGCGCTGCTGCGGGGTGACCGTGCCAGGAGATCGCGCACGGCCTTGCGCAGCTGCTCCGGGCGGAAAGGCTTCACCATGAAGTCGTCGGCGCCGCCGCCCTCCGCCCGGCGCCGGATTTCCTCCTGGGCGTGGGCGGTCAGGACCAACACGGGCAGACTGCGGGTCGCCAGGTTGGCGCGGAGGCCGGTGAGGACGCCCCAACCGTCGATCTCGGGGAGCCCGATGTCCAACAGGACGAGGTCCGGCGGGTCCGCAAGCGCCGCCTCGAGGCCGCTGCGGCCGTCGAGGCACTGCCGTAGGTCGACGCCGAGCGGCTGGAGGCACATCGCCACCAGCTTCTGAATGAGCGGTGAGTCTTCGATCACCAGTACGCGTCGTCGCATCCGTGCTCCGTCTCCCGTCCGTGGGTGCGTACGTTGTATCGGCGCGAGCGGCCCGCCGGTTGAGCGGCTCAGCCGTCGAGCGCGCGGAGGAACGCCGCGACGATCGGGCCGGCCACCCCGCCGCCTGCCCCGCCGTCCTCGACGACCACCGCAAATGCGATCTGCTCGCGGAACCCCACGAACCAGGCGTGGGTGGCGTCCGGGTCGGCGGTGTCGAACTGGGCGCTGCCGGTCTTGCCGTGCACGGGCGCCCCGGGCACGTCCGCCTGGGTGCCGGTTCCCGAGGTCACGACCGCTCGCATCATCTCGCGCAGCGCGGCGGCGTGCTCGGGCGCGAGCGGCCGCACGTCGGCGCCGACGTCGTCCTGCACCAGCGCCGGTGCGCGCCAGTTGCCGTCGGCGACCGCCGCGGCGACGGCGGCCATGTGCAGCGGGTTGGCCAGGACCCGCGCCTGCCCGATGGCGGACGCAGCTTGCTCGACCCGGTCGCGGGGCTCGGGGAACGACGCCGCCGCGATCGGCAACGGGAAGCCCACGCCCGACCCGAACCCCAGCGTCGCCGCCGCGTCGGCGAGCTCGGCCGGGGTCCGGTCGAGCGCCAGCCCGATGAACGCCGTGTTGCACGACTCGGCGAACGCCCGGCGGAAGCTGATCGTGCCGAGCGCGGCGTCGCCGGCGTTGCGGAACTCGCGGCCGCTGACCTCGATCACGCCGGGACACTCGACCTGATCGTCGATCCCGACCCCCGCCCGCAGCGCGGCGAGCGCGGTGACGATCTTGAACGTCGACCCCGGCGGGTAGCCGCCGGCGATCGCCCGGTGGAAGCCGTCGATGGGGGTGCTCACGGCCGCCAGCACCCCGCCCGTGGCCGTGTCGATGGCGACCAGCCCGGCGTTGCCCTCCACCCCGGCCATGGCGGCTTCGGCGGCGCGCTGCACCGCCAAGTCGATGGTGGCCGGCACCGGCGCGGCTTCCGTCCCCGCGAAGTCGCGCCGCAGCACCTGCTTGCCGTCGCCGTCGACGAGGCGCAGCATGCCGGTCGGGATACCCGCCAGGCGGGTCTCGAACGCCAGTTCCAGGCCGGATCGACCGACGATGTCGCCGACGCCGTACGGCGCCCCCAGCGCCTGCAACAGCTCGTTGGTGATCTCGCCCACCCGGCCCACCGTGTGGGCGCCCAGCTCCTCCGTGGCGGGCAGCCGCTCCGTGGCTCGCCGGAAGACGAGGCCCGGGACGGGGCGCAGCTCGTCCTCGATCTCGGCGTAGCGGGTCGCCAGCAGGTCGAGGACCGGGAGGAACCAGTCGGGCTGAACACCGGGCGCGTCGAGCAGCTCGTCGACCCGGCCGGGCTCCACCCCCAGCGGCGCGAGGGCGTCGGCGATGGCGGCCCGCTCCACCACCCGGCCGGGTTGGATGCCGACGGTGACCAGCGCGGCTCCGGCGGCGAGCGCCTCGCCGTTGCGGTCGAGGATCGAGGCTCGCGGCGGCCAGTCCCTGTCGACATCCCACCGCAGTCCGGCGGCGAGCAGCGGGTGGATCGTGCTGGGGGCCCAGTCGACGACCCAGTCGTTGCCGAGACGCTCCAGTGCCAGCCGGCCCTCGTATTCCCAGGTCCCGAGCCCGGCGACGTCGACCGCGGCGGCGAACGGCACGGTGGCGGTGTCCCCGGTGATCACCGGCTCGCCGGCCTCGAACGACGCCCCGGTCACCCCCAGCGAGCCTGCCCACACGACGTGCTGCGACGCGAAGTCGGCCGGCGGGTCGCCGGCGAGCAGGCGCATCGCGGTCCAGTCCTGGCGCGACCAGGCGTCGAGGTAGCCGGCGGCGAGATCGGCTGCGGCCGCCGCGAGGTCCTCGGGCGAGGGTGCGGTGACCGTCACCCGGGGGAGGGTGGCGGTGGTGGGCGGCAGCGTCGGCTCCGACGACGGCCCGGATGCCGCGACGACCGCGCCGACGAGCACGGCGACGGCAGCCAAGCCCGTGCCGCCCAGCAGCCACCAGACGGTTCGCGACGGCCCGGATGCGGAGCCCGTCGTCATTGCCAACCCTTGCTCGGCGCAAGCGGCACCGTAGTGCCCGGCCCTCGTTACCGACGGCTTTCCGGCGGAGCCGCGGAGGCGGACGGGAATCGAACCCGCCAGGGATCTTTCGACCCCTCACCGGTTTTGAAGACCGGGGAGCCCACCAGGCACTCAGACGCCTCCAGCAGCCGGCTCCGGCACATGCGCCGGAGCCGGAGCGAGGGCCAAGATACCGCAGGCCCGCGGTACGCTCAGCTGGTGACGATCAGGCGGCGGACGGGTGCGGCTTCGCTCGAGGTTTCCGGGCTGGTCGGGGCGCCGCGCCGCTGGTCGGCGGCCGACCTCGCCGAGCTGCCCGGCGGCGTCGACGACCTGGGGACGCTGGCGGAGGGCTTCGCCGGGGAGGCCGTGCCGGTCGGGCCCGTGATCGACGCATCCCGGCCGGCCGGGGAGGCCACCCACGCCACCGTCGTGTCGGATGACGGCCACTACCGGGCGTCGATCCCGCTGCCGGAGCTGCGGTCGAAGGGCTGGGTGGCCATCGGGCTGGACGGTGGGCCGCTGCCGCGGAGCCGCGGCGGCCCGCTGCGGGTGGTCGTCCCGCAAGGGCGCACGCTCTGCTGGAACGTCAAGGGCGTGGTCGCCATCGAGCTGACCGACGGCGCCCAGCCCGACAGCGTGCCCGCCAACCCGCCTCACTGAGTATCCTGGGGTCCCTTCCGCCCAGGTCCCGCCCCCATGGCCTCAACGCAGCCGAACGTCGCCTACGTCATCCGCAGCCGCCGCATCATGCTCGGGCTGTCCCAGGCGCGGCTCGCCGAGCTCGTCGACCGGACCGCCACCACGATCCGCCGCTGGGAACGGGGCGAGGTGTTGCCCCCCGAGGACGCCATCGGCCCGCTCGCCGCGGCGCTCGACGTCGACGAGGCGCAGCTCCGCCCGCCCCCGTCGCCGCAACGGTCGTCGGTGGTGGTCGTCGGCCAGGCCACCCCGCCGCCCCCGAGCCGGACGGCCGATGGCGGGCCCCCTGTCACCGCCAAGCCGATCGCGCCGCCCCCTGCGGCGCAGCCGAGTCGCGCGGCCCGGCCCGCGCCTGCCCGAGCCCGCCGGCCCGTCCCCGCTGCCGAGGACACCACGACCGACGAGCCCGGCAAGCCGTGGATCCACTTCGAGGAGGTCACCCCTCCTCCTCCACCACCGCCTTCTCCAGCAACGCCCCCGGTGCCCGCGGTTGCGCCGGTGGGCGCCGCCGCGCCTGCGCCCGCCCGGTCGCAGGCACCGGTGACCCCTGCGCCCGACCCGGACGTCACCGCGCCGGTGGCGCCACCCCGACGGCCGGTCGCCCGCGCCGTTCCGGTGGTGCAGCCGAAGTCCTACCTGGAGGACCCGAAGCAACGGTTCCTCTACGGCCTGCGGCTCATCGTGACGATCGCGGCGCTCGGTGTGCTGGCGGTGGTGGCGGCCTGGGCCTTCCAGGAGCTGTTCGGGACCGTCGACTCCGCGCTCGACTTCTTCTCCGAGACGACGGTGCCGGGCGATGGCCTCGATCTGCCTGCGCTGCCGGGCGCGGAGAGCTGACCGCCGGATCCATCCCGGCGGTGCCGGCCGACGCGGTGCCCTGGCTGGCCCGCAGCCAGATGGTCGAGGCCGACCGGCTCGCCGTCGAGGAGTTCGGCATCGGGCTTCTCCAGATGATGGAGCACGCGGGCGCGGGGCTCGCCGAGCTGGTGATGCGCCTGGCCCCCCGCGGGCCGGTGGTGGTCCTGGCGGGAGGCGGCAACAACGGCGGCGGTGGCTTGTGCGCCGCCCGCCACCTCCACAACCGCGGCCGGGACGTGGTGGCGGTGCTCGCCTCCGACCGGCCGGGCGATGCCGCCGCCCGCCATGCGCGCACGCTGCGCGAGATGGGCTGCGAGATCGCCGCCGCGCCGCCGGATCGGCCGGTCGTCGTGGACGCGCTCGTCGGGTACGGGCTCGACGGGCCGCTGCGCGGTCCGGCTGCCGACCTCGCCGCCTGGACGGACGGCCGGTTCGTGGTGTCCCTCGACTTCCCGTCCGGGCATGGCCACCCCGGCGCGGTCGCCGCCGATGCCACGCTGACCTTGGCCCTCCCGAAATCGGGCCTGGAAGACGCTCGCCCGCTGTACCTCGCCGACCTGGGCCTCCCACCGGAGCTGTGGGCGCGACCCTCGCTCGGCCTCCTCGTCCCCCCGCTCTTCGCCGCCGGCCGGATCGTCGAGCTGGTCTGACTCCGGCGGCGCCGGTCGGTGGGTC
>JBFKDA010000017.1:0-22983 GCA_041619955.1 Acidimicrobiia bacterium | reverse complement strand
CCGCCGCCGATGACGACCGTATCGCCGACTTCCTCGATGCGGTGCGGGCGGCGGCCGCGGTGGGACACGTCCACTTGTCCGCGGTCTACGCCGCCGACCGCCTCGACGCCGGCGAGCCCCTTCCCCTCGAGGACTTCCTCCCGAATGCCGCCGGGCTGGCCGCCGGGCTCGGTGCCCTCCACGAGGCCGGCCTCGGGCACGGCGCCATCGACGCGCACGCAGTGCTGTTCGCCGCCGCCCATCCCGCCAAGCTCACCGCGTACGGCCGCACGCCGGGCGGGCACCGCGCCGAGCCTGCCGACGACGTCGCCGCGCTCGCCGCCGTCCTCGTCGCCGCCGCCACCGGTCGCCCGGTCGGCTCCGGCGAGCCGGCGCCCTCGGAGATCCGGGCCGGGCTGCCGGCGCAGGTCGACCGCGCCCTCGCCCGCGCCGCCGCCGGCGAGCTGGACGCCGCCGGGCTGGCGGCCGCGCTGCGGGCGGCGCCCACCGCCAGGCGCGACCGTGCCCGGAGTGCGTGGTCGTGGCAGGTGCTGGCCGCCGCGGGAGCGCTGCTGGCGATCGCAGTGGCCATCGCGGCGGTGGGGCTGGCGCTGCGGGTACGGCCGTCCGACTCCCGCCTGTTGTTCAACGCGTCACCGACCCCCACCCGCGCCGCAGCCGACCCACCGGTGATCCCGGCCGACACGCCCACCACCACAGCCCCGGCCACGGGCGGCGCCGAGCCCCTCCCCGCGATCACCTCCGCGGCGGCGTACGACCCCTTCGGCGACGCCCAGGAGCGGGATGGCGACGTGCCCCTGGCACTCGACGGCGACCCGGCCACCGGGTGGCGCACCGAGCGATACCTCGACCCGCTGGGAGCGCTCAAGGGAGGCGTGGGGCTCGTCTTCGATCTCGACCGGCCGCCGGGCAGCGTCGAACTGCTCGCCAGCGACGGCACCGACTACGCGATCGGGTGGTCGCCCACCGTCCCGGCCTCGTTCGACGAGTGGGAGATGAGCGCCCGGGGCCGGACCGTCGGGGGGCGGGCCCAGGTTCAGCTCCCCCACCACGACGGCGGCTCGTGGTTGCTGTGGCTCACGGACCTCCCGGCGCAGGAGGGCGGGGAGTTCTACTACGCACACGTGTACGAAGTACGGTTCCGCCCGTGACCAGTCGCGCCGCCCAGGACGAGGAGCTCGTCCGCCGCTTCGTCGCCGGCGACACCGACGCGTTCACCGAGTTGATGGCCGCCCACGAGGACCGGGTTTTCGCGATCTGCATGCGCATGCTGCGCGATCGGGAGGCGGCCCTCGACGCCGTGCAGGACACGTTCATCGCGGTCTTCCGCAAGGCAGGGCGGTTCTCCGGCCGGTCGGCGTTCAGCACCTGGCTGTACCGCGTAGCGGTGAACACCTGCTACGACTCGCTGCGGCGCCAGCGGCGGCGGCCCACGGTTCCGCTGCCGGAGCACAGCGATCCTGCCGACTCCGCCGGCGAGGACGACTTCCGCTCGGTCGAGGTGCGGCCCGACATCGCCGCCGCGCTCGCCGAGCTGCCGGCCGAGTTCCGGGCCGCGGTGGTGCTGGCCGACCTCGAAGACCTGCCGCTCCAGGAGGTCGGCGACATCCTCGGCGTGCCCGTGGGTACCGTGAAATCTCGGGTGTTCCGTGGGCGACGCCTGCTGGCCGAAGCGCTCGGGAACCTTTCCGGGGGTGCCCGGCTTCCTAGGGACGAGACAACATGACCGCATTCGACGAAGAGCTCATCGCCGCCCTCGCCGAGGGCCGCCTGCCGCCGGACGAGGCTGCGGCGGCCGAGGCGCGCATCGCCGCGGACCCGGCAGCCAGTGCCGAGCTGGAGGCGCAGCGGATCGCCCTGGCGGCGCTCGCCGCCGCCACCCCACCGATGCTCGACGACCTGGAGCGCCGCCGCCTGCGCGCCAGCGTGGCCGCACAGCTCGACGTCGTGCTCCCCGCCGCCGCACCGTCCCGTCGCCGCTTCACCTTCAACTGGGCGGCGATCGCCACCGCCGCGGCGGTCCTCGTCGGCGTCGTGCTCGTCGCACCGCTGCTGAGCCTCCTCAACACCAGCGGCGGCGACGACACGCTCTCCCAGGCGCAGGCGCCGACCACCCAGGAGGCCGGCGAGAGCGACCTCCTCTTCAGCGCGAACGAGCCGGCGGCGGCCGACGAAGGCGAAGCGGAGAGCGCCGCCACCACCGTGGTCGCCGACGCCCTGTCCGCAGCCGAGGCGCCCACCGCGGAGGACCGCACGCTCATCACCGCGTTCGCGGCCCAGCCGCTTCCCGAGCTCGGCGAGCTGACCGAGGAGGCGCTGGTCGCGCTGTCCGCCGCCCGGTTCCAGGACGACGGTCTCGCCGAGACCGAGGAGACCGACAAGGTGGACGTCGAGGCGCTGCCGTGCGGCGAGCGCCTCGCCGAGGACTTCGCCTCCACTGGATTCGACATCGCGACGGATCCTGTCACTTTGGCCGGGACGGGCACCCGTGACGGCGAGCGGGTGCTGGCGTTCGTGCTGGGCGGGCCGGACGCCGCGCAGGCGGTCGTGCTCCGCTCGCCCGTAACCTGCGACCTGGTCGCCACGATCCCCGCCCGGTGACGCCCGGACCGGGCAACGCCACGGCCTTGATCGGCTGCGTGCGTCCGGCTCTGGGGCCGCTGTGCCGAGCGACTAACCTCCTGCCGGCCGTGGACGACTTCCCAACCCGCATCGCCGATTTCCTCGAGAGCTTCACCAGCCGGGTACGCAGTATGACTGTCGACCGGGTGGCAGGCTGGGTGCGGTGGGTCGCGGCCGCCCCGCTGCTGCTCGTCCTGGGCCTCGCCGGCGTGATCCTGCTCCTCATCGGCCTCCACCGCCTGCTCGGCGAGTTAATCGGCGTCCGCTGGTCGTGGATCGCCATCGGTGGACTATTCGCCGTGGTCGCGTTGTTCCTGTGGCTGAAGCGCCACCCCAAAGGACAACCGTCATGAGCGAACGCGTGCTCATCATCGGGTCCGGCCCCGCCGGGCTCACCGCCGCCATCTACGCGGCCCGCGCCGACCTCCAGCCCCTCATGATCGAGGGCATGCAGGCCGGCGGCCAGCTGATGCTGACCACCGACGTCGAGAACTACCCGGGGTTCCCCGACGGGATCCTGGGCCCGGACCTGATGGACCGCTTTCGGAAGCAAGCCGAGCGGTTCGGTACCCGCATCGTCACGGCCGACGTCACCAAGGTCGACTTCTCCACCGCCCCCTTCCGCATCTGGGTCGACGCGGACGACTACGAGGCCGACGCGGTGATCATCTCGACCGGTGCTTCCGCGCGCTGGCTGGGCGTGCCCGGGGAGGACCGGCTGCGCGGCTACGGAGTCTCGTCGTGCGCCACGTGCGACGGGTTCTTCTTCCGCGACCGCGAGTTGGTCGTGGTGGGCGGCGGCGACTCCGCCATGGAGGAAGCCACCTTCCTCACCAAGTTCGCCAGCAAGGTCACGATCGTGCACCGGCGCAACGAGTTCCGAGCATCCAAGATCATGGCGGCGCGAGCCCTGGCGCACCCGAAGATCAACGTGATCTGGGACACGGTCGTCACCGAGATCAAAGGCGACGACGGCGTGACCGGGGTCACGCTGGAAAACGTCCACACCGGCGAGCACCGCGACTTCGCCACCGACGGCGTGTTCGTCGCGATCGGCCACGACCCGAACACCGAGTTGTTCCGGGGACAGATCGATCTCGACCCCAACGGGTACATCGTGGTCGACGGCTTCACCCGTACCTCGGTGCCCGGCGTGTTCGCCGCCGGCGACGTGGTCGACCACGTCTACCGCCAGGCCATCACCGCGGCTGGCAATGGTTGCCAGGCCGCGATGGATGCGGAGCGCTGGCTGGAGTCGCTGCACGAACCGGCGGAATGACCGGCGCGGCACGGCGGTTGAACCGTCGGCCTACCCCATCACCCACAGCACGCAAGAGGAGGTGAGGCCGCTCCCGCGGCCGCCAGACCCATGGGACAGAACACCGTCACCATCACCGACGCGAGCTTCAGCGAAGCAATCGAATCCGAGCTCCCCACCCTCGTCGACTTCTGGGCCGAGTGGTGCGGCCCGTGCAAGGCGATCGCTCCTGCGCTCGAGGAGCTCGCCGACGAGTTCCAGGGCAAGGCCGTCGTCGCCAAGCTCAACATCGACGAGAACCCGTCCACGCCGGTCGAGCTGGGCATCATGGGCATCCCCACCCTGATGATCTTCAAGAAGGGCGAGCTGGTCAGCCGGCTCGTCGGCGCCCGACCCAAGGGCGCGATCCGCGATGCGTTGGTCGAGGCGGTCGACTGACGTCGGTCAGTCGAACAAGATCCTGTAGAGGCGCTCGAGGTCGTCCACCGTGTGGAACCGCACGACGATCTTGCTGCGCCGCTTCCCCATCTGGATCTCGACCGGCACCCCGAGCCGCTCGGCCAGCCGCTCCTCCAACTCGATGATGTCGGCTGGTCGCGCCGTGGACCGCGCCGGCGCCTGGGGGCGCTCCTCGGGCTGACGGGCCCGGACGGCGTCCTCGACCTGGCGGACCGACCAGCCCTCGGCCGCCACCCGCTGCGCCAGGTGGACCGCGTAAGCCTCGTCCTCCACGCCGAGCAGTGCCCGGGCATGGCCTGCCCCCAGCTCCCGCCGCTCGACCAGGCCCTGGATCGCCGGGGGGAGCTGCAGTAGCCGGAGCGTGTTGGTGATCGCCACCCGGCTCTTGCCCACCCGCTGCCCCACCTCCTCGTGCGTCAGCCCAAATTCTTCCAGCAACTGCTGGTAGGCGGCGGCCTCCTCGAGCGGCGTCAGGTCCTCCCGCTGCACGTTCTCGATGAGCGCTTCCGCGAGACCCTGCTGCTCGTCCGAGTCGCGCACGATGGCCGGTAGCTCGTCGAGCCCGACCAGCGCAGCCGCCCGCCACCGCCGCTCGCCGGCGACGAGTAGGTACCCGCTGCCACCGTTCGGGTCGGGGCGCACGATCACCGGTTGCAGCACGCCGACCTCGCGGATCGACGCCGCCAGCGACTCGATCGCATCGTCGTCGAAGTAGCGGCGGGGCTGGTTCGGGCTCGGTGAGATGAGGTCCAGCGCGATCGTCGTGAACCCGCTCTCCGGCCTCGCCACCGGGATGAGCGACTCCAATCCCCGCCCGAGCCCACTCTTACGACCTGCCATGCCGCCTCCTGAACTCTCGCCCCAGCTCGCGGTATGCGATCGCACCGCGGCTCATCGCGTCGTAGGCCTCTATCGGCTCCCCGTACGAGGGCGCCTCCGAGAGCCGCACGGTGCGCGGGATCACCGTCCTGTACGCCACCGAGCCGAAGTGCTCGCGCACCTGCGCCACCACCTCGGCCGCCAGCTTCGTACGGCCGTCGTACATGGTCAGCACGACACCCTCCACTTCCAGTTGAGGATTGAGGTTGCGCTGCACGAGCTGCACGTTGCGGAGGAGCTGCCCGACGCCTTCGAGCGCGTAGTACTCGCATTGGATCGGGACCAGCACCTCCCGAGCCGCGGCAAGCCCGTTGACGGTGAGCAGGCCGAGCGACGGCGGGCAGTCCATCAGCACGACGTCGTACTCGCCGTCGACCGCCTTCAGTGCGTTGGCCAGGCGGGTCTCGCGAGAGAACATCGACACCAGCTCGATCTCTGCGCCCGCCAGCTCGATACTCGACGGCACGACGAACAGGTCCCGCACCGAGGTCGGCTCGACGGCGTCCTCGAGCGGGGCATCGTCGACCAGAACGTGATACATCGTGGTGTCCAAGGCGTTGCGGTCGATCCCGAGGCCCGAGGTCGTGTTCGCCTGGGGATCGACGTCGACCACCAGCACCCGCTCACCCTGGTAGGCCAGTGCCGCACCGAGGTTGATGGTGGTCGTCGACTTGCCGACGCCGCCCTTCTGATTGGCCACGGCGACGTAGATGGTGCCGGCCGGGGCCGGTTCAGGAATGCTCACTAACTCCGCATGATAAGAAGCCAGGCACCGCCGTCAAGGACCTCGGCCGGAACGTGGCGGGTCTCAGCCGCCATCCCCATCGCCTCCGCGAGCGCAAGCAGCTCCGGAGCCCGAGCCGGAGGCTCGGGGCGCCGGCTCAGGCCGAGCACGGCGCGACCGCCCAACTCGAGCAACTTCGACGAGAGCCCCACTGCCTCGGGCGCTGTCACAGAGCCGCGAAACGCCAGCGCTTCCCACGAGTCGGCGACTGCGAACACGTCGGCCTGCTCGACCAGCGTTGTGGCCAGTTCCAGCATGCCGGTGATCCGATGCAGCAGCCGCACCCGCCGACCACCTCGATCGAGCAGGGTCACGGCGCAATCGGGCCAAAGTACCGCCAGTGGAATGCCAGGAAGCCCCACACCGGTGCCGACGTCGAGCAATTCCCGCGGCGGCTCATCCGGCCAGGCTGCGGCAAAGGACAGCGCATCGGCGATGTGGCGCTCCCAGATGCGGTCGCCTTCACGCGGGCCGAGCCCACCGGCTGGGATGGCTTCTTCGACCAACCACGCGGCGTACCGGTCGAGGGCCTCGCATTGCGTGGCGTTCAGCGGATAGCCCGCCCACTCCGCCACGCGGCGGGCGGTATCACTGGAGCCGTTCACCGATGTTTCCCGTGAAACATCGGTCTCACGCCCCGGATGACTCCTCGTCGGCTGCCTCGTCGGCCGCTACGTCGTTGGCCGCGTCGTCGTCGGTCGCGTCGGCGCCGTCCGTTTCCATGTCCGCACCCGCACCGTCGGTCCGATCGTCGCCAGCCGGTTCGTCCCCGCCGTCGCCGCCCTCATCGCCCTCGTCCACAGCAGCGTCGGCAGCAGCGGTAGCGGCGACACCGTGACCCGGCGCCGGACCGATGACTACGGACCGGCGGGGCTCCTCGCCCTCGGAGAAGGTCCGCACGCCCTCGATCTCGGTGACGGCGTTGTGCACCACCTTGCGGTCTGCCGGGTTCATGGGCTCCAGCATGACCTCCTCGCCGTCGGTCCGCACCTGCTCGGCGAGCCGCCTTGCGTAGATCTCGAGCGCTTCGCGGCGTCGGGCGCCGTAGCCGGCGATATCGAGACGGAGCCGAGCGCTGCCGAAGGTCTTCCGCTGCACCACCGTCCTCGTCAATTCGAGAACCGCCTGCATGATCGCCCCCTTGGTGCCCACGAGCGCCTCGGTCTGCTCCCCGGTCACCTCGGCGAAGATGATCCCCTCCTCGACACGGGTGGCCACGTCCCCTTCGAGGCCGAACGCTTGGAGGAGGCCCTCCAGGAATTCACCCACCACCGTTGCCTGATCCGCGGGATCCGGCTTGGGAGGCGCAGTGTCGGTCGCTTCTTCCGTGGCCACGTTGCCTCCCTCGCGGCGCGGCGCCGGCTTGCGCTCACGCGTGTCTCTGCTGCCTCGTCCCTTGTCCGGGCCTCCGCCGGACGACTGCCCACCGCGCCGACCGCTCTCGCCGCCGCGTCGCGGCTCGCGCCGCCTGCCATCGCCGCGGCCACCTCTACCCTCGCCGCCCTTCGACTCTCCCTGCGGCCGGCCGCCACGGCGCTGTCCCTCGCCCCCACGCCCGTCACGATCGCGGCTGCCGGACCCGCCGGACCCGCCGTCAGTGCGACCTGCGCCGCTGTCGGCGGACTTGCGCTTCCGCCCTCCCCGCCGCCGCCGGCGGGGCTTCGGCTTCGCCTTGATCCGCACCACCGCATCTTGCGCGATCGCGCCGTACCACTTGCGCTTCGGCTCCTGGATCACCT
Source organism: Acidimicrobiia bacterium (assembly GCA_041619955.1). Classification (GTDB taxonomy): domain Bacteria; phylum Actinomycetota; class Acidimicrobiia; order Spongiisociales; family JAOTWH01; genus JBFJZV01. Next base: position 15,242 of record JBFKDA010000017.1, on the reverse strand, counting down.
CGATCTCGGCCTGCTCCCGCGACTCGATCGAAAGCTCGTCCAGTCCCGCCTGAACGGCTTCGTCAACGGACGGCCCCCGCACCTCAACCCACTCCTGCGTCACCTTTTACCTCGCTTGCGCTTCTTCTTCTTGGACCCCTGCTGGGCTCGATTCGCGACCGGCTTGGCAGCGACCGGCTTGTCGGACGCCGCCGGCCGCTTCGATCGCGGCGCCGGTGCATCCACCGCCTTGCCCGTTCTGCCGGGTCTGGCGTCGGCGGAAGGGGCGTCGCCGCCGTCTTTCACCGGATCCATCCTCAGGATCACCGCCTGCTGGCCGATCCGGAAGAGCTGGCTCACTGCGAAGTAGAGGACGAGGCCCGCCGGTAGCGACCACGAGATCACCCCGAAGAAGATCGGGAAGAACTTCATGACCGTCTGCATCGTCTGCTGCTGTTGGTTCTGGTCGCCGTTGGGCTTCTGGCGGGCCATCGTCTGCCGCGTCTGGTAATATCCGGTAGCCACGACGGCGAGGATCAGGATCACGTACGGAATGGCGGTGATCAGGTCGGCCTCCGCGAACACCCGGTTCGGGGACCACTGCAGGTTCATCGCCAGGAAGTCGGTCGAGTCGAAAGAGCCCTCGAACTCGGTCCCGCGCCCGGCCAGTGCCGCCCCCAGCTCCGCACCATCTGGCAAGTATTGGATCGGATCGCGCAGCACGCGGAACAGCGCGAACCAGATCGGGAGCTGCACGATCATCGGCAGGCAGCCGGCGGCCGGGTTGACCCCGCGTTCCTTGTAGAGGGCCATCAACTCCTGGTTGAGTTGCTCCCGGTCGCCTTTCAACTCCTTCTGGAGCTTCTTGACCTCGGGCTGGATCTCCTGCATAGCCTTCATCGAGCGGGTCTGCTTCAACGTCAGCGGGAACAGGATCAGGCCGATGACCAGCGTCAGCAGCATGATCGCCACCCCGAAGTTCGGGACGACGTCGTAGAACAGCGACAGGCCGGAGCCGATCAGGTCGAGCAGCCCGTTCCAGAGCGATCCCATCAGGCCCTTCCTCGCGTCGCCCGCGGCGGAACCGGGTCGACCCCGCCCTCACGCCACGGATGGCAGCGTCCCAGCCGCTTCACCGCGAGCCACCCGCCGCGGGGGAGCCCGTGCGTCGTGATCGCCTCTGCCGCGTACTGCGAGCAGGTCGGGTGATACCGGCAGTTGCGACCGAGGAGCGGGGAGAGCGCTTTCTGGTAGGCGCGTATGGCGCCCAGCACCCACCACGACGCCTGGTAGGGCCGGGGCCCGCGATCTTCGCTCACGTGTCTCCTTCGGCGCCGGCCGCCTGGCCCAGCCAGGCGACCAGTTGGTGGAACTCCACCTCGTTCACTTCCCTCGAGGCGATCACGACGTAGTCGGTGTCCCGCCGCAGCGGCACCTTCGCCATCGCCTCTCGTATCCGCCGCTTCGCTCGGTTGCGGGCGACGGCGCCGCCCACAGCGCGGCTCGCGACGACCCCGACCCGGGGATCCGGCCCGGGGCCCGGCGCCACCACCAGGGTGACGCCGCCGTGCCGACGCCTCGCTCCCTCGCGCAGGGCTCGACGGAACGAAGTGTGCCCTCGAAGCGACGTGTACGGCCGCCCGCTACGCGGCGAGGCGGCGCCGGCCCTTGCCGCGGCGATGCTTGATCACGGCCCGGCCCGCGCGCGTGCGCATGCGGGCACGGAATCCGTGCTTGCGGTGGCGTCGCCGCACGTTGGGCTGGTAGGTGCGCTTCATGAAGGTGATCCAATGACGACGGGGTCGTTCGCCGGGAAGGTTACGGAGGGGGTGGGGGTATGTCAAAGCTCGCCCCCGCGACCAGGTGCCCCGAAGATGACGACAATCCGTCGGTACCCGATGAGCCGCGAAAAGTTCCCTTTGCGCCCCGTCGCCGCAGGCACGCCCGGCACGACGTGGGCGCGAAATCTCACCACGTGAAATCGTCAGGTGCGGCCTACGGTTTCTCGGCGGGTGAGGCGCCGCCGGGCGCTGGTTACCGCCGAATTTGGCGTTCTTGATCGCACTGGCGAGCCGTTCGTATACTCGCTGCTCGCCGGGAGCTTCCCGGTCCAGCTTCCCCACCAGGGTTGATAGACGGGCTCCCGGGTCACCGCTCGGATTGCGTCGTCACCGACCTTCTCCACACATTGTGGATAGTTGTGTGGAAAAGATAATGCACCACACCGGGAGACGAGGTAGATGGAGGCGCAACCGACGCCCGAGGCGTGGGAGGAATTCCGGGAAGCTCTGCGGAGCACCGTGACGCCGGTGACCTGGCAGACGTGGCTCGAGCCGCTCGAGCCCCACAGGACACCCGACGGCTCCGTGCGGCTCGTCGCACCGAGCCAGTTCCACCTTCGCTGGGTCCGCGAGAAACACCTCTCCAACATCGAGACGGCGGCTTCGGCCACACTCGGCTCTCCCACGGTGATGCTCGACGCCCGCGAGGGGCGCGACGACGACCATGTCGAGGAGCTGGCTCCCGAGGACCACGAGCCCGAGCCCTCGCCGCCGTCCGCCCCGGCCAGCGACCCGGTCGATCTCGTCAAGAAGTACCAGTTCGAGAACTTCGTCGTCGGGCCGTCCAACCGGTTCGCGCATGCTGCGGCGATGGCCGTCGCCGAGAAGCCCGGCAACCGCTACAACCCGCTGTTCATCTACGGCAGCGCCGGCCTCGGCAAGACGCACCTCCTCCACGCCGCCGGCCACCACACCCATGATCTCCATCCCGACCGCGCGGTCCGCTACGTCACGTCGGAGCAGTTCCTCAGCGAGTTCATCGACGGGATCCGCCGCAAGAACACCGACGCCTTCAAGCAGCGCTACCGGAGCATCGACCTGCTGCTGCTGGACGACGTGCAGTTCTTCCAGGGCAAGGAGCAGATCCTCGAGGAGTTCTTCCACACGTTCAACCACCTCTACGAGGCGGGCAAGCAGGTCGTGATCTCGTCGGATCGCCATCCCAAGCTGCTCGACACGCTCGAGGCACGATTGCGGAGCCGCTTCGAGTGGGGGCTGCTCACCGACGTGCAGCCCCCGGACGTGGAGACCCGCCTCGCCATCCTCCGCCTCAACGCCGAGTTCGCTCCGCAGCCCGTGCCGGCACCGGTGCTCGACTTCATCGCCCAGCACGTGTCGGACAACATCCGCGAGCTGGAGGGCGCGCTCACCCGGGTCACCGCGTACGCATCGCTCACCGCCCAGCCGATCGATCTCGGCATGGCGATGGACGTCCTGCAGGACCTCATTCCCGAGAAGGTCTCCCGCGCCGTCACGATCCGTGAGATCATCCAGGCGACGTCGGAGTCGTTCGACCTCGACATCAGCGAGCTCACCGGGCCGAGCCGCCGCCAGCCGCTCGCTCGTGCGCGGCAGATCGCGATGTACCTCTGCCGCGATCTCACCGACCTGTCCCTGCCCAAGATCGGCCGCGAGTTCGGCGGCCGGGACCACACCACGGTCATCCACGCCCTGGAGCGCGTCAAGAGCCTCATGCAGAGCGACCAGGACATCTTCGACCGTGTGAACGCCCTGTCCCACACCCTGAGGAAAACGTGATCTTGTCCCCAGCCACGACGCGCCACGCCGCCGGCCTGTGGACGGCGGGCCCCGTTGCCCACAGCGCGTCCACAGGGTTCGCCCCCGGGGAATCACCTGCCGTAGCCTCACTCGCAGCCCACTTGCCCACGGTTGCGCCAATCCCTACTACAACTACATCTTGAAATTCATCCATCTTCGATGACAGAAGGACCCCGCCTGTGCGCATAAGAGCCGAACGAGACGACCTGGCCGACGTGCTGACCCGCGCTGCCCGGGGGGTTGGCGCCCGGTCACCGCAGCCGATCCTGCAGGGCCTCCTATGCGACGTCACCGGGAGTCGGCTGGCCGTGACCGGGACGGACCTCGAGATGACCGTGCGCACCAAGCTCGAGGTGGAGGTGGTGGAGGAGGGGCGCACCGTGATTCCCGCCCGCCTCGCGTCGGAGGCAGTTCGCAAGCTGCCTCCCGGGGCCGTGGTGATGAGCGTCGCCGACGGCGAGGTGGAGATCGTCGGCGGTGGCCCGAAGTTCCGTTTCCGCGAGCTCAAGGTCGAGGACTACCCGTCGCTGGGCGAGCCGGCGACCGGCGGCACCGAGATCGAGGGCAACGTGCTGACCAAGGCGGTGGCGCAGGTCGGGGTCGCCGCTTCCGGCGACGACAACCGCCCGATCCTCACCGGCATGCTGTTCGAGAATCACGACGGGAAGCTGCGGCTCGTCTGCACGGATTCGTACCGGCTGGGGGTGCGGGACCTCACCGACGTCGAGGCGCCGACCGAGGGCCTGGTCCCGGTGCGCGGCCTGCGCGAGCTGGACCGCACGATCGGCGCTGACACCATCGCCGTCCATATCGCCGAACGGGAGGCGGTGTTCACCTCGACGCGGGGATCGCTGACCGTGCGGCTCATCGAGGGAACGTTTCCCAACTACCGCCAGCTCCTTCCCGAGAGCTACCCCAACCGACTCGTGATCGGCAAGGAGGCGTTGCTGGAGGCCATCGACCGGGCCGCGCTGGTCGCCGAGGACCACATCCCGGTCCGGATGGCGATGTCGAAAGCTGGGGTCGAGATCACCGTGACGCGCCAGGACGTCGGCGGCGAGACCGAGATGGTCGAGGGCGAGTACACGGGCGAAGACCTCACGATCGCCTTCAACCCCCGGTACCTCAACGACGGCGTCGGAGCGGTCGCCGACAAGGAGATCGTCATCGAGACGACCGACTCGCTGAAGCCCGCGCTGCTCAAGGGTGTCGAGACCGAGGGCTTCCAGTACCTCTTGATGCCGGTCCGCCTGTAGGCCGGGGGTGCGGCTGCAGTGGTTGGAGCTGCGCGACTTCCGGTGCTACGACCACCTCCGATGGGAACCCGACCCAGGCCTCAACGTGCTGGTGGGGGACAACGGGGCCGGGAAGACCTCGGTACTGGAGGGGGTCGGGTACCTGGGATCGCTCCGATCGTTTCGCCGGGTCGCCGACGTGGCGCTGGTCCGCGCCGGCGCCGACGCGGCGGTCGTGCGGGGCGAGTTCGGTGACGAGACGGGCACCACGCTGGTCGAGGTGGAGCTCCCCGCCGCCGGCCGGCGCCGGGTGCAGGTCAACGGCAAGCGGCCGACCCGGCTCCGGGACGTCATCGCGAAGGTGCCGATCGTGACGTTCGACCCCGACGACCTCGAGCTCGTCAAGGGCCCGGCGGGGGAGCGGCGCCGCTACCTCGACGATCTGGCCGCCCGACTGTGGCCGGCCGCCGGCGCCGAGCAGGACGAGTACGACCGGGTGGTCCGCCAGCGCAACGCGCTGCTCCGGTCGGAGCGCGACGGCGTCCCGGACGCCGAGCTCGACGTGTGGGACCGCCAGGCGGCCGCGGCGGGGGCGCGCCTCACGATCCGCCGGCTCGGCCTTGCCGACGAGCTGCGGCCGCTGCTGGCCGCCGTCTACGGCGAGGTGGCCGGACCGGAGGCAGCCGGGCTGGCGCCGACCTACGAGTCGAAGTCTTGGCAAACCCGCCCGGCGGACGCCGGCGCCGCCGAGGAGGTGCTGTTGCAGCGGCTGGCCGAGCGCCGGTGGCTCGACCGGGAGCGGCGGGTCACGACGGTCGGGCCGCACCGCGACGAGCCCGGGTTCGAGCTCGGTGGCCGCGACCTGCGGGCGATGGCCAGCCAGGGCGAGCAGCGGACGGCCGCGCTCGCGCTGCGCCTGGCTGCGTTCGACCTGGTCCGCCAGCGGGCCGGCACCGCCCCGATGCTGATCCTCGACGACGTCTTCTCCGAGCTGGACGGGGCCCGGGCCGCGGCGGTGGTCGCGCGCCTCCCGGCCGGCCAGGTGTTCGCATCCACCGCCCGCCTCGACGACGTGCCGGCCGCGGGGCGCCGGTGGGACGTGGGAGGGGGAGCGCTGTCGTGAAGGAGCCCACCCCGATCCGCGACCTGCTGGAGGGCGTGCTCGAGCGCCTCGGCGTCGCCCGGCCCCTGGAGGTGGCCGACCTCGTGGGGAAATGGGAGGAACTGGCGGGCGAGCCGTGGGCCAGCCGGAGCACGCCGGTCTCGCTGCACTCCGGCGAGCTGGTGGTGGAGGTGGGCGACGGCGGCACTGCGTCGCTGCTCCGCTATCAGACCGGCGCACTCCTGGAGCGGCTGGAGAGCCACGTCGGCAAGGGCCTGGTCGAGTCGGTGCGGGTGCGGGTGCGGCGCCCCGGCCGGGCGCGCTGAGCCGGCCGCCGCCGGGCCGCGGGAGGCGGGCCAGGAGCCGGGGGCGGGCGCGCGGCCGGCAGGGCCGGGAGGCCGGCACGGATGTGGTCCGGGGCGCCTCGGCGGCTATACTTACAGGGCTGTAACCGGCTGCTTGCCGGGTCCCCGGGCGGCTCGACGTCGTCCCCCCGCGCGGGTCGCTCGGCGCCGGTCGATGCGACCGGCGAACCACGGCACACCGGCAGACGACAGCACCGAGCCGAGCCGGCCAGACGAAGGAGATCCGTGACTTCCAAGAGCGCGCCAGCTTCCTACGAGGCCAAGGACATCACCGTCCTGGAGGGCCTCGAGGCCGTCCGGAAGCGCCCGGCGATGTACATCGGGTCGACTGGCCCCAAGGGCCTGCACCACCTCATCTGGGAGGTCGTCGACAACGCGGTCGACGAGGCGATGGCCGGCTACTGCACCCGCATCGAGGTGACGCTGCTCGCCGACGGCGGGGTGGAGGTCAGGGACAACGGACGCGGTATCCCCGTCGATCGGCATGTCAAGACCAAGCTGCCCGCCCTCACCACCGTGCTCACCACCCTCCACGCCGGTGGGAAGTTCGACTCCGGCGCGTACACGGTGTCCGGCGGCCTGCACGGGGTCGGCGTGTCCGTGGTGAACGCGCTCGCCACCCGGCTGGAGGCCGAGGTCGTCCGGGACGGCCACCAGTGGTCGCAGGAGTTCGAGCGGGGCAAACCCCTCGACCCGCTCCAGAAGGGCAAGGAGGCCAAGCGCAGCGGCACCCGCATCCGCTTCTGGCCCGACCCGGATGTCTTCCAGGAGACCACCGACTTCGACTACCAGACCGTCGTCTCCCGGCTGCGCGAGATGGCGTTCCTCAACAAGGGCCTCGAGATCCGGCTCAAGGACGAGCGCCAGGACCCGGCCGAGGAGATCACCTTCCAGTACAAGGGCGGCCTGGTCGACTTCGTCAAGTACCTCAACCAGTCCCGTGACCCCCTCCATGCGCAGGTCGTGTACTTCGAGGACGAGGACGAGGACGCCGAGGTCGAGGTCGCCCTGCAGTGGACCCGCGGCTACACCGAGACCGTCCTCAGCTTCGCCAACAACATCAGCACCGCCGAGGGCGGCACCCACGAGGAGGGCTTCCGCAAGGCGCTCACCCGCGCGATCAACGACTTCGCCCGCGGCCGCAACGTGCTGAAGGAGAAGGACGGCAACCTCACCGGGGAGGACGTGCGCGAGGGCCTCACCGCCGTCATCTCGGTGAAGGTGCGCCACCCCCAGTTCGAGGGGCAGACGAAGACGAAGCTCGGCAACACCGAGATCCGCTCGTTCGTCGAGAAGGCGCTCAACCGGCTGCTGCCCGAGTGGCTGGAGCGCCACCCCGGCGACGGCCGCAAGATCGCCGACAAGACCGCCGATGCGGCCCGCGCCCGGATGGCCGCCCGCGCCGCCCGCGAGCTCACCAGGCGCAAGAGCCTGCTCGACTCGTCGGGCTTGCCCGGCAAGCTGTCCGACTGCTCGTCGCGCGAGCCCGAGGTCAGCGAGCTGTTCATCGTGGAGGGCGACTCGGCGGGCGGCTCGGCGAAGCAGGCCCGCAACAGCGAGTTCCAGGCGATCCTCCCGATCCGGGGCAAGATCATCAACGTCGAGAAGAACCGCCTCACCCGGGTGCTCCAGAACAACGAGATCCAGTCGCTGATCACCGCGATCGGCACCGGCATCGGCGAGGAGTTCGACGTCGCCAAGGCCCGCTACCACAAGGTGATCATCCTCACCGACGCCGACGTCGACGGCGCCCACATCCGCACCCTGCTGTTGACGTTCTTCTTCCGCCACATGCACCAGCTCATCACGGCCGGCTACGTGTACGTTGCCCAGCCGCCGCTGTTCTCGGTGAAACAGGGCAAGAAGCTCACGTACTTCTATTCCGACCGGGAGCTGGACCGGTGGCGCGCCGAGACCGGCAAGACGACCACCGCCCAGCGCTACAAGGGCCTCGGCGAGATGAACGCCTCCCAGCTCTGGGAGACCACGATGGACCCGGCGGTGCGGGTGCTGTTGAAGGTGGAGATCGAGGACGAGCTCAGCGCCGAGGAGATCTTCTCCACCCTCATGGGTGACGACGTCGCGGCCCGGCGCAGCTTCATCCAGCGCAACGCCAAGGACGTCCGCTTCCTCGACATCTAGGACTGGACCAAGGACCAACCCATGACCATCGAACACACCGGCGCGGGCCGCATCGAGCCCATCGACATCGACCGGGAGATGAAGGACTCCTTCCTGGAGTACGCGATGTCGGTGATCGTGGCGCGGGCCCTGCCCGACGTGCGCGACGGCCTCAAGCCCGTCCACCGCCGCATCCTCTACGCCATGGAGGACGCCGGTATGCGGGCAGGCACGCCGTACCGCAAGTGCGCCCGGGTCGTGGGCGACGTGATGTCGTGGTTCCACCCCCATTCGAACGACGCCATCTACGACGCGCTCGTCCGGCTCGGCCAGGACTTCTCGTCCCGCTACCCGCTGATCGACCCGCAGGGCAACTTCGGTTCGGTCGACGACCCCCCGGCCGCAATGCGGTACTGCGTCACCGGCGACACTCTGGTGCGGACCGTGGACGGGACCCAGCCGATCGCATCGTTGGCCGACGCACCGCCCGATTCCGAGGTCGACATCGATGTGAAGGTGCTCGATCGGCGGGGAAATCCCGTCCGTGCGACGAAGTTCTTCCACAGCGGACGCCACCCGACCTTGCGACTCAGGACCCGGGAGGGCTTCGAGATCACCGGTACCGCCAACCACCCGCTGCTCTGTCTCGTGCCCGTGGCCGGGGTGCCGATGCTCCTGTGGCGCACCCTCGAAGAGATCCAGCCGCAAGACCGGGTCGTGGTGTCCCGCAGCATCGCCCCACCCGACGGCGCAGCCACCGAGACCTCCTCGGCGGCCGCCTTCCTCGCAGGCGCGTGGGTGGCCGAGGGCTGGGCGTCCGAGAGTCGGGCCGGCTTCAACAACACCGACCCGGAGTACTTCAGCGCGGTGGTGCAGGCGTACGACGCCGTCGTCGGGGGGAGCCGCGACGTGACGGAGCGCCGGCTGCCCTCCGGCAAGCTCCTACAAGAGCTCGACATCCAGAACCTCACGCGGTTCGCCGCATCGCCGCTGGCCGAGTTGGCGGGAGCGGCCAGCGGCGACAAGGCGATCCCGGACTTCGTGCTGCGCAGCTCGGCCGACGCCAAGAGATCCTTCCTGGCGGCGCTGTTCGAGGGGGACGGCTCCTGCTCGGCGCTTGGGTCGCGTGCGCTGCAGGTGAGCTACTCGACACGGAGCACGCGGCTCGCGCACGACGTGCAGAGGTTGCTGCTCGAGTTCGGCGTCGTCGGCCGCATCGCCGCATACGCGAGCGGCGAGTTCAAGGTGTTCCTCAGCAACAAGCGTGACATCTCCGGGTTCGCGGAGCGAGTCGGCTTCTGGGGCCGCAAGCAGCGGAAGCTCGACGCATTGCTCGAGCCGTTCCAGGTCAAGTCGAGATCGTTGTCGGGCGACCACATCCCGTTCCTGGCGGCGTTCGTGCGGGCGGAGGCCGGTCGCGGCGGCCTCGAGTGGCTGAAGAAGCACAACATCGATCGGGTCGAGCGCTGGGAGCTGGACGGCGATCTCATCCTGTCGAAGATCGCCGACCCCGGCACCCGGGCCATCGCCGAGACCCTCGTCGAGCACGGGTACTACTACGCCACGGTCGATTCCATCGAGCCCGCCGGCACCGCCGACGTGTACTCGATCCGGGTCGACTCGGACGACCACAGCTTCCTCGCCAACGGGTTCGTCAACCACAACACCGAGTGTCGGCTGGCGCCGCTGTCGGCGCACATGGTGGCAGGCCTCGACGAGGACACGGTCGAGTGGGCCGACAACTACTCGGGGGAGCGGCAGGAGCCCACCGTCCTGCCTGCCCGTTTCCCCAACCTCCTCGTCAACGGCTCCACCGGCATCGCGGTCGGCATGGCCACCAACATCCCGCCGCACAACCTGGGCGAGGTGATCGACGCGGTGCTGCACACCCTCGAGCACCCGGACGCCAACTCCGACGACCTCATGCAGTACGTGCAGGGCCCCGATTTCCCGACCGGCGGGTTCATCGTCGGCCGGCGGGGGCTGCGGGACGCGCTGCTCACCGGCCGGGGCACGGTGAAGATGCGGGCCAACACCGAGATCGCCGAGATCCGGCCGGGCCGCACCGGCATCGTCGTGAGCGCGATCCCGTACCAGGTGTCCCGCGACCGCATCATGGAGCGGATCGCCACGCTGGTGAAGAACAAGACGATCACCGGCATCTCCGACATCCGGGACGAGTCCGACCGGGAGGGCACCCGGCTCGTCATCGAGCTGAAGAAGGACGCGGTGCCCCGCGTCGTCGAGAACCAGCTCTACAAGCTCACCCAGCTCCAGGAGAACTTCAGCGTCAACATGGTGGCGCTGGTCGACGGCGTGCCCCGCACCCTCGGCCTCTCCGAGATGATCGGCTACTACGTCGACCACCAGATGGAGGTCATCGAGCGGCGCACCCGGTACCGCCTCCAGAAGGCCAAGGATCGCGCCCACATCGTCGAGGGCCTGCTGATCGCGCTCGACAACATCGACGAGGTGGTCAGCATCATCCGCGGCTCTTCCGACACCGAAGCCGCCCGGGGAGCCCTGATGGAGCGCTTCTCGCTGTCCGAGGTGCAGGCCACCCACATCCTCGACATGCCGCTGCGGCGCCTCACCCAGCTCGAGACCTCGAAGCTCCAGGACGAGCATCGCGAGCTCATGGCCACCATCGAGTACCTCGAGGGGCTGCTCGCCGACCCGGCCAAGCGCCGCGCGCTCATCGCGGAGGAGCTCGCCGAGATCCGCGAGAAGTACGCCGACGACCGCCGCACCCGCATCGTGCCGGACGAGGGCGACCTGAGCCTCGAGGACCTCATCGCCGACGACGACCTCGTCGTCACGGTCACCGACTCCGGCTACCTCAAGTCGACCAACGCCAGCTCGTACCGCCGCCAGGGACGTGGCGGCCGCGGCGTCAGGGGAGCCAAGCTCACCCAGGACGACGTCATCACCCGGGTGCTCCACACCACCGCGCACGCCTGGCTGCTGTTCTTCACCAATCGGGGCAAGGTGTACAGGGTCAAGGCGCACGAGATCCCGCGCAAGGAGCGGACCGCCAAGGGCGTGCTGGCGCAGTCGGTGCTGCCGCTCGAGCCGGACGAGCGGATCGAGGCGATCGTCGACACCCGCGACTACGAGACCGCTCGCTACCTGGTGATGGTGACCAAGAAGGGGCAGGTCAAGAAGACCAAGTTCTCCGAGTACGACTCGCGCAACTCGGTGCTGATCGCGATCAGCCTCGACGACGACGACGAGGTCGTGGCGGTGCGCACCACCAACGGCGAGCACGACCTGCTGCTCTTCACCCGCCACGGCATGGGCATCCGCTTCCCCGAGGGCCAGGTGCGCCCGATGGGTCGTGACACCCGCGGGGTGCGGGGCATCAAGCTGCGGGCCGGGGACGAGGTGGTGTCGGCCGCCACGCAGGAGGACGGCGACGAGGTGCTGCTGATCACCTCCGGCGGCTACGGCAAGCGGACCCGCCTGTCCGAGTTCCGGCCGCAGCAGCGCGGCGGGGTGGGGCTCAAGGCCATCAAGCTCACCCGGGTCCGGGGCGAGCTCGTCGGCGCCCGGGCGATCTCGCCCGACCAGGAGATCTTCCTGACGTCGTCGGTGGGCGAGGTGATCCGCATCGCGGTCAACACGATCAGCCGCCAGAAGCGCGACGCCACCGGCGTGCGGGTGATGACCCCCGACGGCGACGCGCAGGTGTCGGCCTTTGCCCCTATCCCCCAGGAAAACGGCGACGAAGAGGAATGACGAGCCTTCCGTGTTCTTCTCTCCCGCCCGCAGGGCGGGGAGGGGGGAGGGGGAACCCGCTCGGTTGCCGGCCCGTTACGGAGGGTAAGTGAGGGCCACACCCGACCCCTCGGGTAGACTCCCACCAACCTAGGAGCAAGATCCCATGTCCCCAGTCCGCCGCGTGCGGCGGGTGGTCCGCAAGATCGACCCGTGGACCGTCCTCAAAGTGTCGTTGATCTTCAACGCGCTGCTCGCACTCGCGTTCGTGCTGGGCTCGGTGATCTTCTGGTCGATCTTCGTCAACGCCGGCATCCCCGAGCAGATCTCGAAGACGGCCGAGCTGCTGACGCTGAGCTTCAACCCGGACGGGCCGACGATGGCCCGCATCGCGATCCTGCTCGCGGTGATCTGGACCGTGCTCGCCACCGGCTTCGCGACGCTCGGCGCCCTCCTCTACAACCTGATCTCCGACGTCGTCGGCGGCATCGAAGTGATCGTCCTCGAGGAGTCGCTGGCGCCGGCGTCCGCCGGGGTCCGACCGGCGATCCCCAAGAAGGGCCGCCGGATCCGCCTGCCGCTGCGCCGGTCGAAGGAAGCACCCACGCTGGCCCCGGCTGCCGTCCCGCAGCCCACCGCGGCGCCCGCCGGCCACCCGGCCGCGCCTGCCTCGCCCGCTCGGCCGGCGGCCAAGCCCACCGAGCCGGCTGGCCGCCCCGCCCAGCCGGCTGCCCGCACCGCCCCGCCCCCGCCGGCTTCGGCACCGAGCCCCAACGGCGGGCCGAAGAAGCCGGCCGCCAAGCCGACGACCGAGCCCGAGGCCGTCACGGCGGCGGAGCGGAACACGGGTACGAGCTGAGGCGCAGCTCCTCCCCCGCCAGCCGTGATTCCACGGAAGCTCGGTCCGCGCACTCTTCCCCCGACGGCTTCGCCGCCGGACTCCACCGCAGGCAGGAGCGGCTACTGCTGGCTGGGGTGGCGGCGGATCTCGTCCGACCACGACGACGGTGCCGCCGGGCTCACCGCCTCCGGCGCCCGGACCCGGGTACGTGTGCGCTGCGGCGCCCGTGAGCGGCGCATCGCCGTGAGCGTGATCGCGACCGGAAGCCACACTAGGGCGAGCCCGCCGAACGCATAGACGTCGAGCAAGGGGACGCCGACGACCACGTGCCAGAGGCCTGTGTCGCAGAGATCGCGGCACGCCGAGCTCGCCTCGGCGGCCCTCATGCCGGCCATGATCGTGAGTCCCACGAGCACGAGCGCCACCATGATGGGAGCCGTCGCCCGGTACGCCAGGTCCCGGACGGGCCTGGCCCCGAGCGCGGCGCCCACTAGCCACCCGAACGTGCGGATGCCCAGCACAACGCCCAGCACGAGCGGGCCCATCTGTGCGGCGGGGAGTGCTCTTGGTGAGCAACCCAGCTCGCAGATCTCGAGGGCGAGCCGCCCGCCCATCGTCCGCATCGCAACCCCTACCAACACACCGGCGAGCGCCGCCACGATGAGCGTGGTGAGCACCTCGCTCCACGGATGCTGGCCGGGCCGAGCCTCATTCGATCGAGCCATGGCAGGTGGATCGGCCCCGGCCGGTAGGAGCTGAAGGTCTCGACTCAGAGCTCCGGCAGCGTGATCTCGTGGCGGAAACGGACCTCGGCGGCGCCGCCGTCGGCCACGGTCGCCTGCGCGGTCAGCCCGAGCTGCTCGATGAAGCACAGGCTCTCGGCGTCGTCGGCGCACCAGATCAACGTCAGATCGCCGGCCAGCGTGCCGGAGCCCGCCGACCACTCCACCGGGATCACCGCCGGCAGCTCCGTGCCGGTGAGGTCGGTGACGTCGAGGCCGGCGATCCCGCCCCCGACCGTCCACGTCACTGACGACGGGGCATCCTCGTTCACCTTGTGCCCGGTCGGGAGTGTGACGTCGAGGACGATGCTGCCGGCGCCGGGTGCCACGGTCACTGCGCCGGCGTCGACGACCTCCCTGGCGGCTCCGGCAGGGGTGAACCGCTCGGCGCCCGTCAACAGCAGCGTGGACGCCTCCCCGGTGGCCAGGTCGACCATGCGTACGACGTGGTTGTTGGTGTCGGCCACGTAGGCCACCCCGTCAACGACGTGGAGGCCGCCCGGCTCGTAGAACCGCGGGTCGGTGCCGTCCCGCCACCCTGCCTCGCCACCGAACAGCGTCGTCACCTCGCCGGTGGTGGGGTCGATCGCCTTGAGCTTCGAGTTGTAGGTGTCGGCGACGTACAGCACGCCGCCGTACCAGCTCACCCCCAGCGGGTGCTGCAGCCGGGCCTCGGTGCCGACCCCGTCCTCGTCGCCGAAGTCGAACAGGTTCGCGTCCGAGCCGGCGAGCACGTCGACGGTTCCCTCGGCGAGGTCGACGAACCGGATGGAGCTGCTCTCGGAGTCGGCGAAGTACAGCCGGCCCTCACCCAAGGTCACGCCGCTCGGCTGGGCCAGCTCGGCCTCGCCGGCCGGCCCGTTGCGGGTGCTCTCCCGCCCGTTGCCGGCGAACGGCGCCGCGACGGCGGTGGCGACGTCGATGGTCCAGAGCTGGTGGCTGCCCGCCATCGCCACGTGCAGCGTCTCGCCGGCGAGGGTCACGTCCCACGGCGAGTGCAGCGCCACCTCGGTGCCGGTCCCGCCGGCCGGCGGGAAGCGGCCCTGCACCCCGGTGCCGGCCAGTGTGCCGACTTCCCCGGTCGCCAGGTCCACGGTCCGCACCGCGTGGTTGCCGGTGTCGGCCACGTACAGCACCCCGCCGTCGGGGTCCAGCGCGATGCCCTGCGGCTGGTCGAACTGTGCCTGGCTGGCCGCGCCGTCGGCGAAGCCGGCGACCCCGGACCCGTACACGCCCAGTACCTCGCCGCCGGAGATGCGGGCGGTCACCACCCGGTGGTGGTTGGTATCGGCGACGAACAGCCGGTCCTGCGCGGGGTCGGCGTGCACCTTGCCGGGGAACGACAGGCTGCGCTGCGGCAAGCCCTCCCGCTCCAGCGAGAAGTCGATGGGGTCGGTGTCGAGCTCGCCGCTCTCGGCGAACTCGTTGACCAGCGACAGGATCACCGGCTGGAGCACGCCGTAGACGCCTTCGCCCTCGT
>JBFKDA010000016.1:0-23132 GCA_041619955.1 Acidimicrobiia bacterium | reverse complement strand
GCAGCGGCACGGCCACCAGCACGAGGGCCCGCACCAGCTCGGGGTGGGCGGCGGCCAGGTGCACCGCCACCCGCCCGCCGTAGGAATGGGCGACCACCACGACGGGGCCGGGGAACTCGGCCACGATCGGGGCCACCACCCGCTCGCTGTAGTCGCGGGCGGTCCAGGGCTCCTCGGGCGGCGGGGAATGGCCGAAGCCGGGCAGGTCGACGGCGTAGCCGTCGGTCCCGGCGAGCACGCCGTCGAAGTCGGAGCGGTCCCGCCCCCAGCCGTGGAGCGCCAGCACCCGCGGCGCGTTGCCGTCGCCATGGCGGGTGGCGAACACGGTGCCGCGCTGGAACGAGGTGAGGGTCATGGAACTGAAACGCCGCAGGAGGGACCGTCACGATACCGGCGCGCCGGGCCGGTCACGTAGATTGGTCGACGTGAGCCTGCCGTTCGACGTCGAGGGCCCGGTCCGGGCCGAGGTGTTCGTGGTCGGCATGCAGGATGGGGCCATCGTGCTCACCGGGCCCGACGGTCCGCAGGCGTGGCACGTCCAGACGCACGGGCAGGCGCACCCGATGGAGGAGGTGCGAGCCGTCGTGGAGCGAGCGCTGCCGGGCGTGACGCTCTTCCACTCGACGTCGTGGCGCTGGGACCGCAGCTCGGTGGTGCTGACGTTCGTCGCCGTGCTGGGCGGGGAGGTGGGAGACGCCATGGCGGCGGTCCAGGTGGGCCGGGCAGCCCTCGCCCGCGGCGCGGCGACCCGGGCGCCGGCCGTGATCGACCACGGCCAGGTCCTCGAGCATGCGCTGCGCCACCTCGCCTGGCTGGCGCAGGAGGACGACGTGGTCGCCGCGACGCTGGACGACGACTGGCACGCGGCGCTGGCAGGCCACGTCCCCGCGCCGTTCGAGCAACTGGAGCGAAAGGAACCGGCATGAGCGACCGTCTGGAGGTGACCTGCGTGTGCGGCTGGGAGGCCCGCGGCACGGAGGAGGAAGTCGTGGCTGCGACGCAGCAGCACGGCCGCGACGTGCACAACATGGAGACCTCGCGCGACCAGGTGCTCGCGATGGCGCGGCCCGCCGGCTGACGGCCCGCCGCAGGCGGCGCCTGCCGTTAGGGTGCGGCCGAGGATGGGGGCGGCCCGATGACGGCAGCACAGTTCACGCTCGGACCCGGCGCCACGCTCGACGGCGGCCGCTACGTCGTCGACCGCGTGCTCGGTCAGGGTGGGTTCGGGATCACCTACCGGGCGGCGGACACCAAGCTCGACCGCACGGTCGCCGTCAAGGAGTTCTTCATGGCGGGCAGCGTGCGCGCCGACGGCGCCGTGCAGCCATCGCCGACGGTGGCCGACCAGTTCCAGGACCGCAAGGAGCGCTTCCGCGAGGAGGCGCGCACCCTCGCCCGGTTCCGGCACCCGGGCATCGTCCAGGTGTTCGAGTTCTTCGACGAGCACAACACCGTCTACATGGTGATGGAGTACCTCGAGGGCCGGAGCCTGCGCCAGCTCTTGAAGATGGCCGGAGGTCGCATCCACCACGCCCAGGCGGTCGCGTACGCGCTCGAGATCGCGGCGGCACTCGAAGCGGTCCACGGCGAAGGCCTGCTGCACCGCGACGTGAAACCCGACAACGCGCTGGTTCTCGACGACGGCCACGTCGTGCTCATCGACTTCGGCACGGCCCGCCAGTTCGCCGGGGAGGCCACGTCGGCGATGTCGCAGACGCTGAGCCCCGGTTACGCCCCCATCGAGCAGTACAGCGAGCGCGGCCGGTTCGGCCCGGCCACCGACGTCTACGCACTCGGCGCCACGCTCTACGAGATGGTCACGGGGGAGATGCCGGCCGGGTCGATCGAACGCGGGGTGGGCAGCGAGCTGACGCCGCCCCGCGCCCTCGTGCCCGACCTCCCGGCCCACGTCGATGCGGCGATCCGCTGGTCGATGGAGATGGACCCGGAGCGCAGGCCGGGGTCGGCAGCCGAGTTCGCCCGCGCGCTGCGGGGCGAGATCACGGTGCCGGGCGCGGCGGTGCCGCCTGCCGACGAGGACGCCACCCGGCTCGTCACCGGTGACGAGACGCGTCTGCTCCCGCCGGCGCCCCGCGCGCCTGCCCCGCCACCGCCACCGGCGGCGCCACCCCCGTCCGAGCCGCAGCCTGCCCGCCGGCCGAGAACGCTCCTCTGGGTGGGAGTCGGCCTCGCCGCAGCCGGGGCCGCGGCCATCGCCGCCTTCGTGATCGCGAACTCGGGAGGCGGCACCCAGCCGACCCTCGCCGACCCGCCCACCACCGCGACCACGCTCCCGCCGGGAACGACCGCACCTCCGCCGACCACAGCCACTTCCACGACCTCGACGCCCACCACCACCACGACCTCCACGCCAATAACGACGGTGCCGGCGCTGCCCGCCGACCTCGACACCTACTGCCGGGACCTGCCGCTGGATCCCGGGGCGCCGGAGGTCCGCTTCGGCCAGGGCGAGGTCTCGGGCGCGGTGGGCGGCAACCTCGGGCCGGAGGGCTTCGAGCAGTACGTGCTCGGCGCCCTCGCCGGCCAGACCATGCTCCTGACCCTGGACCCGGGTGCGGCCGACCTGCCCTTCGTCGTCTGCATCGAGGGCCTGGCCGACGGCTTCCTCGAGAGCGGCCTCAACGGCCTGGTGTCGAGCCCACTGCCGCTCGAGCAGAACTACCAGCTCACCGTGGCGGCCCTCGGGGCGGGCGGGCCCTACGGGCTGGAGATCGTCATCCCGCCACCGGTGCCGCCCCAGGGCCTCGAAGCCGGGCTGTTCTGCCGCGACATCAGCGATCGCTCGTTCAACTTCTCGGCGGCGCTGTCGTACTGGGTCCGCGAGGGAAGGCCGGCCCGCATGGACGCCGACGGCGACGGCATCCCGTGCGAGACCGTATATGCGATCGAGGAGATCGAGGCGCAGTTCTTCGTCGCCACCATCGAGCCCCCTGGCCTCTTCTGTCGCGACCTGGCGCAGCGCGGGTGGGATTTCGTCAACGCCCTCGCGTACTGGGTGGCGTTCGCCGGCCCCACCCAGATGGACGCCGACGGCAACGGGATCCCGTGCGAGACCGTCTACACCGCCGCCGAGATCGACGCGGTGCTCCTCTTCGACCGTTGAGTCAGGCTACGCCCCGGGCGGCAGCAGCGAGCATCGACCTGCGGAGCAGGCCGCCGAATGGCGCGATCACCGACCAGTACCGACCGAAGCGCCGCGCACTCCGGGCATCGGTGGCGGCCACCCTGGTCTCGGTGCACAGGATGCAGCCGCCGCCGTCGGGCACGGCCCGGAACTCGGCGGCGACCCTGACGTAGCCCGGCTCGTCGAACCCCACGAACCCCACCGGTCCGCCGAACCGCGCCGTGCGGCCGCCCGCCGGCCGCCACGGCTGGCCGACGTAGCCGAGGACCAGCGCGTGCGGCTCGTCGGCGAGGAGCTCGAACCCGAAGCGAAGCGCGATGTCCAGCATCCCGCCCCCCGCCCGGCCCGGCATCCCGCCCCCCGCCCGGCCCGGCATCCCACCCGCCGCCCGGGCGAGGCGTCCAAAGACGACGCCCGGCAGCGCTCGGGCGGCCAGCAGCGGCCGCAGGCCTCGCACGTCGCGGAGGTCGAGCCGCCGTACCGCGGCGACCGCGCCGGCCGGCGGCGCGTCGATGGCGCGGCAGTGGACGGAGCGCTGCTGGTAGGCGGGCAGGAACCGATCGAGGTGTGCCATCGTTACGGCCCGCAGTATGCCCCGACGCCTCGCCCCCACCCTGCTCGTCCTGGCGGCCACCCTGCTCGCCGCCTGCTCGGACACCGCGTCGACGACCACCGCGACCGCGCCGCCCGCGCCCACGACCACGACGGCCGGCCCTGCCCCGGCAACCACCGTCGCCCCGGCAACGACCGTCGCCCCGGCAACCACCGTGGCACCGCCCACCACCGCTGCGCCCGCCACCCCCGTGGCGCGGGTCTACGCGTTCCCGGTCCAGCCGGCGGCGGCCGCCGACTACGGGCCGGACCACCACGACTACCCGGCCACCGACATCTTCGCCCCCGAGGGCACCACGCTGGTGGCCGTCACGTCCGGTGTGGTCGACGAGGTGAGCCGCACCGACGAGTGGAATCCCGCCGTCAACGACCCGGCGACCCGGGGCGGGCTGTACGTGAGCATCATCGGGGACGACGGCGTCCGCTACTACTACTCGCACCTGCTGATCGTGGCGGCCGGGATCGAGCCGGGCGCCCGGGTGGAGGCCCGGCAGGTGATCGGCGCCGTCGGCCGCAGCGGCAACGCGGCCTCGACTCCCCCGCACGTCCACTTCGGCATCTCTCCGCCGACCTTCGCCGGCGACTGGGAGGTGCGGCGCGGGGTGGTCCCGCCCTATCCCCACCTCCGGGACTGGGAGTCGGGAGTGGCGAGCACGCCGGTGCTTCCCTGACCCCCGCTACTCTCGGCCGCCCTCACCTCCAAGGAGCCGCCATGGCTGAAGCCGTCATCGTCGCCACCGCCCGCACGCCGATCGGTCGGGCGTACAAGGGCTCGCTGATCGGGGTCCGGCCCGACGACATGGCCGGCTTCGCGGTGCGGACGGTGGTGGAGAAGGCACCGGCCCTCGACCCGGCCTCGATCGACGACGTGATGATCGGGTGCGGCCTCACCCACCACGAGCAGGGATACAACATCGGCCGGAACGCCGCCCTGCTGGCGGGCCTCCCCGACAGCGTGCCCGGCACCACCGTCAACCGGTTCTGCGCCTCGTCGCTCCAGACGATCCGGATGGCCTTCCACGCCATCAAGGCCGGCGAGGGCGACGCGTACGTCGCAGGCGGCGTGGAGAGCGTGACCCGGGCGATGGGCAAGGGCTTCTCGCACGAAGACCTCAATCCCCGCTTCATGGACGAGAGCCGGGACGACTTCGTCAACCACGTCTACATCCCGATGGGGAACACGGCCGAGAACGTCGCGGCGAAGTTCGACGTGAGCCGCGCGGACATGGACGAGTTCGCCAAGCTGTCCCAGGACCGGGCGGTCGAGTCGCAGAAGAACGGCTTCTTCGCCCGGGAGATCACCCCGTTCCCGGTCGCCGACGGCGACCTCGCCGCGGACGACGACGGGCCCCGCCCCAACACGACGCTCGAGAAGCTCGCCGAGCTGCCGCCGGCGTTCCAGCCCGACGGCAAGGTGACGGCGGGCAACTCGTGCCCGCTCAACGACGGTGCCGCCGCGGTACTCGTCATGGACGAGGACCGCGCCCGGGCGCTCGGGCTGGAGCCGAAGGCGCGCATCATCGCCTCGTCGGTGTCGGGCCTGGCGCCCGAGATCATGGGCGTCGGCCCGATCGAGGCCGTGCGCAAGGTGCTCGCCCAGGCCGGGATGAGTATCGACGACATCGACGTCGTCGAGCTGAACGAGGCCTTCGCGGCCCAGGTGCTGCCGGTGTGCCGCGAGCTGGGCATCGACGTCGCCGGCCAGCTCAACCCGCACGGCGGCGCGATCGCACTCGGGCACCCGTTCGGCATGACCGGCGCGAGGATCATGACCACCCTGCTCAACGACCTGGAGAGCCTCGACCGGACCATCGGCCTCGAGACGATGTGCGTCGGTGGCGGGCAGGGAATGGCGATGATCGTCGAACGGCTCGCATGATGCCGGACGCCGGGACCGTCCTCTTGGTCGACGACCACGAGGTGGTGCGGCGGGGGTTGGCCGAGGTGATCGACGCCAGCGGCGACCTGCGGGTGGTGGCGGAGACCGGCACCGTCAGCGAGGGGGTGACGGCGGCCACCGAATACCAGCCCGACCTCGCGGTGGTCGACGTCCATCTCCCGGACGGCACCGGGATCGAGGCGTGCCGGCTCATCCGGGAGGCGTCACCCGGCACCGTGGTGGTCATGCTCACCGCCTTCGCCGACGAGCAGGCGTTCGTCGCTGCCTCGGCGGCAGGAGCGACCGGCTACCTCCTCAAGCGGATCCAGGCGGATGAGCTGCTCTCCTCCTTGCGCCGCGCCGTGGCGGGCGAGTCGCTGCTCGACCCCGAGCTGTCGGCCAAGCTGAGCCACAAGGTCTCGTCGGCCGACCACGGCGACCCGCTGCTCGGCCGACTGTCGCCCCAGGAGCGCAAGGTGCTCGAGTTGATCGCCCAAGGCATGAGCAACCGGGAGATCGCCGAAGAGATATTCCTCGCCGAGAAGACGGTGAAGAACTACGTGTCCAACATGCTGGCCAAGCTGGAGATGAGCAATCGCAGCGAGGCTGCGGCGTACGCGAGCCGTATGGACGCGCAGTCGGAGGGGGCTGGATTCGCCGAGCCGGGTCGCTAACCCGCCGGCGAGGCGGGGGCGTCAGCTCGCCTCGCGCAGCTCCCGGAGCCAGCGCCGGCGGATCCGGCGGCGCTCGGTGGCGGTGTGGCCGCCCCAGATGCCGTCGATCTGGTTGGTCTCCAGCGAGTACGCCAGGCACTCCTCGCGCACCGTACAGCTCGCGCAGACCTCCTTGGCCGTGCTGATCCGCTCGACGTCGGTGTCGCCGACGGGAAAGAACAACTCCGGGTCAGAGCCGTTGCACGCGGCCAGGTCCCGCCATTCCAGCGGTTCGTGCGCTTCGATCATCGCCACTCTCCATGCCTCCGGGGCGGCGGCATACCCTCACGCTTCCGAGCCCAAACCTGCTCGGCCGCGAGATCCTCAGCGCTCCCACCGCAGCGACAGGCAGGTCAACCCGCCGTCGGCCTTGGCGAACTCCCCGGCGGCCACCGGCACGGGCTCGTATCCGGCGGCGGCCAGCAGGGCAACGGTGGCTTGGTGCCCGGCCGGGACCAGCACCTTGCCGCCGCCGACTGCGACGACGTTGGACGCGGCCGACTCACCTGGCGGTACCTCCAGCCAGCGGAGCCCGGCGAAGGCCCCGGCAGGGAACGCCCGGGCTGCGCCGAGCAGCGTGCCGTCGTCGAGTGCGGTGACGGCCGACTTGAGGTGGAGCACACCCGCGACCGGCACCGTGGTGACGTCCACGCCCAGCGCGCCGGCGAGCGCGGCGGCGCCCGCGGCGTCGGTGCGGCTGCTGCGGCCGACGTACACCCGATCGCCGACGACCAGCACGTCGCCGCCATCGAGCGTGCCGGGCCCACCGAGGGCCGTGACGTCGAGGTGACGGGCGAGCGCAGCCGCGACGGCCGCAGTCTCGCCGCGCCGGCTCGAGGCGCCGGGGCGGGAGATCACCGCAACGCCGCCGTGGATCACCGCGGTGTCCTCGACGAACGGGCTGTCGGGATGGTCCTCGTCGGCCGGCAGGATCGTGACCTCATAGCCCGCGGCCTCCAGCGCCCGCCGGTATCCCTCGTGCTGGCGGCGGGCGGCGGCGACGTCGATCGAGTCGGCTCGCTCCTGGCCGAGCGCGTCCGCGAACGAGTCGGGCACCGCCCGGACCAGCGCGCGTCGAGTCAGAGGTACACGCCGCCGACCCGGTCGTCGTCGGTCCGCGCCTCCAGCTCGCCACGGGTGCGCATCTGCTCGAGCTGCGAGCGGGCGGCCATCTGCTGGCTGAACAGCGCGGCCTGGATGCCGTTGAACAGCCCTTCCAGCCACCCGACGAGCTGCGCCTGGGCGATTCGCAGCTCGGACTCGCTCGCCACCGATCCCTCCCCCAGCGGCACGAAGATCTCCCCGAGCTCGTCCCGGAGCTCCTCGGGCAGCACCTCGCACAGCTCCCGCAGCGAGCGGGTGTGGATGTCCTGAAGGCGCTTGCGCCCGGCTTCGTCCAGCGGTGCCTGGCGTGCCTCGTTGAGCATCGCCTTGGTCATCGAGCCGATGCGCATCAGCTTCGATCCGTCGAGCGCCCCGTCGTCGTCGTCGGCGCCGTCCTCGGCAACGACCTCGGCGGTCACTGCCTCCGGCGGCTGTTCGTCGGGCATCGGCGTCCTTTCGCTGGCGCGGCGGCAGTGTATCGCCGGGCCGGCGCCCGCCGGGAACGCCGCCGCACCGCCGGACCGCACGCCTCGGAATGCTTCGAAGGGACGGCCGGTTGCCCAAGGGATGGCCAGGAGCAAGCGACAGCAGCGGGCCAAGCGCGCCGCAGAGGCCGAGGCGCGCCGCGCGTCCGCCCGCCGCCGGGGGCTGCTCCGTAACCTCGGCATCGGGCTCGTCGTGGTGGCGGCCATCGGGGCCGCGGCGTTCGCCCTCCGGCCCGGCCCCGCCCCCTCCGGGACGGCCGGGCTGAGCGCGTGGGACCTCCCCGAGCTCGACGGGGAGGGGAGGGTCGCCCTCGCCGACTTCACCGGCAGGCCCACCGTGGCGGCGTTCTTCGCCTCGTGGTGCCCGCACTGCCAGCGCGAGCTACCGGGCTTCGTGGCGCTGTCGGAGGAGATCGGCGACCGGGTGAACTTCGTGGGCATCAACACACAGGACACGGGCAGGGGGCTCGGGCTCGCCCGGGAGAGCGGCATCGACGCGTGGCCGCTGGCCAGGGACGTCGGCCCGGGTGACCAGCGCCAGCTCAGCTCCGCGTTCGGGGCACGCGGGATGCCGCTGACGGTCATCTACGGGCCGGACGGCGCGGTCGCCGACGTCACCCGCGGACCGATGAGCGCCACCACCCTGCTCGGCAAGCTCCAGGAGTTGTTCGGCGTCTGAGGCGAACTGTCCAAAAGCCGACATTTCCCGCACCGTCGCCGGACGGCGGTCGTTGAGACGGCAGTCAGACCATGGATACCCACACACCACAACCGACCGGACCGAGCCTGCGCAACAAGGTGCTCGCCGCGCTGCTCGCCGGCGCGTTCGTCGCAGCCGTCGCCGTCGTCGCCCTCGCAGGCGGCGGCGACGGCACCCCGGTGGATGCGGGCGAAGCCGCCCCTGCTGCGCCCGCCGGCACACCCGCCCCGGGCCTGGCGTTCACCACCTTCGACGGCGCCACCGCCACCCTCGCCGACTACGAGGGCCGGCCGCTCGTCGTCAACTTCTGGGCGTCGTGGTGCCCGTCGTGCATCGCGGAGATGTCGGCGGCCTTCCGGCCGGTGCAAGAGCAGCTCGGGGACGAGGTCGCGTTCCTCGGCATGAACATCCAGGACGACCGCAGCGCCGCGCTGCGCCTCGTCGCAGAGACCGGTGTGGAGTTCGACCTCGCCGAGGACCCCCGCGGCGACCTGTACCAGGCGCTGGGCGGGCTGGGCATGCCGTTCACCGTGTTCATCAGCGCCGACGGCCTCGTCGTCGCCGAGCACAACGGGCCGCTGACCGAGGGCCAGCTCGCCGACCGGATCGAAGCCGCCTTCGGCGCCGCATGATCGACGCGCCAATCGCGCTCGCCTTCGGCGCGGGTCTCGTCGCCACCGTCAACCCGTGCGGGTTCGCGATGCTGCCCGCATACGTCTCGTACTTCGTCGGGCTCGGCGACGAGCGGGAGACCGGCGGTGCCGACGCGCTGCGGCGGGCCCTCGTCGTCGGCGGCGTGATGTCGCTGGCGTTCCTCGCCGTGTTCGGGCTGTTCGGCCTGGTCATCTCGGCCGGGTTCCGGGCCGTCATCGACTGGATCCCGTGGCTCGCCCTCCTGGTCGGCGTGGCCGTGGTGGCGCTGGGGCTGGCCATGCTCGCCGGCTTCGAGCTGGTGGTGACGCTGCCGAAGGCCGCGCAGGCGGGGCAGGGGCGAGGGCTGCGGACGGTGTTCGTGTTCGGTGCCTCGTACGCGACCGCGTCGCTCTCCTGCGCGCTGCCGGTGTTCCTCAGCGTGGTCGCCACCCAGCTCACCACCGCCGACCTCCTCGGCGGGATCGCCACGTTCCTGTCCTTCGCCGTGGGGATGTCGCTGGTGCTCGTCGCGCTGACGCTGGCGCTCGCGCTGGGCCGCCAGTCGCTGGTGCGCGGGTTGCGCCGCGCCGTCCGGTTCGTCAACAGAGCCGCCGGGGCGATCCTCGTCCTGGCGGGCGGGTACATCGTGTGGTTCTGGTCGACCAACCTCACCACCGGGCCCGAGAGTCTCGGCGAGTCCGGGCCCTTCCGGTTCGTCGAGAACCTTTCGCAGCGAGCGCTCGACGCGGTCGACGGCGACGTCGCCCTCTGGGGGCTCTCGCTGGCCGGCATCGTCGTGGCCGCCGCCGTGTACCTGCTGCTTCGGCCGCCGGCGGTCGTCGCCGGTGGCGACGACTGACCGGGCAGCGCCAGGTCGATCGCGCCCGGCCCGGACTATTGTCGGCTGCTTGACAATGCGCACGCCGACCGGCCGATGGCGAAGGGAGCCAGCAGTGACGACCGCCGACCAGCAGCACCTCGCGTGGCTGGCGCGCACGTTCGGCCGCACCGACTACCTGCCGCTGAGCCCGGACGACCTGGCGGCGCTCTCGCAGGCCGGCGAGCTGATCGAGAAGTATCCCGGGACCCACCTGTTCCGGGAGGGCCAGCCCGCCGACGCCGCCTACGTCGTGCAGCGGGGCACCGCCGAGCTGTATCGCGGCGTCGACCGCGCCAAGCGGGTCGTCGCGCGGGTCGGCGAGGGCGCGGTGCTCGGCGATATCGCCATGTTCCGCGACGAGCCGTACATCTCGTCGGCACGCGCCGTCGACGCGGTCACGGTCATGCGGTTCGCCCGCGCCAAGCTGCTGCCGCTGCTGGTGGAGCACCCGGTCATCGCCCTGCGGTGGCTGGTGGCCGGGCTGTCGCAGCTCGAGGCGACCCAGCGCCGCATGCTGCGCCTCATGCAGCGCACGGTGCGCGAGCAGGTCGCCGAGCTGCTGCTGGACGACGCCGACCGGTTCGGCGAGGTCCACCTGTCCCAGGCCGCCCTGGCGACGCTGCTCGGGGCGAGTCGCCAATCGGTGAACGAGGCCCTCGGCGCCCTGCGGGCGCGCGGCGCGGTCGAGACCGGCTACCGCGTGATCCGGATCACCGACCGCGACGGCCTGCGGCGGCTGGCGGGCGGGGGCTAGCGCGGGGCTAGCGGCCCGCCCGGTCGACGAGCCCCGCCGCCCGCCACTCGGCCAGCGTCGCCGCGATGACTTCCCGGGTCTGCGCGACGACGTCCGTGGCGTCCCCCGGCGCGCGGTCGAGCGGCTCGTGGAACCGGATCCGGACCCGATGCCCGTACGGGGTGGGGAACAGCCCGTGCTTCATGAGGCTCCAGGCGCCGTCGATCGCCACGGGCACCACGGGCATGTCCGGGGCGACGACGAGCATCGTGGCGCTGCCGGCCGGCTGGAACGGGAGCAGCTCACCGTCGCGGGCGCGCTTGCCCTCCGGGAAGAGGACGAGCGGCACCCCGTCGTCGTTCGACCGCCGCGCCATGTCGCGGATGGCGCGCAGCGCCTCGCGGGGCCTGGTCCGGTCGATTGGGGCGTATCCGCCCCGCCGGATGACGTAGCTGACCACCGGGATGCCGCGCCGCAGCCGGTGATGGGCGGCGAAGCGGGGCGCCGGGGTCCCGGCGATCGAGCCGATCAGCGGGATGTCGAAGTTGCTCTGGTGGTTGGCGAGCAGGATCACCGGGTCGCCGGGGCGATAGCCGGGAGCCACCTCCTTCTCGATGCGCACTGCGCAGATCCGGAAGCAGCGCACCAACGTGCGCTCCATCGCCACGACGAGCCGGCCCATCGCGCCGTAGGAGAACAGCCCGGTGATCCTGATCAGCGGGTGGAAGGCGAGCAGGGTGGTCCCGATTGCCGCCAGCAGCGGTATGGAGAAGATCCAGTCGCGGATGCGTTGCATGCGTGCCGGGAATCTACCCGGCGAGCCGGTCAGCCGGCCGGCCACCACTCCGTCGCCGGGAACGCTCCGTACCACGCGAACCAGAACGACTGCCCGGACTGGAGCCGGGGAAGCCGGGTGCCGCCGGCGAGGACCAGCGCTTCCTCCCCGGCCTCGCCGGCGGCGTCGGCCACACCGCTGGCGGTGGCGTCGTAGAAGCGCGCTCCTCCCGAGGTGGGCACCACGGCGACGAGGCTGTCGCCCACCGGCACGAGCTGCGGGCCGGCCGCCCGCAGCGCGTCGACGTCCACGGCGAGCTGGGCGTCGCCGAGGTCGAGCGTGGCGACCTCGGTCTTGGGCGGGAAGACGTCGGCGGCCTCGAGCACCGGGAACCACAGCTCGTCGCTCTCGTAGTAGCTCGCGTAGGCGTCGCCGGGCTCGTACGAGTAGTTGGCGCGGAAGTCGCCGTCATCCGGGACGGCGACGACGTCGGTGTCGGGATGCTCGGCGAGCCAGTCGCCCCAGGTGGTGACGGTGAGGAAGAAGCGGTCCAGCTCGGTGCCGGCCAGCTCGCCGGCCAGACCGATGCCGGTGAGCTGCTCCCACAACGTCTCGGTCTCGAGGTCCACCATGATCTTGTTGGAGTTGATCAGCAAGCCCGACGTCTCGAACTGGAGCACCCGGTCGCCCACCCGGCGCGAGAAGAGGACCCCGGTGCGGCACAGCGTGCAGTTGGCGAGCGCCACGGGCTCGCCGCCGAGCGTGTCGTTGGCCAGCTCGTGGTGGTCGAGGATGCGGTGCGGGTACGAGCGAGCGTCGCCGTCGATGACGGCCCCGAAGGTCAGCTCGTCGTCCTGCATGTAACCGGCGTCGGCGGGCGCCAGGGTGGCCGGGTTGTTGAGCTCGGGGATGCCGCCCCGCAGCACGCCGCCCCACTGGATCTGCGAGGCGAGCACGGGGTCGTCGACCTGGCGAAGGAGGGCCTCGAAGTCGGGATCGATCAGGCCGTAGAGGCGGGACTTCCAGTCGAGGTAGGTCGATCCGGCATCGACCGGGTTGCGGTAGAGCCAGGAGCCGTAGAACGCGTACGGCGAGGTGGCGCCCTCCGGCGCGGTCTCGCCGGTGACCTGCGCCAGCGCAGCCCGGACCCGGGCGAAGCTCTCCTCGTCGCCCGCCACCCGGATCAGGTCGATGAGATACGGCACGTACACCATCTCGCCGGTCTGGGCGATGGCGTCGGCCGCAAAGGTCACCGCCAGTGCCGAGGGGTCGGTGACCACCAGCTCCAGCGCCTCGATGGGTTCCGGCCCAGCAGGCGCGCCCGCCGCCGGGCTCGTCGTCGCCGGGGCGCCCGCCGTCGTCGGCGGCGCGTTGTCGGCGGCGGGGGTGGTGCTGGTGGTGGCGCCGCTCCCGCCGCACGCAGCCAGCACGAACAGGAGCACGAGAAAGCGGCGCACCTCATGGCAACGCCACCCGGGGCCGATTTCGTTCCGCCGGCCGCGGCCGGGCCTACACCACCGCGCGCGCGTCCAGCCGGATGACGAACGCATCGACCGCATCCACCGGGAGCGGCCGGGAGATCAGGAAACCCTGAACGGTGTCGCAGCCGAGGCCGCGCACGAACTCCAGTTGCTCCGGCGTCTCCACCCCTTCGGCGACCACCTGCAGCCGCAGGCTGCGCGCCAGGCTCACGATGGCCTGCGAGATCGCCGCGTCGTCGGGATCCTCGGTGACGTCCCTGATGAACGAGCGGTCGATCTTGAGCGCGTCGATCGGGAACCGCTTGAGGTAGCTGAGCGACGAGTAGCCGGTGCCGAAGTCGTCGATCGACACCTGGACGCCCATGGCCTTGAGCCGTTCCAGCGTGCGGCGCACCAGCACCACGTCCTCGGCCAGCGTGCCCTCGGTGAGCTCGACCTCCAACCAGCGGGGATCGAGCCCGGCCTCGGTCAGCGCACCGGTGATCGTCTCGACCAAATCGCCGTGGCGCAACTGCCGGGACGAGACGTTCACCGACACCTTGAGCCGCTCCTGCCCCGCGCGCCGCCACAGCTCCGCCTGCGCGCAGGCCTCCGACAGCACCCACCGGCCGAGCGGCACGATGAGGTCGGTCTCCTCGGCCAGCCGGATGAACCTGTCCGGGAGCACGGTGCCGAGCTCGGGGTGGTGCCAGCGCAGCAGTGCCTCGACGCCGACGAGCTCGCCGGACACCACGTCGATCTTGGGCTGGTACACCAGCTCCAGCTCGTTGGTGCGCTGCAGCGCGCGGCGGAGGCCCTCGATGAGCGAGAGGCGCTCGGACGTCCGCTCCCGCAGCTCGTGCGTCGAGAACTGGTAGCGGTTCCGTCCCGCCTCTTTCGCGGCGTACATGGCCACGTCGGCCTCCCGGAGCAGCTCGTCGACGTGGATGCCGTCGAGCGGGTAGAGGACGATGCCCACGCTGGCGGTGATGTAGAGCCGCAGGTCCCCCACCTCGAACGGCTCGGCGAGCGCAGCGAGCAGCTTTTCCGCCACCCGCCCCGCGTCCTCCGGCCGCTGGACTCCCTCGATGACGACGGCGAACTCGTCGCCGCCCATCATCGCCACCGTGTCGCTGTCACGCATCGCGGCCCGGAGGCGGCTCCGCACCTGGCCGAGCAGGAGGTCGCCGATCTCCGGGCCGTGCCGATCGTTGATCGCTTTGAACAGGTCGATGTCGCCGAGCAGCAGCGCCGCCAGCGAGCCCGACCGCGACGCCCGGGTTATGGCGTCGCCCAGCGCCTGGATCAGCAGCGCGCGACCCTTCGATCGATCGTGATCGGCACTCGCCGGCCGCCCGCCTGCCGCCCGGCGCCGGGAGTGGACGCCCAGCGCCAGCAGGCCCGCCAGCAGAACCGCCGCCAGCGCGATGAGGGCGACTTCGAGGGTGCGGGTGAGGGCCAGCTCGGTCTGGGTGGCCATGCGGATGTCGAACAGCAGCGCATCGATGCCGAGCCGGAACAGCTCGGCCCGGCGCTCGAGCGCGACGAGCGCGCCGCTGGCCGGCCGCGACGACTCGACGGCCCGCATGAGATCGTCGGCGGCCAGCCCGAGCGCCGCGAAGGAGGCGGCAACGGTGTCGGCCCGGCCGGAGTCGGCAGCCACCGCCTGCAGCGCTTCCGGCGGACCGGCGGCGAGCCGGGCGTGCGCCTCGCGCAGCGCGTCGATGCCCATCTGGCGGGCGACCGGTTCGTCGCCGACGGCCGACCTCGCGGCCGCCACGACCTCGTAGCCGACCACGCTCTCGCGCGCCGCGGCGGCGGCGGCGGCTGCGGCAGGGCTGTGCCGGTCGCGACCGACGAGGTCGAACACCGAGAGCGCGCCGAAGCCGACGAGAGTCGCGGCCAAGCCGAGGCCAATCAACTGTTTCAACATGGCCGCTCTGCCCCGCTGCGGGCGGCCGTCAACGCCTTCGGGCTGCATCCGTGTGCTCCGTCCTCGTCCCGTTGGCAATGCCTGCGGGTATCGGTCCGCTGCGCAGGGCGCCTAAGCCCTTTGCCGCAGGCTCAGCGGGCGCGTTGGGAGGCCACCCAGGCGAGGAAACGGTCGGCTGGCCAGGTGTTCACCACCCGGGCCGCGTCCACCCAGGCGCGCTGGGCGTGGAGCACACCCCACTCGGCGCGCCGGAACTCGTCGACGTGATGGCTGTCGGTGCTGACCGTGAAGTGGACGTCGTGGTGGCGCGCCGCCCACAGGACCTCCTCGGTGGCGTCGAGGCGGTCGATGGCGCCGTTGATCTCGATGGCCGTGCCGGATGCTGCGGCGGCGGCGAGCACGAGGTCGACGTCGAACTCGATACCAGGCCGGCGGCCGATCTTGCGCCCGCTGAGATGGCCGATCGCACCCACCGCCGGGTCCTGCATCGCCGCCACGAGCCGGGCGGTCTGATGGACGGCGGGCAGGTCGAAGTACGAGTGGACGCTGGCGACGCACCAGTCGAACTCGAGGCGGAAGTCCTCGTCGTAGTCGAGCGAGCCGTCGGGCCCGATGTTCAGCTCGCAACCGAAGAGCAGTCGAGTCCCGGGGTACCGCTCGCCGAGCTCGGCCAGCTCGGCGCGGCGGGCCCGCATGCCGTCACGGTCGACGCCGTTGATGGCGAGATCCTCGCCGTGCTCGGTGAACGCCATGTACTCGAGTCCCCGGGCGGCGCCGGCGGCCACCATCGCCTCCAGCGGGCTGCGCCCGTCTCCCGACAGCGTCGAGTGGACGTGGAGGTCGCCCTTGAGGTCTGCCAGCCCGACGACCGCAGGCAGCTCGCCGCCGGCCGCCAACGCCACCTCGCCACGCGCCTCCCGCAGCGTGGGCGGGACGTACCCCAGCCCCAGCGCCGCGTAGATGCCGGCTTCGTCGGCGGCCGCGATCACGTCCCCCGTCTCGGCGTCGCTGAGCGCGTACTCGTTGAGGGTCCAGCCCTTGCCGAGCGCTCGCTGCCGCAGCTCGATGTTGTGATCCTTCGAACCGGTGAAGTAGAGCGTCGCCGCCCCGAACTGGTCGGGTGCCACCACCCGCAGGTCCACCTGCAGGCCGTCCCGGGTCCGGATCACCGACTTGGTGTCGCCACTGGCGGCGACCTCGGCGGCGAGCGAGAGCCCGACGAAGCGGTCCATCACCGGCTCCGCGGCGGTGGCGGCCACCACCACGTCGACGTCGGCGACGGTGTCCCGGAAGCGGCGGAGGCTGCCGCAGTACTGCGCCTGATCGACGCCGGGCACCTCGGCCAGCTCCGCCACGATCTCCTCGGCGACCTGTAGCGCCACCCCCACCGGCGTGCGGTGCTCCTTGCCTGCGAGCCCGAGGCGCTCGATGGCGCGGGCCACGTTCTCCTCGGTCTTGGCGCCGAGGCCGGGCAGGTCGCGGAGCCGTTCCTGCTCCACCGCCTCCCGCAAGCCGGCGAGGTCCGCGACGCCCAGCTCGTCGCGGATCAACACCAGCGTCTTCGGCCCGAGGCCGGGGATGCGCGTCAGTGCGACGAACTCGGGCGGGTATGCGGCCCGCAGCTCGTCCAGCTTGGCGATTGCGCCGGTGTCGACGTATTCACGGATCTTGGCGGCGATGCTCTTGCCGATCCCGTCGACCGCCACCAGCTCGGCTTCGGTCATCTCCGCCGCCGGGGTCCCCAGGTCGCGCAGCGCCTGCTCGGCCTTCTCGTACGCCCGCACCCGGAAGCTCTGCGGGCTGCCGTCCTCGAGCTTGGTGAGCTGGGCGAGCTCCCCGACGATGCGGGCGATCTCGACGTTCGCCGGTTGGGCCACGGGCGGCAATCTACCGGTAGATTCGCACGGCGTGGTGTGGCGATATCGCGAGCTCGTGGCCGGAGTCGTGCTGGTGGTCGGCGCGGGTGTGGCGCTGTTCCTGCTGTCGGATGGCGGCATCCGGTTGCCCGGCGGGATTCGTTCGGAGTCGCCGCTCGTGGCGGTGAGCCACAGCGACTGCGAGCGGCCCCGGCTGAGCGGGATCGCCCAGCCGGCGAGCGCGCTGTCGTCGCTGGCGATCGTCGCGGTGGGCCTCGGGGTGCTCGCCGGGGTGGGGCGCACCCGCGGCTCCCGGCCCCGCAAGGCGATGGCCGGCCCGGGCGGAGCGTCGCTCGGAGCCGTGCTGCTGGTGCTGGGCCTCGGCAGCTTCGCGTTCCATCGGTCCCCAACGGTGTGGGCCGGCAACCTGGACGCCTGGGGTGTGACGCTGGTGGCCATCTGGTGGACGGCGTGGAACCTGCACCGCAAGAAGGAGGTGCCGCGGCCGTGGATGCTGTTCGCCGTGGCGGCGGTGGGGGCTGCGGCGTGGATCGTGCTGCTGCCCGACGGCACGGTCGTGCTGCAGATCTTCGCAGTGGCCTACGCGGCGTGGTCCGAGCTGCTGCGGCCGCCGCTGGGCAGGGACGTGCGCTTGCTGGCGGCCGCGGTGGTGGTCGGCGCGCTCGGCGCGGCGGTGTGGGTGGCGTCACGCCAGGGCGGCGCGCTGTGCGATCCCGAGTCGCTCGTGCAGGGCCATGCGGTATGGCACGTGCTGGCGGCCACTGCCCTGGCGCTGAGCGCCTGGTACCTGTGGAGCGAGCTGGCGGCGCAGCGGCCGCCAGGACTCAGGACGACGCCGGCGCCGTGACCCTCGCCGGCAGCCTCGCAATCGCTGGTGGGGCCCGGAGGGCGGCACGGCCGGGGCGCCGCTAGATTCCGCGCCATGGCGGACCTGCAGTTCGGCGTCTTCGTCGTCCCGGAGGCCGACCGCCTCGCCGAGGTGCGAGCCGTGGTGCGCCAGGCCGACGAGCTGGGACTCGACCTCGTCGGCATCCAGGACCACCCCTATCAGCGGCGCTACCTCGATACGTTCGCGCTCATCGCCCGTCTCGCCGCGGAGACCGAGCGCATCTCCTTCTTCCCGGACGTGGCGTGCCTGCCGCTGCGGCCGCCGGCCGTGCTCGCCAAGACGGCCGCCAGCATCGACGTCCTCAGCGGCGGCCGCTTCGAGCTCGGCCTCGGGGCCGGTGCGTTCTGGGACGCCATCGCCGGCTACGGCGGCCCGCGCCGCACACCAGGCGAGGCGCTCGCTGCGCTCGCCGAGGCTGTCGAGGTGATCCGCCTCTTGTGGAGCGGCGAGCGCTCGCTGCGCTTCGAGGGCGACCACTACCGGCTGGCCGGCGTCCACTCGGGCCCGGTGCCGGTGCACGACATGGGCATCTGGCTGGGGGTGGGCGGGCCGCGGGCGCTGGCGCTGCTCGGCCGCGCGGCCGACGGGTGGGTGCCGTCGCTGCCGGGGATGCCGCTGGATTCACTCGCGGGTAAGCAGGCCATCATCGACGACGCTGCCGCAGCGGCAGGCCGCGACCCGACCTCGATCCGGCGGGTCGCCAACGTCAACGGGCTCATCACCGACGGCGCGAGCGACGGGTTCCTGCACGGGCCGCCCGACCAGTGGGTCGACCAGCTCGCCGAGCTGGCAGTCGATTACGGGTTCGACGCCTTCGTGTTGTGGAGCAAGGGCGAGCTGGCCGACCAGGTCGGCCGCTTCGCTGAGATCGCCGCCGCAGTGCGGGCAGAGGTGGCCGGCCGCTGAGCGGGTGGCTCGGCACAGGAGACGCCGACCTCGCGAGTCCGTGTGGATCGGGCCGGGGAACTACGGAGCGGGAACCACCAGGTGCACCGCCGTGTCGACGGCGACCTCGGCGTCGATCTCCCACCGGCCGTTGCTGCGGGAACCGGGGTGGTGGGCGGCGAGGTAGCGCCGCACCGCCTTCGGGTCGCAGCCGATCGCGTCGGCGAGCTTCGACGTCGACACCGCCTCGACGCCCTCGAACAGCTCGTCGACGGCGCGGCGGGCCTGTTCCGCCAGCGCGGCCCGCGCCACCAGCTCGGCGAGCGAGTCGTCGATCGCGTCGACCAGGCGATCGAGGTCGGGCACGAGGTCGTAGTCGGCGCTCAAGCCCCAGTCGATGTCGCCGTCGTAGGAGAACAGCGCGATGCCGATGCCATGGTCCATGAACAGCGGCACCATCGGGAACTGGGCCACCATCTTCGACCCCATCATGTAGATCGGGATCTGCGGCCCCGGGACGTTCGTGACCGTCATGTTGAACGGGCGGACCGCCGACCAGGCCAGCCGCACGCCCAGCGACAGCAGAGCCAGGGGCATGAACGACGCCGCCTGGGTGAGGGTGGTGGCGCCGAGGGCCGCGTCGGTCGACTTGAGCTCGTCGGTGGCAGCCCGGACCGCGTCGAGACGAACCAAGGGGTCGGGCTCGGCCGTCGGCAGCTCCACCAGCCACATCGCCACCTGGTTGCCCATCGCGCCCTGGTCCTCCGGGCGGCGGACGCTGACGGGCACCATCACCCGGTAGGGCTCGGGGCGGCGGGTCATCTCGTCCTCGCCGAGATACCGGCGCATCGCGCCGGCCACCACGGCCAGCACGGCGTCGTTGACGGTGCCGCCGAGCTGGTTCTTCACGTACTTGACGTCGGCCAGGCGGGTGGTGAGCCAGCCGAACCGTCGGTGTGGCCCGAGCTTCTGGTTGATCGGCGTCTCCGCGGCGCGGGTGAACCAGCCGGCCCTCGCGACCTGGGCGGCGGCCACGAGCCGGCGTTTGAGCGCACCCCGGGCCGCCTCCCCTTCCTCACCGACGAGGTCCCTCGCCGTCTTCAGCGCCTCCAGCGGCAGCGTGGCGATGCGGACCGCCTCGTCCAGCGCCAGGGATGCGCCCGACGGCGCCGGCCGGGGCTCCCAGCGCACCGGCTGCGGCATCGCCTCGTCCGGGTGCAGCGACATCAGCACCTTGAGGAGGTCCACCCCCTCCATGCCGTCGATCATCGCGTGGTGGACCTTGGCGACCAGGGCGAAGCGTCCCTCGTCGAGCCCCTCGACCACCCACAGCTCCCACAGAGGGCGGGAGCGGTCGAGCTGCTGCGCGAACACCCGGGCGGCGAGCCGCTTGAGCTGCGCCTCGCCGCCGGGGCGGGGCAGGCTGGTGTGGCGCACGTGGTAGTCGATGCTGAACCGGTCGTCGTCGACCCAGACCGGGAAGCCGTCGAGCGGTATCCAGGCCAGGCGCTGCCGGTAGCGGGGGACGTGGTGGAGCTTGCCGCCGATGTAGGCACGGACCCGGTCGATGTCGATGCCGCCCTCCGGCGTCGCCAGCGAGCCCGCCTCGAAGATCATGACGGCGGCGATGTGCATGTAGCTGTTGCGGCGCTCCATCGCCAGGTACGTCGTGTCCTGGAACGAGAGGCGCTCGTAGTGGCCGTCGGCCATTTGCGCTGCCCGCTTGGTCGGGAAGTCGGGATTGTACGCCCGTCGCCGCCGCTGCCGGTCGGCGGGGCGGCTAGATTCGGTGCCATGGACCACGACCAGACCGTGCTACGCCCGATCGAACGGCGTGTGCTGCAGCTCCAGGCCGAGGGCCACGACGCGGCCACGATCGGCCGCATGTTCAAGCGCTCGCCGGCGCACATCGAGCGCATCGCCCGGTTCGCCAACCTGCCGGGCCGAACCGGCCGAAGCCGGCGCGCCGAGACGCTCCGCCCGCTGGAGCGCCGTGTGCTCCACTGGCGGCGCCAGGGCGCCGGCCACGACGAGATCGCCGCCAAGTTCCGCCGCTCTCCCCGCCACATCCGCCAGGTCGAGGGCCTCGCCCTCTTCAAGAAGTCGCTCGATCTGCTCGCCCGCTGAGATCCCCGGTTCGGCAGGGAACTGCCGGTAACTTGCGCGCCAGATGTCCCGTGTCGCGCTGGTGGTCCTGCTCTCGCTCGGGGCGAGCCTGCTCGCCCCGGCCTCGCTCGCCCAGACCCAGCGCCGGGTCGACGACGCCGACGCGGTACGGGACCGCGCCCTCGCCGATCTGGAAGCGGCCGCCCACGACCGCGCCGACGCGTCGCTCCACCTGGCGCTCGCACTGGCCGACTACGAGGACGCCAACCGCGAGCTGGAGCGCATCGCCTACGCCCGGGCGGCGACGGCCGCCGATCTCGTCGCCCACGAGGCCGAGGTGCGCGCGCTGCGACGCAAGGTGGAGGACGTGGTGGTCGGCGCCTACATCGCCGGCGGCACCGACCCGCTCGCCATGTCGTTCGACGTCTCACCAGGTCCGGAGCGCATCATCGCCGAGCACGTGGCGAACATCGAGGCCGGCCGCACCACGGCCGCCATCGACGCCCTGGCCGCGGCACGCGCCGAGCTCGACGACCTGCGCCGCAGCCACGACGCCGACCGGCGGCGGGAAGCCGAGCTCCGGGCCGAGGTGACTGCGCGCGCCGCGCTGCTCGACGAGCTGCTGATCGCCACCGGCCAGTCGGTCGTCGCCGCCACCTCGGCCGTGGCCACCGCCGACGCCGAGTACCAGGCGGCGCTCAGCGCCTACGAGGAGGAGCAGCGGCGGTTGGCCGCGCTGGGCGGCGTGGTGCGATGGCAGCCGCTGGTCGAGCGCTACTTCCCGCCCGAGCGCGTCGGCGAGGCGCTGCGGGTGATGCACTGCGAGAGCCGCGGCAACCCGGACGCCCGCCACCCGGTGTCGGACGCCGCCGGCCTCTTCCAGTTCCTCGCCGGCACCTGGGCGTTCGCCAGCGCCCGAGCCGGCTGGGAGGGGTACAGCCGGTACCACCCCGAGGCCAACGTCGCGTCGGCGGCCTGGCTGGTGGACTTCTCGATCCGCACGGGCCACCGCTGGGGAGCGTGGGGCCGCTGGGCGTGCCGCCACGTCGCGACCGGCACGCAGCGCTAGCGGCCAAGGGAACTCCGGCCCACCAGGGGGCAACCCACAGTCATGCAGCGGGCCAAACCAGCGATCTCCGGGCTCGCAGCGGCCGCGCTCGCGATCGCCGTCCTGGCTGCGGCGTGTCGCCCGGCTGACAGCGAGACGATCCGGCTCGACGGCTACCCCGCGCCGTTCGAGTCGGCGACCGACGCCGCCAACTTCGTCGGCACGCCAGTCGTGCTCCTGGCCACCGTGCAGGTCGCCGGGGAGCCGCGCTGGAACGGGCCCGGCGGCGAGCGGCCGGGCAGCGACCACCCCGGGCCCGAATACATCTGGACGCCGGTCACGGCATCCGTCGATGAGGTGCTGCGCGGCGCCGACCTCTTGGGGACGCCCGAGCTGACCGTGCGCTTCCTCGGCGGCAGCAAGGACCGGGTGACCGTGCTCCCGTCCGACCTCGACCCGGCGCCACTGCCGGCCTCAGGCGCACGGTTGGTGCTCTTCCTCAATCCGCCGGTCGATGCGGGCGACGGGCTCGTGGCCGCGACCCCCAATCACGTGTACACCGTCGACGGTGCCGTCGCCACCGCGTCGAACGCGTCGCACTCGATCGCGCTCGCCGAGCTGGTCTCCCTGGTCGACGCGGGACCCGCATCGCCCACCGCCGAGATCGGCGCCGGCACGACAACCTCGACGGCCGTCGGCGGATCGGGCTAGCTCCCCCCTCGGCTCGGCGGGCAGGCCATCCCCCCGCAACCGGGGGGAGAGCATGCCGTCGAACCTGGCGGCAGGTCGCTCAGCTCAGACGCCGGTGCCTTCGGTGCCCACCTGGGGCGCCGACGAGCCGCCGCCGCCCGTGTCGAGCATGCCCAGCTCGGCCTTCAGCTCGTCGAGCTTGGCGTCGGCCTGCGACAGCGACACGGCCTCGCGCAGCTCCAGCTCGGCACCCTCAGGGGTGGCCTCCCGCAGCTCGGCACGCGCCATCGCCTCCGACTTGCGGGCCTGGATCTTCTCCTCGACCTTGTCGAGCGAGGGCATGTCGTCGCTGAGGGTCACCGACATGGACTCGACGGCCTTGTTGACCGACTCCTGCATCTCGGCCTGGCGCAGCGAGCCGATCAGCTCCATGCGCTTCGCAGCCAGCTCCTGGAGGCGCATGGCGTTCTGGCTGACGGCCGACTTGGCCTGGTCGGCCTGGTTGGTCGCCGCCTCGTACTGGCCCTTGAGGCTGGCCAGGTTGTTGTCGGCGGCCTGGAGCTTCATCGCGAGCGACTGGGCGGT
>JBFKDA010000015.1:0-23369 GCA_041619955.1 Acidimicrobiia bacterium | reverse complement strand
GCTGCTGGACGTCGCGGGTGCCCTCGAGATCGCCTACTTCCCGGAGGCGACCCGGGCGGAGATCCCCGGGCCGTACGACCTCTCGCTGGTGGAAGGCTCGATCACCACTCCCCACGACGCCGCCCGGATCCAGGAGGTTCGCCGGGTGTCGCGCCGGCTCGTCACCATCGGCGCATGCGCGACGGCCGGCGGCATCCAGGCATTGCGGAACTGGGCCGACGTCGACGAGTTCCTCCGCATCGTTTACGCGCATCCCGACTACCTCGACACGTTGACGACCTCGACGCCGATCGCCGATCACGTCGCGGTGGACTTCGAGTTGCGGGGCTGCCCGATCTCCAAGGCGCAGCTCCTCGAGGTGATCGAGGCGTTCGTGGCGGGGCGCAAGCCCAACGTGCCGGGCCACAGCGTCTGCGTCGAGTGCAAGCTGCGCGGCACGGCCTGCGTGATGGTGGCCCGCGGCACGCCGTGCCTCGGCCCGATCACCCAGGCCGGGTGCGGGGCGATCTGCCCAGCGTACGACCGGGGGTGCTACGGCTGCTTCGGCCCGGCCGAGACGGCCAACGTGGCGTCGCTCGCCGCATGGTGGAAGGCGCTCGGCGTGCGCGACGCCGACGTGCTGCGGGCGCTGCGGACCTTCAACGCATACGCCCCGGAGTTCAGGGAAGCGAGCGAGGCGCATGAGCAGTGAGCGGGAGATCGAGGTCGGCTACCTCGCCCGGGTGGAGGGCGAAGGCGCGATGTACCTGAAGCTTCGTGGCAGCACCGTGGAGGACCTGCAGTTCCGCATCTTCGAGCCGCCCCGGTTCTTCGAGGCGTTCCTGCGGGGCCGCCGCTTCGACGAGGCGCCGGACATCACCGCCCGGATCTGCGGCATCTGCCCGGTGGCCTACCAGACGAGCGCGGCCAACGCGTTGGAGCACGCCGCCGGGGTGCGCGTCGACGGGCAGCTGCGGGCACTGCGCCGGCTCCTCTACTGCGGCGAGTGGATCGAGAGCCACGGGCTGCACGTGTTCTTCCTCCACGCCCCCGACTTCCTCGGCTACGAGAGCGCCATCGCCATGGCCGCGGACTTCCCCGACCAGATCGAGCTCGGCCTGCGCCTCAAGAAGATCGGCAACGAGCTGATGACGGTGGTCGGCGGTCGGGAGATCCACCCGATCAACTTCAGGGTCGGCGGGTTCTACCGCGCCCCGCACAAGGCCGAGCTGGCGGCACTCGTTCCCGACCTGGAATGGGCGCTCGGGGCCGCCCTCGACGCGGTGCGCTGGGTGGCCGGGTTCCCGTTCCCCGACTTCGAGCGCGACTACGAGTTCGTGGCCCTCTCCCTGCCCGACCGCTACGCCATCGACGAGGGTCGGGTGGTGTCCAGCCGCGGCCTCGACATCGCCGCCGACGAGTGGCCGGACCATTTCGAGGAGTCGCACGTCCCGTGGTCGAACGCGCTGCATGCCAGGCTGCGGGCGCGGGGCGCGTACCACGTCGGGCCCTTAGCCCGCTACGCCCTCAACTCGGACCGGCTGACGCCGGCCGCGGCCCGGGCGGCGGCCGAGGCAGGTCTCGGCGAGGCGTGCCGCAACCCGTTCCGGAGCATCGTGGTGCGGGCGGTGGAGATCGCGTTCGCCTGTGAGGAGGCGCTGCGGATCATCGCCGCCTACGAGCCGCCTCCCGCGCCGGCGGTCGAGGTCGCGCCGCACGGCCGCGTCGGCCACGGGGTCTCCGAGGCGCCGCGCGGCCTGCTCTACCACCGCTACCAGATCGACGGCGACGGCCTGATCGCCGACGCCGTGATCGTCCCGCCGACCTCGCAGAACCAGCTCAGCATCGAAGACGACCTCCGGGCCTACGTCCCCGGCCGCGCCGAGCTGGGCGACGACGAGCTGCAGTGGCAGCTCGAGCAGGCGATCCGCAACTACGACCCCTGCATCTCGTGCGCCACCCACTTCCTCGACCTCACGGTGGAGCGGTCGTGACCCGGCTCGTGATCGGCCTCGGGAGCCCGTTCCGCGGCGACGACGCCGCCGGGTTGGCGGTGGCCGGCCGGGTGGCGGGCGCCTCGCGGCGCCTCACCGGCGGCTACGAGCTGATGGCGCTGTGGGAAGGAGCCGACGAGGTCGTCGTCGTCGACGCCATGCGCTCCGGCGCACCAGCCGGCAGCGTGCGGCGCTTCGACCCGCACCGCGAGCCGCTCCCGGCGGCGACCTTCGTCTCGTCGCACGCGGTCGGGCTGGCCGAGACGGTGGAGCTGGCTCGCGCGCTCGGCCGGCTTCCCGCCCGGATGGTCGTCTACGGCATCGAAGCCGGCCACCTCCGGCCCGGCGACGGGCTGAGCGAGGAGGTGGCAGCCGCCGCCGTCCGGGTGGCCGCGGAGATCCAGGGTGCATGAATCGCGGCTGACCGCCGACCTCCTGGCCCAGATGGGGCTCCATCGCACCGGCACGATCACCGGGGTGCGGCTGCGGGTGGGCGCGCTGGCGGCGGTGTCGCCGGCGGCGCTGCGCCATGGGATCGCCGCGGGCGCCCAGGAGCGGTGGGGCCGGGCGCCGCACGTCGAGGTCGAGGTCGGCG
This sequence comes from Acidimicrobiia bacterium, assembly GCA_041619955.1. GTDB lineage: Bacteria > Actinomycetota > Acidimicrobiia > Spongiisociales > JAOTWH01 > JBFJZV01. The sequence goes on along the minus strand of JBFKDA010000015.1, from coordinate 20,801 downwards.
ACGACCCGGCCGAGCGCGGCGCGCTGTCGGTGATGCTGCTCTCGGTGACGGTGGAGGGCTGAGGCGTGTGCGTCGCGGTGCCCGCCCGGATCGTCTGGATCGGCGAGGCGTCCCCTGCGTCGATCCCGGCGCGCGTCGATGTGGCCGGGCGTGAGCAGCCGGTCGACCTGGTGCTGGTGCCGGCCGCCGCCCTGGGCGAGCACGTCGTCGTGCACTCCGGCTACGCGGTGCGCAGGCTGTCCCCTTCCGACGCCGCCGCGGCCAGCCGGATGCTGGGGCTCACGGCCACAGGCGAGTGACGGCCAGGACCAGGACGGCGATGCCGGCCAGGTCGAGCACCACGCCGGTACGGAAGATCTCCCCCGCGGTGTAGAGCCTCGTCGAGTACGCGATCATCGTGGGCGGCGTCCCGACGACCAGGGCGAAATCGATCGACGAGGCGATCGCCACCACCACGACCAGCGTGGTCGGATCGACGCCGAGCACCCCGGCCAGCGGCACCGCCAGCGGCACGAGGATCGCCGCCGAGGCGGTGTTGGATGCGACGGTCGTCAGCAACAGGGCCAGCGCGGCCACCGCAAACAGCGCCATGGTGGGCGGGGCGCCGGCGAGGCCGCCGAGCCGGGTGGCGACGTAGTCCGACGTGCCGGAGCGCACCAAGAACAGGCCGAGGGTGAGCCCGCCGCCGAACGTGAGCAGCGCCGGCCAGGCGATCCGGCCGAGGTCGTCGGGCTCGAGCTTGCCCACCACGAACAGCGCCACGGCTCCCGCGAGCGCCACCAGTCCGGGGTGGACGCCGTGCCAGGTCTCGGTCAACCACCCACAGAAGACCGCGCCGAAGACCGCCAGCACGGCGAGCTGCCCCCGGTGCGGTGGGCCGAGGCGAGTGCGCTCGGCCACCGCCAGCTCCCGGGCGCGCTGGAAGCGAACCGGGTCGACGCGCAGCCCGCGACGCCACCAGAGGTACCCGCCGACGACCGGCAGGAACAGCAGGACCATCGGGAGGCCGTAGGCGAACCAGCCGGCGAACGAGATCGAGCGGCCGCCGAAGTCGTCGAGGAACTCGATGGCGAGCTGGTTCGCCGGCGTCCCGATCGCGCTGCCCACCCCGCCGGCCGTGGCGGCGTAGGCGATGCCCAGCACCAGCGCGCGCTGGTAGGGCGCGCTCAGCGGGGCGCTGATCGCCATCGCGATCGGCACCAGGACCGCGGTGGCTGCGGTGTTCGACATCCACATCGACAGGAACGCCGCCACCGCGAGCATCGTCGCGAAGAGCAGCGCCGGGCTGCGGCCCGCGCGGGCCGTGATCGCCACCGCCACGTGATGGTCGAGCCCGACCCGCCGCATCGCCTCCGCCATGAGGAATCCGGCGAAGAACAGCACGATGATCGGGTTGGCGAAGGGCGCGGTGGCATCGGCGGCGCCGGCCACGCCGGCGACCGTAAGCACGACCGGGATGGCCAGCGCGGTCACGAACACCGGAACCGCCTCCGTCACCCACATCACGACCACGAAGCCGAGGAGCGCGAGGACCAGCGCCGCGTCCTGCGGCGGCCGGCGCTCGGCGACCAGCACCCCCTCGCCGGCGTCCCACCGCAGCGCGGGGATCGGCTCGACCCGGCCGTCGGGAAGCATCAGCTCGAGTTCGATGTCGCCAGGCTCCAGCCGCACCGGGCCGCTTGCGCCGGTCGCGGCGACCTGCGCCGCCACCACCCCCTCCACCGGCACCCCGGCCGGCAGGGCCAGCTCCACGGAAACGCCCGCCTCGGGACCCTCGAGCCGGACCGGGTCGGGGTCGCCCACGCGGACCGGCGCGGCGATGGCCTCGGTGCCGTCGATGCGCAGCGACATGGTCCCGTCGCCGCCCGGCCAGCTCCGCGGCGCGAGCAGGAAGCCGGCGACTGCCGCCACCACCGCCACCGCCACCGCGGCGGCGCGCCGCCGGCGCTCGCCGCTCACCCGAGCACGACCGCGTAGAGCGCCAGCCATACGAGGATCAGGGCGACGCCGCTGACGCGGTCGTGGCGGCGCCGGATGGACAGCAGCGTGACCGCCACCGCCACCGCCGCGGCCGCTGCCAGCGAGCCGCGGACCGCCAGGCCGGCCGTGACCGCGGTGGGTGCGATCAGTGGCCCGATGCCCACCGACAGCGTGGCATCCACGAACGTCGACCCGAGGATGTCCCCGAGCGCCAGGTCGCGGGCGCCGGCCCGCAACGCGGTGACGTCGACCACCAACTCCGGGAGCGACGTCCCGATCGCCGCGCCGAAGAAGGCGAGCGCGAACTCCGGGACGTCAAACTCGGCGGCGATGCTCACCAGGCCCCACACCGCGGCGCCGGCGCCGGCTCCCACGCCCGCGAGCATCAGGAGCGCCGCCAGGCCGTGCCGCCACGGCCGGGTGGCCGGCACGCGCATCGCCGGTTCCGCCGCCGGCGGCATCCCCCGCCAGATGACCACAGATCCCGCCAGCCACGCCGAGACGAGCAGCGCCGCATCGACGCGGGAAAGCTGCCCGTCGGATGCCAGCAGCGCCACGAGCAGCAGCGCGACGATGCTCGCCTCGCCGGCCCGCCCCATCCGCCGCCGCCCTGCCACGAACGGGGCGACCAGCAGCGGGAGCAGGCCCAGGACGAGCGTCACTTGCGTCGCCGCCGAGCCGACCGAGTCGCCGACGTTGAGGTCGCCGTGGTCGGACAGCGAGGCGACGATCGAGTTGGCGATCTCGGGGAGGTCGGTGCCGATCGCGAACAGGGTCACCCCCACGAAGAACGGCGGGATGCGGGAGGCCTCGATCAGGACGCGAGCGTGGCCGACGGCTCGCTGGCTGGCGATCAAGGCGAGTCCGAACCCGCCGACGACGGCGGCGAGCCACAGGACGATCACACCCCCTGGGTACCACGTCGCGCCTGCCGCGGCCAGGGTCGCGCTACCCATGCCGCCGGGTCGGCCGGCGCGGCCAGGTTTCATCCGGCTCGGGCCGGGGTACGTATTTAGCAGTAAATCACCTCCCGACAATTGGGAGGGACGAGTCCTGGAGGACCAAGACCATGACCGATCAGACCGTGACCGCCTGGACCGACCTCGGCGAGAGCATGTGGTCGTACCTCACCGGCCGCGAAGCCGCCATCAACTACGAGTTCATCGACATGCAGGTCGGCGTGCCCCGCGAGACCGGCCCCGACTCCCCCACCGCCAACTGGCGCGTCAACGGCACGCTCCGCATCACGACGAGCGATCGTGCCACCGTCCAGTCCTGAGCATCCGCTCTCCGTCAGCGGCGAGCTGTCGGCCACCTACGACGGGGTCGTGACCCGGCTGCAGGCGGCCGGCAGCTCGCTGCGCTGGCACATCGGCGACGCATCGACCGTGCTGCCGGGCATCCCCGTCACCGGCCGGGACGGCATCGCGAACGCTGCCTCCCGCCTCGCCGACGCCGGGCTCACGCTCGAGATCCGGGACGAGCGGGGCCGCCTGCTCGACGCAGGCGCCATCCGCCCCTCCATCGTCGGTCGAATGCTCCTCGGCTCCCCGCAGGTCCGGCTGCGCCGCCTCTGGCGCTGGCCGAGCCTCGCCCGCCACCTGCGGTAGCCCCGAGCCGGGCGCCCGCCGGTGGGCGTACCTCGGCGCCAACCGGGGTACCGTCGTCGCCGCCGATCCAGGAGCCAGCATCACCAGCATCGTCGTCGTCGCCAACCGCCTGCCGGTGGCCTGGGACGGCTCGGAATGGAACATGAGCCCGGGCGGGCTCGTGCGCGCCCTGGTGCCAGTGCTCCAGCGCAGCGAGGGTCGCTGGGTGGGCTGGCACGGCACCACCGACTTCCAGCCGGGCCCGTTCCACCACTCGGGCATCGAGCAGCGCCCGGTCGACCTCACCGAGGCGGAGCTCGACGGCTTCTACTACGGGTTCTGCAACGAGACGCTGTGGCCGCTCTATCACGACGCAGTCGTCGCTCCCCAGTTCCACCGCCACACCTGGCAGCCATACGTCACCGTCAACGAGCGGTACGCCCGCGAGGCCGCCGACGTGCTCGAGCCGGGCGACGTCGCCTGGGTGCAGGACTACCAACTCCAGCTCGTCCCGACCACCCTGCGGGCGCTGCGACCAGGCATCACCATCGGCTTCTACCTCCACATCCCGTTCCCGCCCATCGAGCTGTTCGCGCGCCTCCCGTGGCGACGGGAGATCGTCGAAGGGCTGCTCGGAGCCGACGTCGTGGCCTTCCAGACCCGGCGCAGCGCCGACAACTTCGCCAGAGCGGCGCGACGCTTCGCCGGCGCCGAGTCCCATGGGCGGCGCGACCTGCGCTGGCAGGGGAGGCTCGTCCACCTCCAGCCGGCGCCCATCGCCATCGATCCCGAGCAGTTCGCTTCGCTGGCGCGTGACCCGGCCGTGCAGGCGCGGGCGCGCGAGCTGCGCGGGGAGATGGGCGACCCCGAGCACGTGGTGCTCGGCGTCGACCGCCTCGACTACACGAAGGGGATCGACCTGCGGCTCAAGTCGTTCGCCGGCCTGCTGGACCGCTCGCCGGACGCCAAGCGCCGGTACTCGTTCATCCAGCTCGCGGTGCCGAGCCGCGAGCACGTATCGGCCTACCAGCAGCTCCGCATGGAGATCGAACAGCTCGTCGGGAGGATCAACGGCGACTACGGGGAGCCCGGCTGGACGCCGGTGTCGTACCTGTACCGGAGCGTGCCGATCGAGGAGCTGGTCGCCTACTACGTGGCCGCCGACGTGATGCTGGTGACCCCGCTGCGGGACGGTATGAACCTCGTGGCGAAGGAGTACGTCGCCAGCCGAACCGACGGCGACGGCGTGCTGATCCTCAGCGAGTTCGCCGGGGCGGCCGAGCAGCTGCGCGCCGCCCTGATCGTCAACCCGCACGACGTCGACGGCGTCACCACCACCATCGAGGCGGCGACGTCGATGGCGGAGCGCGAGCGCCGGGCGCGGATGCGGCGGTTGCAGCGCATCGTCCACCAGGCCGATGTGTTCGAGTGGGCGAGGATCTGCCTGAAAACGCTGGAGGCGGTGTGATCGCCTCCCCGCTCGAGGACGCGCTGCGGCGGGCGGCTGCCGCCCCGGTGCTGGTGGTGGCCTCCGACTACGACGGCACGCTCGCCGAGATCGTCACCGACCCGGAGCGCGCGACCCCGGACGGGCGGGCGCTCGCGGCGCTCGCGGCGCTGGGGACCCGGCCAGGAGTGCACGGGGCGATCGTGTCGGGACGGGCCCGCGCCGTGCTCGCCCGCCTGACGGGCGCCCCGGCCGGCATCGCGCTCATCGGCTCCCACGGCGCCGAGGCCACGGACGCCGCGACCCCGGCGGCGGTCCCGGGGCTGCTGGACGACCTGCGCGTGGTGGCCGACCGGTACCCGGGCACGCTGCTCGAGCCCAAGCCGGCCGGCGGGGCGCTCCACTACCGCAGCGCCGCCGCCCCGCACGAGGCGGCGGAGGCGGCGCGCGAGGTCGGCCGCCGTCACGGGGTCCGCGTGATCGACGGCAAGCAGGTGGTGGAGCTGGTGGCGGGCGACGCCGACAAGGGCACCGCCCTCGACCGGGCGCGCCGCGCCGCCGGGGGCGGGCCGCTGGTCTTCTTCGGCGACGACGTCACCGACGAGGACGTGTTCGCAACCCTCGGCGACGGCGATGTCGGGGTGAAGGTCGGCGACGGCGAGACGCTCGCCGCATACCGGGTGGCCGGACCGCAGGACGTCGCCGACGCGCTGGAGCTGCTCCTGGCCGCCCGCGGGACCTAGGTCCGGCGGCGTTCCCGGTCGACGATCGCCAGGTAGTCGTCGCGCAGCTCCTTGTCGTGGAGGGCGATCACCGCCGACGCCCCCAGGAGGCCGATCGGGCGGCCCATGTCCAGCAGCCCGTCGTCGACCACCACGCCCCGGCACGTCCCCCACCGCGCCAGCACGTCGACCGCGTCCGTGAGCTGGATCTCGCCGCCGTGACCGGCATCCAGGCCGGCGAGGGCGTCGAACACGTCCGGGTTGAAGACGTACCGCCCGATCAGGCCGAGGTTCGACGGGGCCCGCGCGGCGCCGGGCTTCTCGATGGCCCCCGTGAGCCGCGCCACGCCGGGCGCGTCCCAGCCGTCGAACGACACCACGCCGTAGCGGTCCAACAGGTCACCGTCGACCTCGTTGAGCGCCACCGCCGACGCGTCGTCACCGGCAGCCAGGAGTGGTCCCATGAGGTCGCAGCCGGGCCGCAGGATGGTGTCGGCCAGCAGGCACATGAACCGGCGGTCCCCCACGACCGGCGCGGCGCGCCGGATGGCGTCGCCCAGCCCGAGCGGCTCGTCCTGTCGAACCGTGGTGATCCGAAGCCCAACCGCCCGCGCCAGGCCCCCTGCGGCGAAGTGCTGCTCGAACAGATCGCCGCCATCGGGATCGACGATCACCACCACCTCGCGGGCGCCCGCATCGGCGGCCTCTTCGATGACGTACTCGATCGCCGGCCGGTCGACCACCGGCAGCAACGGCTTGGGGATCGCGTGCGTCGCGGGCTGGAGGCGGGTGCCCCGGCCGGCCGCCGGGATCACCGCCACGGTCGTCTGGTTGTCTGACATGGCCCTGGACGGTACCCGAACACGCGCCCTGGCAGTCATCGGCGGCGCCGCAGCCGCTGCCACCACCGCCGGCGAGGCGGCGGCAGTGGCCGGTGGCCCCGGCTCCGGGAGCGGACGGCCGCGGCCAGCGCGGTGGCGATCCGCCAGCGTGCCACCCGCAGCTCTGCCAGCCGGCGCCGCCGCAGCCGCTCGACGGCGATCCACAGCCGGTGCTCGAGGCGCCACCGCTCTTCCATGTCGAACCAGGGCGGCCCTCCGGCGAGGGTGACCGCCACCGCCATCGCCAGCTCCCCGACGGCGGGGTGGCGGCCGGCCAGCCGCGCGCCGGTGGTGCCGCGCAGTTCGTAGGGCGGCTGCACGTCGTCGAGGAAGCCGGCGACCAGCCGGCCGTCGGCGTGGGCCAGGACCGCGTCGTCGCGAACCCGGCTCGTGTACTTCGAAGCGCGTGACCACAGCACCACCACGCAGCGAGCCCCGGTGATCGACTCGGGCTCGTCGGCGACCGACCAGCCGCGGCGCCGCAGCGCCCCGGCGACGCGGTGGGCCCGCCCGGCGTCGGCCGGTGCGTAGCTGAGGTAGATGTCCGCCACCTGGCCGGGAGGCTATCCGTGAGATCGGAACCGGCGCGCGAGCACCAGCACGCCGGCAAACACCCCCGCGATGCCCGCCCCGAGCAGCCAGGTGAGCGGCCGGGACGTGATGAACTGCCCGCGAGCCCGCACCGCCGCCACCAGGATCAGCGCCAACATGACTGCCGCGACCTCGACCACGACCCGGGCAGCCTCGGGGGCCGGGTCGGCGGCGACCACGAGACCGGCGATTCCCAGCAGCAGCACCGCGCCCATCACCCGCGCCGTCAGCTCGGACACCGCCCACGGCCATAGGTCGATCGCCCCGGCCGGGGCGACGACGACGAACAGACCCAGCGCCAGCGCCGACGCGCCGGCGGCGGCGAACGCCCACCTCACCGCCGGCGCAAGTGCCGGTCCCCCTGGTGCCGGGGATCCGGCCGCCCGGCGGTTGGCCCACCACACCCACAGCACGAGCCCGGGCGTCGTGAAATACAGGCCGCTCCACAGCCAGAACGCGAGGTGGTCGTGGTTGAACTTGTCCCAGTGCAGGATCGTCGTGACCCCCAGCGTCGTTGCGAACAGCGCCACCGGCAGGAACCCGGCGTGCACGGCGCGCCACGAGCGCGCCCGCACCACCCGCGCGAAGAACCAGGCCCCGCCGAGGTACGCCGAGCCGAGCACCATCGGCGTCATCGTCGGGTTGATCTCCCACGCGAACCAGCGGCCGGTGGCCGTCGGTACCGGATAGAGCACCACGAAGGCCACGACGAGGAACGGGATGATCGCCACCGCGAGCCACCGGGTGGCCGGCAGCACCTGGTCCGACACCCCCGTCGGCTCGTGCGTCACCGTGCCCATCCCGCCAGCTTATGTACCCGGCCGCCGCCAGGGAACGGTCGACTTTCGCGTTCTCGGGTGCACGGCGAGGCGGTGATTGCTAGGTTGCCACACAGGCCCTGTGGATAAGTCGCGAGATGTGGGGGGGTGCCTGGGTTGGCGGAGATCCGAGTCGGCGTCATCGACGAGCACGAGATCTTCCGGCGTGGGATCGTGGCCTGCCTGCGGGAGGACGAGGAGCTGGCGGTGGTCGAGGTGGGTCCGACCGTGCCGAGGGCCGGCTCGGTCGACGTCCTGGTGCTGTCACCTCAGGCGGTGGGCCGCAAGCTGCCGTGCCCGGCGGTGGTCTGCTACGCCCGCGCCGAGGAGGCCGAGCGGCTCGCCACCCGCGACAACGTGCTGGCGGTCCTACCCCGCCGCACCATGATGCCCGCGCAGCTCACGGCTGCCGTCCGAGCTGCCGCCGCCGGGCTCCGGGTGAGCGGGCACCGGCTCGCCGGGCCCACGGTCAGCGAGCGCAGCCGGGCCGTGCTCCGCCTCCTCGCCGGCGGAGCGAACACCCGGGAGATCTCGTCGGAGCTGGGATTCTCCGAGCGCACGATCAAGGGCGAGATCGCCGAGATCCAGCGCGACCTCGGCGCGCGCAACCGCGCCCACCTCGTCGCCGAGGCGGTGCGCGCCAATCTGATCTAGCGCCCAGCCCGATATCCGGCGAGCCCGGCGGGCTACGGCACCTGCACCGTGACCTGGCCGCCGAACGTGATGCTGATCACCCCGCCGTAGGCGCACATGCACTTCGAACTGTTGTTGAGAGCCGGGAAGTTGGCGATGGTCACGGTGGGCGAACCGGGTGCCCACGGCGCCGGGATCACCGGCGTGCACGGCATCGGTGTCAGCACGCCCAGCGCCGCGGCGGTGGCCGACGCAACTGCGGGGTTGGCGAGGCTGTTGCACATCCCGAACGGCGCGATGTTCACGAACGGCTTGTTGTCCATGATGTTGGCGGCCGGCATGTTCACGGCCTGGGTCATGTTGGTGGGCAGCACGCTGAGCGTGCTCGGCGCCACCCCGAACGAGCACATGAGCATCGCCCCGCTGACGACTTCGGTCCCCATGGCGTGAAGGTAGCCCGCCGGGCGCCCGACGTGGGAACGGTCCTTCGGACGGGCCGATTGCCCAAAGGTGCAACGCTCGGTTCCCGAAGAACTGTCCGGGCGGCCGTTGAGCCTGCCCGCCCCTGGTGGTTGGATCGTGGGCAATGGCCGACGACGTCGCGACCCGAGTGTGGATCGACGACCGCCATCCCGTCTTCCGATGGGGGGTGCAGTCGATCCTGCGCGCCGAGGGGTTCTCGGTCGCCGGCGAGAGCGCGGCGTTCCGGCCCGAGCCGGAGATCGGACGGTTCGACATCCTGTTCTTCGAGGCGGACTCGTGGGGGTTGCAGCAGGCGCTGAAGTTGCTCGACGGCGCCGAGTGCCGGCTGGTGGCGCTGGTCGACGCCGCCGAGGAGCGGCTGATCGCCGACCTCGGCGAGGTGGGGGCGTCGGCGATCGTGTTCCGCCATGACCTCAGCCCGGAGAAGCTCATCACCGCGCTGCGGGCGGTGGCGGCCGGCAACACGTCGCTGCCGGGCGACCTGCTGCCGCGCATGCTGGAGCGGGCCGCCCAGGGTGCCAACGGCGGCGCCCGCCACCTCACCGAGCGGGAGCTGTCGGTTCTGAAGCTGCTCTCGGAGGGCGAGGACACCAACGACATCGCCCAGCGCCTCGCCTATTCGGCGCGTACCGTGAAGAACATCGTCCACGACGTGCTGATGAAGATGAACTGCCGCAACCGGGCCCATGCCGTCGCTCAGGCCACCCGCCAGGGCCTGATCTAGCGCCGTGGCCACCACGCCCGCCTCGGGCGGAGCCGGCCCGGCCTCGCAGCCGGCGTGGCTGGCGTTCGCCGACGCGCTCATCCAGCAGGAGGCGCTGATCGCCCGCGTCGGCCGCGGCGCCCCGCCCCGCGACTTCGCCGGGCTCTACATCGGCGAGGAGGAGCTCGACCGCCTCATGGCCGAGCTGCCGGGCATGGACGGGGCCACCCCCCAGGAGGCCGGCGACCTGCGCCAGCAGTTCGCCCCCCGCATCGCCGACCATCGCAAGCAGCTCCGGGAGTCGCTGGAGGAGCCGGACGACCAGTTCGGGGTGATCTGCTGGAACGCCGGCATGTCTGCCGAAGAGGCCGAGGTGTTCGCGCTGCTCGCTGCGGTCGAGTTGGAGCCGGCCCGGCAGCGCCTGGTGGCCTACGTGCAGGACAACGTCACCCTGCCTCGCCCGACCCTGGCCACGCTGCGCCGGTGGTTCCCGCCCGACCACCCCGGACACCTCGCGGTGAGCGAGGGATCGAGCATGCGGCGGGCCTGCCTGGTGGAGGTGCCCGACGAGGGCCCCTGGGGCGCGCGCATGGTGGCGGTCGCCGCGGCGGTGATGTGGTCGCTCGCCGGCGACCCGTCCCCCGATCCGGCGCTGCCGCCGGGCGTCGACGTCTTCTACGACGAGAGCGCCGGCCATGAGGGCGTCGGCCTGCTGCTGGTGGTGGGCGGCGACCGCGCCTCCCGGCTCGCCATGGCGGCCCGGCACGCCGCCGGCGTTGCGTTCCTGCGGTCGCCATTCCCCGCCGAGGAGGCGCAGTGGGCGGCGCTGGTCCGCCAGGCCACCGTCGACGGCCAGACGCTGGTCGTCGAGTACGACGGCGACGGGTCGCTGCCGCCGGAGGCCGCCCACTGGATCGAGCGAGCGGGCCACGTCAACTGGGTGCTCTCGTCGGCCAGCGAGATCACCGTGGAGTCGCTGCCCCGCCGGCCGTGGCGGGAGGTCCGCGTCGACCAGGGCGAGGCCGCCGACGCCGACTGGCAGGCGGCGCTGGCCATGGACCGCCAGGGTGGGCACCGTCTCGACCGGGAGCAGCTCCGGTTGGTCGCCCAGGCGTACCCGGCGGCCGAAGGCGATCTCGATGCCGCCGTGCGGCGGCTGGCCGGCGGCCACCTCGACCGGCTGGCCCGCCGGATCCGGCCGTCCCGCACCTGGGACGACCTCGTGCTGCTGCCCGACCGCCTGTCGCAGCTCGAGGAGCTGACGGCCCGCTACCGCTATCGCGACCAGGTGTACGAGGAGTGGGGGTTCCGGGCAGTGCCGTCGGCCGGGCTGGTCGCGCTGTTCGCCGGGCCGTCGGGCACCGGCAAGACGCTGAGCGCCGAGATCATCGCCGGCGATCTCGGGCTCGACGTGTACAAGATCGACCTGTCGGCGGTGGTCAGCAAGTACATCGGGGAGACCGAGAAGAACCTCGAGCGCATCTTCAGCGCGGCGGGCGCCGTCAACCTCGTGCTGTTCTTTGACGAGGCCGACTCGGTGTTCGGGAAGCGCTCCGAGGTGAGCGACGCGCACGACCGCTACGCCAACATCGAGGTCTCGTACCTGCTGCAACGGATGGAGAGCTACGACGGGCTCATCATCCTGGCCACGAACTTCAAGAAGAACATCGACGAGGCGTTCCTGCGGCGCATCCACGTTGCGGTGGAGTTCCCGATCCCCGAGGAGGACGAGCGCCGGTCGATCTGGGAGCTGTCGTTCCCGGAGAGCGCCCCGGTCGGCGAGCTGGACCTCGACGTGCTGGCCCGCCAGTTCAAGGTTTCCGGCGGCGTCATCCGCAACGCGGCGCTCCAGGCGGCGTTCCTGGCGGCCGAGGCCGGGGAGGAGATCACGATGGAGCGGGTGATGCTGGGGCTGAAGCGGGAGTACCAGAAGCTCGGCCGGCTGATGACCGAGGACGAGTTCGGCGACTACCACGGGCTGGTGCGGCCGTGATCCGCCTGCTCGACGAGAGCCTCGAGGAGTTCCTCAGAGGTGAGGTGCCGCTGCGCCAGGGCGAGATCGACGTCGCGTTCGAGACGCCGGACAAGACGTGGTCGGCCGGGATCACCCAGCCGACGCTCAGCGTGTTCCTCTGGGACGTGCGGCGCAGCGCCCACGAGGCGAGGTCGGGCCGGATCTCGGCGACGGGCGCCGGCACCAACGGCTACAAGCTCGCCCCGCCGCGGGTGGCGTGCCGATACCACCTCACGGCCTGGGCCTCCGATCCCCGGGACGAGCACCGCATCCTCAGCTCGGTGCTGGCCACGCTGCTGCCGCTGCGGACGATGCCGCCGCAGTACCTCAAGGGGGCGCTGGCCGCCAGCAAGCCGCCGCCGGACTTCCGCACCGGGACCCCGCACGTCAAGGACTTCGTCGACTTCTGGTCGGCGCTGCAAGGCAAGGTGAAAGCCGGCATCGACCTGGTGGTGACGATCACGATCGACTCCGGCGTCGTGCTGGAGGCCGGCCCGCCGATCGGCAGCAGCAGCGCCCGCAGCAGCGACACCACCGAGCCGGACCGCATCTCGGAATCGGCCCGGGTGGGGGGCCGGGTGACCGACCCTGCGGCGGTGGGAGCGGTGGTGCGCTCGGCGAGCGATGCGGCGCTGGTGGGCGACGACGGGACCTTCTGGATCGACGCCGCTCCCGGCGAGGAGATCACCGTCGACACCGACCCCCCGAAGACGGCCACGGTGCCCGACTCAGGCCCGGTGTGGGTGGAGGACTGACCCGGAGCGGGCCGGCGCCTACTTCTTGCCGAGCTTGCCCTGGTAGTTCTTCTTCACCGACTTCTTCCTCCACTTGGCAAGAGTCGGGTCGTGGTGCCCGGTGGTGTTCTTGTAGCGCCCGGTGGGGGCCGGACCCGCGTTGATCGGCGCACCCATCATGCCGGTCGACGTCACCGCCTTCTGCTTCGGGATCGGCACGACCTCCTCCGAACTGCCCTCGTCCGGCTCGGGCTCGGCCGCGAACGGGCACACGCCCGGCTCCTCCTTCTTGTGGTCCGCGTCGAACCCGGCTTCCTTGCAGAACTTGCAGTCGAGTTGCACCACGCTCGCCATGCCCGGCCGGACGGCTGAGGCCACCGATCGTGCCGGGGAGGCAGCGCGCGTATCGCCAGACTGCGCCTGTGCGAGCCGCTCGCCCATATGGTCCGCCTCGCGCTCCAGGTCGGGGTCGTGGTTCACGTGGGCGCCCTTGGCACGGTGGGTGGGCGTCACCCGTCCCTGCAGCTGCTGCACGACGTGCCACGCTTCGTGGCCGAGGCGGTCGTCCTGGCCCGGTCCCAGCTCGATGACGCCGCCGCCGGTGTAGGACAGCGCGTCGAGCTGTGCCGGTTTCGGTGAGTTCCTGTGCACCCGCACCTCCGACAGCTCGAGCCCGGAAAGCCGCTCGATGCCGGCCCGCAGTGTCGGCGGCAAGCGATCGGGTCCGGCGGCCTCAGCAGCCGCCTCGGGAATCGACGGTGATCGTCCCTCGATCACGCCGGCCGTGGCGCGGTTGCCGGCGAGCCGCTGCATGTCGAGGATGGTCCCCGGTGGGCCTTGGGGGTCGTGTGGTGCCTCGATCGCCGTCCTCGAGCCGGGTGCGTGCGCCTTCGACTCGTCCCTGACGTCCGAGCTCACTGCCCGTCGCTGCGAAGCCATGTGCTGAACCTCCTTCCTCGATCGCCTGTCCCGAGCCCGACTTTCAGCAACCGTGCGCCGAGGGCATCGCCGCAGGGCGCGTCTTCTCCTCGCCCTCACGTGTCGTCGATCTTCTCCCGCTGCGCGGCCAACCGCGCTTCCAGCTCGGAGACCGGTTGCGCCCGGGCCGGCGGCTTGGCTCCGGCCGGCTGCAGCTTCTTCCGCTGCTTCACCGCCGCCTTCGCCAGCGCCTTGTGCTGCTTCGCCGCGTTGGGGTCACTCGGCTTGGTCAACGTCCTGGGACTGGCGACGGCCAGTGCGGTCTCCGTCGCGCGGCGGCTCTTCGCGGTCGGGTCGAGGTACTTGTCGGCAGCCTTGTTGGCCACCTTGGCCCCCGCCTTCACCGCCCCGCTCACACCTTTCTGGGCGAGCGTCTTCGCTCCCGGCAAAAGCGACGTGCCCAGGCTCGTGACGCCCTCGACGGCCTGCGTGCCGGCCTTGGCGTACTGCTCGGACGACCTGTCCTTGGCGAACATGCCGATGGGCCTCTCGGTGTCCACCTTGCTCAGCTGCCTGCCCTGCACACCCAACAACCCGGCCTTCGCGGCGTCGGAGCCGGCCTGGACGCCGATCTTCGCCGCGGCCAGGGCCGGCGCCACCGGTGGGAAGGCGACGCCGGCGACTGTCATGGCATGCTGCGCGACCTTGTTCGTGACCCCGACCGCCGACTCGGCCCGCTCCGCGGTCTGGAGGCCGGGCGTCTCCTGCCGTAGCTCCTCGCGAGCACCGGCGTACTTCCTCCGCTCGCCCTCACTGGGGTTGACCTGACCGAGGACGTCCCGCTTCTTCCGGTTGACGGTCCCGAGGAATGAGCGGTCGACGATGCCCTGCTGCGCCTGGACCTCATCGAGCTTCTCGTTGTACCTCGCATGGGACCGGACCGCCTTTTCGGCCCCGGTGCCACCTTTCCCCCTCGAGCGGTTCATCGCATCGGTGATCCGGTTGGTGCCGAGCCCCAGCTGCGTAGCCTGCTGCATCGTCGATTGCTGTCGCGGGTCGATCCCACCCGCCAGGCTCTCGGAGACCATCTCCCGCTTCTCTGCGAAGCTCTGATCGGAGGGATCTCGTGGGTTGAAGTCCGTCATCTCGATCGCGTCCGGCGCTTGGAGCGTCGGACCCTGGCTGTAGCGCTCGTCCGGGCTGGGCTGCATTGAAGCGAAGGGCCCACCGTGCTCGGGCTTCCCGCAGTGCCGCTGGATGGTCCCGGCCGACGAGGGAGCACCGCCCGACTGTTGCACCACGTGCGCCAGCTCGTGGGCGATGAGGTGCCGCCCCGCACCCGTGTCGATCCGCGGCTCGCGATCGCTGACGAAGATGTCGCGCCCGGTGGTGAACGCGCGGGCGGCCAGCCGGTCGTTCAATGCGGTCGCCCGGCCCCCTGTGTGCACGCGCACATCGCCGAAGCCGGCGCCCAAAGCGCCCTCCATCTCTGCGCGCACGTCGGCCGGCAGCGGCTGGCCCCTCCCACGCTGCGCCGAGATCCCTCGCTCGACGTCGGCCGGCGCGGGCACGGGTGGCGACTCTCGGGAGGCCGGCTGCCTCGCTCCGCCGGGTCCCCCTGCGACGGACTCGGCGACCCGGTCGGCCTCATGTTCGTGCGAGTCGCCGACGGGGCCCACCCGCAACTTCGTCTGGACCAGCCCTCCGACGGCCCGGTTCCCGGCAACCCCCTGCAGCGCCAGGACCGGATGCAGCGCTTCCCTCGAGTCCTGCCGGGGGGCCTCGCTCGCCACCCTTGCAGCTTGCGGCTCGTCGTATCGGGCCGCTCGTGCACGTTCCACAACCTCGTCCTCCGCAGCGTGCTGCCACCGTACGGGGCAGCTGCGAGCCCAGCAAGCGATTCGCCGAGTTCTGCCCCGATGTCTGCCCAGGAGGGCCCGGTGTTAGGAAAGAACGGGCGAGCGGCAGCCGCGTTGTTGGGTCAAACGTCGTCTTGTTCGCCCCAAATGCTGCTCGAGATCGAGCCCCACAGACCGCTGGCCGCCGAGGACACCATCCGGCCGCCGCGGCGCACAGCCCCCTTGAGCACGCCGGCGATGCCGGCGGGAGCGGGATCGTTGTGGGTCAGCGGGAGGATCGGCGACTCCCCGTAGTAGTCGCTCTCAACCGCATTCGCGACGTTCCGGGCGACCCTGGGTGCCTCCCTGACGACCTGCTTGCCGGTCTCGACGGCCGAAGGTATCGACGGCGCCAAGGCCATCGCCGGGCCGATGGTCGGCACTGCGGGCGACACCGCTGCTGCGGTGTTCAGGCCGGCGTTCATCAGCGCAGTGTTGCGCTTCTCTCTGAGCTCGTCCTCCACCGGCTCATTCATCGACATCGGGAGCACCGGGGCGGTCTGCATCTGGCGGTGGTAACGGAGCGCATTGGCGCCCTCCTGGAGCGCCTTGGGGGCGGCCGAAGCCACGGTGAGGGTCGGCCCGGCGGCTTTCTTGGCGACCTTCGCCGTCTTGCTCGCCAACGACGCAGCGGCCAGCGTGTTTTTCGCCGCCGAGGCACTGTGCCCCACCGTGCCGAGGACGTCCCGGTCCTTGGCCGACTGGTAGGCCGCCGTCGCCTCCTTCGGCGCCTTGTACGCCGCGTACGCACCGCTACCGGTCGAGAAGGCTTCGGAAACGAGGCTCTCCGGCAGCATCTCGTCGAGGGGAGGGCCCTCGTGGCCCGGCGAGCAGCTCCGCTGCACCACCGATGAGCCGCTGCCGCCGTCCTGTTGGACGACGTGGGTGAGCTCATGAGCTAGCAGCCTGCGCTCCGGTGCGCTGGCTGCTGCAGGTCCACCGTCCCGTAGGAAGATGTCCTTGCCGGTGGTGAAGGCGCGGGCGGACAGGCGATCGTTCAAGGCGGACGCCTCGGGCCCGGTGTGCACCCGCACGCCGCCGAAGGACGCGCCGAGTTTGCGCTCCATGTCGATTCGCACGTCGGCGGGGAGCGGGCTGCCACGACCGCGCGCCCGGGCGATGCCGCTCTCGACGTCGGCCGGTGCCGGGACGGCGGCGGCTCCCCGGGGGCCGGCCTGCGCCCCGGCCTCACCGGCGGCGCGATCCGCCTCCTGCTCGTACTCGTCGCCGACTGGGCCGACCGCGAGCTTGGTCTGCACGAAACCGGCCGTGGCACGGTTGCCCGCCACTCCCTGCAGGGAGAGCAGCGGGTGGGCCGACGAAGCGTGGCGCGTAGGTGCGCGGCGCTCGACGTGGCCGTCGATCTGCCCACCGAAATCGTCGCATCTGGCTCGGCACCCGTAGTCCATCGGCCACCTCCTCGAACCTCCGCTCAAGGTACGCGCCGATGGCCGATCTGGCAATCGCAGCAGCCATCACTGCCCCGAGGTCTGCCCGCTCGGCCCTCCCGGCGCCGGCTGCCCCAAAGGGCAAGGTGCCGCTGCCCCTCTGCCCGGACGTCTGCACCCCTGGCCCTTTCGGCGCCCCGGCCCCTGCCATACCGTCTCCAACCAAGCGGGAAGTGCCCGTGGTTGGAGGAAGCCGCAATGACGCGGGTCTTGATCGGGGAACTGGGAGCCATCGTGAAGCTGGGGCTGCGGGAACTGCTCGGCAGCACCGCAGGGTGCGAGATCGTGGGCGAGCCCACGGCCGCCGACCAGCTCCTCGCCGAGCTGGACTCGAGCGAGCCCGACGTGGTGCTGCTCGACCTCGACGACACCCATGCGTCCACCGACCTGGCGATGGCGATCTCGGCGGCGCACCCGTCGGTGAAGGTCATCGCCTGCTCGTCGTCGGAGCCCCGCATGCGGGTGTTCCCGGCGTTCCACAACGGCGAGTCGTACGTGGCGCGCATGAGCCCCGAGAAGCTGATCGAAGCCGTCAAGCAGAACTGAGGAAGGAGACCCCGTGGCTGTCTATCTCGCCCCCGGCGTGTATGTCGAGGAGTTCGACTCGGGGCCGGTGCCCCTGGCCGGCGGAGCCACGGCGGTGGCCGCCTTCGTGGGCTTCACCGAGCGGATCCCCACCAAGGACGACAAGGCCGGTGCCCCGCCCGACTACGCGCCCCGGCTGGTGACGAGCTGGACGCAGTACAAGTCGTTCTACGGCGGCTTCGGGATCGGCGACTGGACGCAGGGCCATCGGCCGATGCTGCCCCAGGCCGTCTACGGCTACTTCAACAACGGCGGCTCGATGGCCTACATCGTGCCCATCGAATGGACCGAGCCCCGCGACCCGGAGAAGCCCGAGCTGGAGCAGGCATCCACCGACTACTACGAGCGCGAGCTGCCGGACGGGACCGAGGCCACCGGCATCCCCGCCGCCGACGACGAGACCGCCACCGCGCTCACCGTGCGCACGGGCGCCGAGCAGGGACAGGTGGCCATCGCCGTCGAGCCGGCCTCCGAGGCGCCAGACGACCCGGCGCAGTTCGGGCTGCGGGTGCGCGTCGACGGCAAAGAGGTCCTCCATGTCGACGGGATCGCCACCGGCGGCGCCGGCGAGGCGGTCAAGACGAAGCTCGCCGAGCAGAAGCTCGACGAGGACCTGCTCACCGTGATCGACGGGGCCGGCAACCCCAAGCGCGGCAAGTACGCGCTGGTGCTGCCCGAGCCCAACCCGAAGGACATCGGCACCGCGGACATCGCCGGCGACCTCGCCGAGCGCACCGGCATCGAGTCGCTGAAGATCCACGACGACGTCACGATGCTCATCGTCCCCGACCTCTACAACATCGCCCGCTACGAGGCGCTCAACGACGAGTCCCTCGACGACGACGGCAAGAAGGCCGTGGCCGAGGACTGGCGGGAGGTGCACCTCGGCACGTGGAAGGCAGTGCAGACGATGATGATCACGCACTGCGAGAACGAGACCAACCGCATGGCGATCCTCGACCCGCCGCCCAGCAGGGTGCGGGCCGACCAGATCGAGGACTGGCGCAGCAACACGGCGATGTACGACTCGATGCACGCCGCCTTCTACTACCCGTGGATCAAGGTCACCGACCCGGTGGAGGACGGCGAGATGTTCGTCCCGCCCAGCGGCCACATGGCAGGCGTGTGGGCCCGCACCGACTCCACCCGGGGCGTGTGGAAGGCACCCGCCAACGAGGTCGTGCTCGGGGCGCTCAACGTGCAGTACAAGATGACGTCGGCGGAGCAGAACGTCCTGAACCCCAACGGGATCAACGCCATCCGCCCCTTCGGCACCCGCGGGATCCGCGTCTGGGGCGCCCGCACCCTGTCGTCGAACGCGCTGTGGAACTACGTCCCCGTGCGGCGCCTGTTCAGCTGGATCGAGAAGACGGTGATGGACGGCACCCAGTGGGTGGTGTTCGAGCCCAACGACCAGACCACCTGGGACCGGGTCACCCGCACCGTGTCGAACTTCCTCACCGGGCTGTGGCGGGACGGCGCCCTGTTCGGCGCCACGCCGGACGCCGCGTTCTACGTGAAGTGCGACTCGGAGACCAACCCGCCCGACTCGATCGACCTGGGCAAGCTCGTCTGCGAGGTGGGCATCGCCCCGGTCAAGCCGGCCGAGTTCGTGATCTTCCGGGTCACGCAGTGGAAGCCCGAATAGGCCCGGGCACAGCGACAACGATCTCCGGAAACGAGAGGAGCGTCTAGATGGCAAACGTGCTCAGCAGCTGGGAGCAGGATCCGGTTGCGTCATACCTGTTCGGCGTGACGGTCGACAACCAGTCCGGGTTCACCGTGTTCTCGGCGGCGTCGGGGCTCAGCGAGGAGAACAGCGTGGTGTTCTTCCGCCAGCGCGGCTCCGACGGCAAGCTGCAGATCAAGAAGGTGCCGGGCACCTACACGTGGAGCGACATCACCCTCAAGCGCGGCATCACCACCACGGACGACATGTGGAAGTGGCGCCAGCAGGTGATCGCGGGCGACATGTCCGGTGCCAGGTCGGGCGGGTCGATCACGATCTACAGCCCGGACCTCACTGCGGTGGCGAAGTGGGAGTTCACCAACGGGTGGCCGTCGAAGTGGTCGGGCGGCGACCTGTCGGCCGACTCCGACGAGGTCTTCATCGAAGAGCTCGTCATCACCCATGAAGGGCTGTCGTGGGCGGCGTAGGCCTGCGCACCACGTTCGACTTCCTGCTGCCGAAGGGGTACGTCGACGGCGATGGCCGCCTCCACCGGCGCGGCGAGATGCGGCTCGCCACGGCCCGGGACGAGATCGAGCCACTACGCGACCCGCGGGTGACCGCCAACGACGCGTACCTCACGGTGCTGGTGCTGGCGCGGGTCGTCACCCGGCTCGGCGACATCACCAACGTCACGCCGTCGGTGATCGAGGGGCTGTTCGCCTCCGACCTGGCGTACCTCCAGGACTTCTACGGCATCGCCAACTTCGGCGACCAGTCCCAGCTCGTCACCCGGTTCGACGACGAGCCCGAGGCGGCTGCCGACGACCACGCGGAGGACGGCCCGACGCCGCTGCAGCGGGCCTCAGTCGAGGAAATGGTTCCGGCCATGGAGGGCTGATTGGCCCAGCAACCCGAGCCCCACCAGCTCCAGGAGTGGGCCGAGAAGCTCCGGCATGCGTTCGATCGCCAGAGCAGCCGGCCCGGCTCTGGCGCGGGCGCGCCCGCCGTCGTCACCGGGGACGACGGCCTCCAGCATTACCGGCTCGACGAGCTGTGGCAGGAGATCGCCTACCTCGGCTACCACCTGCACTGGAGCTTCGAGAGCCTGCTCGACCTCGAGCACCGCGACCGGCGCCAGCTCGTGCGCCGGGTGGCCGACCTCAACGAGCGGGCCTGGGAGGAGGTGCGCACCCGTGGATCCACGTGAGTGGACCGTCACGACCTCGCATTTCGGCGTGACGCTCGACCTGTTCGGGCTGCTCGGCGGGTTCCGCAAGGTGTCGGGCATCGGCGTGGAGCTGGAGACCGAGGACGTCGTCGAGGGGGGCCAGAACCAGTACGTCCACAAGCTGCCGGGGCGGCTGCGTTGGCAGAACCTCGAGTTCGAGCGCGGCGTGGTGTTCGTCGACACGCTGTACGCCTGGCTCCAGTCGTGCTCGGGCAACAACCTCGCCGACCTCGGGAACATGGTGGTGCGCGGCGCCGGCGCCATCACGATGTTCACCGCCGACGGCATCCCACTGCGGATGTGGACGTTCAGCGGAGCGCTGCCGGTGAGCTGGAACGGCCCCGACTTCGACGCCGACTCCGACGAGGTGGCCACCGAGAAGCTCGTCGTCGCGCACGATGGCATCGTCCGTGCCTTCTGACCCGCCCACCTGGGGGGACGCACCGCCGCTGCCGGC
>JBFKDA010000014.1:0-23515 GCA_041619955.1 Acidimicrobiia bacterium | reverse complement strand
GCGCTGGGTGGGTTCGTCGCAGGCGCCTTCCTCGGCGTATCGCTCGCGCTGCTGGCCGCGCGCTGGGCGTCGTTGCGCGAGGGGCTCCTGCCGTTCGCCATCGCCGCCAACTCGGCGCCGATCATCGCCCTCGCCCCCATCAGCAACCAGTGGTTCGGCATCACCGACCCCGTGTCGAAGATGGCGGTGGTCACCGTGATCGTCTTCTTCCCGGTGATGATCAACACGGTGCGTGGTCTCACCGAGGTCGACCCGGCCGAGATCGAGCTGCTCCGCTCGTACGCTGCGAGCGAGCGGGAGGTGGTGCGGCGCATCCGCGTCCCCAACGCCCTTCCCTATCTATTCAGCGCGCTGAAGATCGGCGCGACGCTCAGCGTCATCGGCGCGATCGTCGCCGAGTACTTCGGCGGGCCGCGCAACACGCTGGGCGTGTACATCACCCAGAACGCGTCGCTGGGGCGCATCCCCGAGGCGTGGGCGGCGGTGATCATCGGCTCGTTGATCGGGATGGGCTTCTACGCCGCGATCGTCATCGCCGAGCGGCTGCTGATGCCCTGGCACGTGTCGTTCCGGCAGGCCGACCAGTGACGACCTAACCTTGCTTGCCGGGAAGGGAACTCACCAGGAGGCGGAGCTATGAAGCGGACAGGGATGCTGGCGCGGGTTGCGTTGTTGCTGGCCGGGATCTCGCTGGTCGCGGCCGCGTGCGGCGACAGCAGCGGCGGGCTCGACCCGGACGAGCCGGTGCCGGTGCGGCTCCAGCTCCAGTGGTTCACCCAGTCGCAGTTCGCCGGCTACTACGCAGCCGTCGACCAGGGCTTCTACGCCGAGGAAGGCCTCGACGTCGAGATCCTCCAGGGCGGCGTCGACATCGTGCCGCCGCAGGTGCTGGCGGCCGGCGGGGCCGAGTTCGCCGTGTCGTGGGTGCCGCGGGGCCTGGTGCCGCGCGAGGAGGGCACGGACATCGTCAACATCGGCCAGGTGTTTCAGCGCAGCGGGACGCTCGAGGTGTCCTGGGCGGACAGCGGCATCACCGAGCCTGCCGACTGGGCCGGCAAGAAGGTCGGCAACTGGGGCTTTGGCAACGAGTACGAGCTGATCGCCGCCATCGAGAAGTTCGACGTGCCCGACGTCGAGCTGATCCAACAGCCGTTCGACATGTCGCTGCTGCTGAACCGCGAGATCGACGCGGCCGAGGCGATGATCAACAACGAGTACGCCCAGGTGCTGGAGGCGATCAACCCCGAGACGGGCGAGCTGTACCAGCCCGAGGATCTCAACGTCATCGACTTCAACGACCTGGGCACCGCCATGCTCCAGGACGCCATCTGGGTCGACGAGAGCTGGCTGGCGGAGGACGGCAACGAGGAGATCGCCGAGGCTTTCCTGCGGGCCAGCTTCCGGGGCTGGATCTGGTGCCGAGACAACTTCGATGCCTGCGTCGAAGTGGTGCTGGACAACGCCCCGACCCTCGGCGAGAGCCACCAGACGTGGCAGCTCAACGAGATCAACGGCCTCATCTGGCCGTCGCCCGACGGCATCGGCGTCATGGACCAGGCGCTGTGGGACCAGACGGTCGAGGTTGCGACCTCGCAGGGGATCCTCCAGAACGAGCCCGACGACGGCGCGTTCCGCACCGACCTGGCCGAGGCGGCGGTGGCGGCGCTGGAGGACGACGGGCTCGACGTCAACGGCAACGACTGGCAGCGCCAGGAGGTCGAGCTGCGAGAGGGCGGCGAGTAGCCGCCCCATATCTCCCCCCGCTTGCCCTGCGGGGGGAGCGGGGCGGCCCGGAGGGACGAGACCGGGGGGAGCGGATGTTCGGGCGCCGGCCCGCCTCGATCCGTTCCTCGCCTGTCAGCAGGCCAGGGCGTCGCGCAGCCGGCGGCACGCGACGTCCATGCGGGCCGGGGACAGCTTGGTGACCCTGCGCCGGAACGTCCGGCGCTCCAGCGTGACGAGGTTGTCGAAGCTGGCCACGCAACCGGTCGGCACCGCGTCGACGTCAGGGGTCAGCTCCAGCTCGGAGGCCAGGCCGCGCCGGGTACGGCTGATCACCGCAACGACAACTGCCGCGCCCGGCTACCGGGTCCCGGGTGAGCACGAGCACTGGGCGATCGCCGCTCGGCGTCGCCGCGAACCACACCTCACCCCGCTGCATCGGCCCAGTCCGACCAGTCGTCGGCCGGCCCCCGGTAGGCGACTTGGTGGAGCGCCGTCTCATCCTCGGTGAGTGGGCGGTCGACCCACGTCTGAGCGTCGGCCACGGCGCGGAGGCCGGCGAGATGGTTGCGAAGCGCCTGGCGGAGGAGCTCGGAGCGGTCCACGCCGAGCCGCTCTGCCCACGCCTGCGCCGCCGCCAGACCGGCTTCGTCGATACGCCGTAATACGCTCGACGGAAGCGCCGTCGCCGCGCACTACTCGACGTGGTCCACCAACCAGCGGTGGATGGGGGCGTGCTCCTTCCAGTGCTGCACGACGTAGGGCACGATGGCCGCCGAGTGCAACTCGGGCGGGTGGGGCTCGTCGTCGCCGGTCCACAGTGCGCCGTAGCGCAGGAAGCGCTGCTGCGTTTCGTTGCCGGGCTCATACCCGCGCGGGATTCGCTTGTACTGCTCGCCGTGCACGCCGTGGCCGCCCTTCTCGACCTTGCCCGCCGCGGTGGCGAGGGCGCGGCCGGCCGCCGGGTCGACGACCGCGTCGCGGAACGCCGTCAGCCGTTCCTTGTCGAAGCCGTGGGCGCCGGCCCCGATGCCCAGTGCCTTCGGCGCGATCCGCAGGTAGAAGCCTGACACGGCGGCCTTGCGCTCGCCCTCCCAGAACCAGAAGTCGAGGTGGTCCTTGTACGGGCGCTTGTCCTTGGCAAACCGGACGTCGCGATTGACCCGGAAGATCGATCCGTTGACCCTCGGCTCGGCGGTGACCGGCGCCACCGACTGGAGCGCCGCGCCCGCGGCGACGACGAATGCTCTGGCCGGCTCGAGCCAATAGCGCTCGTAGTCGGCCCGGTGCTCGTCGAACCAATCCTTCGAGTTGTGGCGGGCGATGCCGCGCAGGAAGGTCAGGGTCTTGCGGGGGAAGCCGTCGAAGTCGGTCACGGGAACCTCCGTGGTGGCGGCCGTTTCAACGTAGTGGCCGGCAGGGAGCGGGGGAACCCCCTTGCCGGGTAGCGCCGGCCGGCTCGTACCATTTCCTGCGATGTTCGAGAGCTTCCGCCGAATCACGTCGCTGCTCGCCGCACTCGTGCTGGTGGTGTTCGTGGTGTTCGTCGTCAACCAGACCGCCCAGGTCGTGGCGCTGGCCGACCGCACCGCGTCGTGGCTGGGCGACGTCGTGCTGTGGTTCCTGCTCGGGGCGTACGCGGCGCTGCTCGCTGCTCCGCTGTGGATGTGGTTCCGGCTGCCGCCGCCGATCGAGCCGCCCACCGAGGATTCCGGCGCCGACTTCGAGGAGCACCTCGAGCGACTCCGCAAGCGGCTCGACGGCAACAAGTTGCTGGCCGACCCGGTGCTCGCCGACCGCGCCGACCTGCAGCGCGCCGTCGGCGAGCTGGATGCCCATGCGCTGGAGGCGGTGCGGGAAGCGGCCGCCGCGGTGTTCCTGTCGACGGCGATCAGCCAGAGCGGCCGGCTCGACACCTTCGTCGTGCTGTCGGCGAACTCGCGCCTGGTGTGGCGGGTGGCGCGCATCTACTACCAGCGCCCGACGCTGCGCGACATGTGGCACCTGTACGCCAACGTGGCGGCGACCGCGTTCGTGGCCGGCGAGCTGGACGACGTCGACGTGTCCGAGCAGGTGCAGCCGATCGTCACCTCGGTGCTCGGGTCGTTCGGCACCGCCATCCCCGGCATGCAGGTGGCGACGTCGCTCGTCGTCAACTCGGTGCTGAGCGGCTCGACGAATGCATTCCTCACCCTGCGGGTCGGCGCCATCGCCCAGCAGTACTGTGCGCCACTGGTCGGCGTGGACCGCCGCCGGGTGCGGAAGCTGGCGACGGCCAGGGCGGCCGGGATGCTGGGCGGGATCGTGAGCGCAGGGTCACGGTCGGTGGTGCGATCGGTGGCGAAAGCCTCACGAGATCGGCTGTTCCGCCGCGGTGGGGAAGGAGCCGAGCCCGAGCCCGACGCCACCGAGGAGGAGCGCCGCCGCTGGTGGCGGCGCGCCAAGGCGGACGCCGAGGGCGAGCCCGTCGAGCCGATGGCCGAGGAGGACCGCTCACCGATCGGGCAGTGACCCCCGCCCGAGCAGGTCGGCGGTGAGACGTGCCGGAGCCCGTGCCACCGACCATGGCGATCCGCTCGCCGGCACGGACGCCCCGGTCCAGTCGAGACTCACGCGGACGCCACCGAGCAGATCGTCGAACGGGATGTGGTAGACGCCGAGATCGTGGGTCGACGGGGTGGCGTCGAAGGCGTACCGCTCGCGGAGGTGCTCGAGGAGTTCGCGGCTCAGGTGGGCGGGGGTTGCGTCACGGCGTCCATCACTTTGCGGCCCTGCCGTGCCGGTTCCAGCAGTCCTTGACCTGATCAGGCGGCAACTTGGCGAGCTCCACGACGGTCTCGAAGAACGCGGTGGCGGGGGGCCGCAGGCGGTGCTCCTCCGCCTCATCCGCTCCTGCGCCGGACTACCTTTCCCCGCAGAGATCTTCACCCCAGCCGAGCCGAGGGAGGCCAACCGCCATGGCGAACATCGTGCGCGCCGCCATCGTCCAGACCGAGTGGACGGGCGACAAGGACTCGATGATCAAGAAGAACGCCGACTACGCCCGGGAGGCCGCCAAGCAAGGCGCCCAGGTGATGTGCTTCCAGGAGCTCTTCTACGGGCCCTACTTCTGCCAGGTGCAGGAGAACGAGCACTTCGACTACGCCGAGCCGATCCCCGACGGACCGACCACCCAGCTCATGCAGGACCTCGCCAAGGAGACCGGGATGGTGCTCGTCGTCCCGATCTTCGAGAAAGAGCAGGAGGGCTTCTACTACAACACCGCAGCGGTCATCGACGCCGACGGCACCTACCTCGGCAAGTACCGCAAGCAGCACATCCCCCACGTCAAGGGCTTCTGGGAGAAGTTCTACTTCCGCCCCGGCAACGGCGGCTACCCGGTGTTCGACACCGCCGTCGGGAAGGTCGGCGTCTACATCTGCTACGACCGCCACTTCCCCGAGGGGTGGCGGGCGCTGGGGCTGAACGGGGCCAAGATCGTCTTCAACCCGTCAGCCACCAGCCGGGGCCTGTCGATGTACCTGTGGAACCTCGAGCAGCCGGCGGCCGCCGTGGCCAACGAGTACTTCATCGGCGCCATCAACCGGGTGGGCAAGGAGCCGTACGGCGACAACGACTTCTACGGCAGCAGCTACTTCGTGAACCCGCGGGGCCAGCTCGTCGACGGGGCCGCCTCCGACACCGACGAGGAGCTGGTGATCCGCGACCTCGACATGGACATGATCGAGGAGGTCCGCCAGCAGTGGGCCTTCTACCGGGATCGCCGCCCCGACGCCTACGACGATCTGGTCGCTCCGTAGCACGTCAGTCCCGGATGGCGAGGGCGATGGTCAGCGCGCCTTTTGGAGGTGCCGCACGCCCCGTCGGTTGGCTCGTGATACGTTGCACGCCGTGCCTCCCGTGCCATGGGCGTCCACACATCTCGACCGCCGGCCCGCGACCGTCGAGCAGGTGCTCGACGATTCGCTCGGCATCTACGGCACCCAGCCCACCGGCCACCTCGAACTCGCCGCCCGGATCGACGGCTACGACCTTGCCGACCTGACCCGGGTCCTCGAAGTCGACCGCAGCGCAGTCCGGTTGCGAACGCTCCGCGGCTCGGGGTTCGTGATCCCGGTCGGCCTGCTGCCGGTGACCCAGGCGGCGACGCGGGCGAAGAACGCTCGGGCATTTGCCGGCTTCGTGCGCCGGGGCCTGGCGGAGCCCTATGAGACGTGGGCCGGGCGGATCGAAGAGCTGCTGGCCGGCGGCCCGCTCGCGGCGGCCGACATCCGGGCGGCGCTCGACGCCGGCCCCGACGCGGGGATGATCCGCTACGTGATCTCGGTGATGGCCGCCGAGAACCGGATCGTCGCCGCCACCACCACCGGCGGCTGGCGCTCGGACCGAACCACGTTCGCCCGCTGGGACGACTGGCTCCCGGGAGTCGACGTGTGGAGCATGGAAGAGGGACCGGCACAGGTCGAGCTGGCCCGGGCCTACCTCGACCGCCACGGCCCGGCCACGGTCGCCGACTTCGCATTCTGGAGCGGGCTCACCAAGACGAGGGCGCAGCGGGCGGTCGCCGAGGTGGCCCAACCGCTGACCGGGGACTACTGGGCGACGTCGGCGCCGGCCGACGACGACCCGCCGCCGCTGCGGCTGCTGCCGATCTGGGACGTGCTGTTCGTCACCTACCGCGATCGCGATCGCTTCGTCGCCCCCGAGCACTACTCGCTGGTGTACGACGCAAGCGGGAACGCCACGTCGGTGGTGTTGCGCGAGGGCCGGGCTGCCGGGGTGTGGGACCTGGGCACCGACGATCGCCATGTCGAGATCCAGGTGGCGGCCTTCGCCGGGTTCACGCCGTCGGAGTGGCTGAGCATCGACGCCGAGGCCGCCCGCATCGGCGACCTGATCGGCGCCGAATCCGTGCGCATCGTGCGGCGCGACGGTCCGATCGACCTGACCGCCGCTCCCCGCAACCGGTTCATGCGGCCGCTACGAGCCGAATAGCTCCGGGCACTCGGCTGCCATCGCCGCCCCGGCCCGCTGCACTGCTGCGCCGTCATGGCCCGCCGCCGCCAGGTCCGCCGGCGACGACGCAGCGGAGATGTCCCCGGCCTCCCAGGCTGCCGCCATGGCGGTGAAGTTGTCGGCTACCGCGGCGAGGTCGCCCTGGGCCGCGGCCGGGGCCAACGGCGCCGCCTTGCCGTAGAACGTCGCCGCCAGCCGCAGCGTGGCCACGATCTGCGCGTCGTTCATGCCGTCCTGGAGAAACGTTGCCTCGAAGCCTTCGAGGCTGGCGCAGAACACCGCGGGGTCGTAAGGACCTGGCGCCTCTTGCGCTTCGGTGACGGGCGGGGCGGGGGCGGCAGGGGCGGCCGCCTGCGGGGCCTCGGTGGACTGGCCCCCGCAGGCGGTGAGGCTCAACCCGAGAGCGAGCGTGCCGACGAAGGTGCGCATGGGCATCCCTTCGGCACGCCACGCGGGGGGCTTCAGCCGATTTCGCCGACCACCTGGGTGGGCGCCGGCCGCGCCGAACGCCGAGCCACGCTCAGCGCCACCACTGCGGCGCCTGCGCCGAGCCCCAGCAGGATCGTGACCTGCCACGCCCAGTCCGGCGGTCCGTCGCCGGCCGGCTGGAGCCCGTTCAGGAGGTCGGTCTGGCGGTCGCCGATGGCCGAGAGCACCTCCGTCTGTCGGTTGATCGCAGCGAGGAGCTCGCCGTCCGCCGAGTTCGGCGGCGGCGCGATCGGCACCGTGCCCGACTTCGCTGCGGCAAGGTCACCGACGATCAGCACCCCCGCCATGCCTTCGCCGCGGGTCGTGCCGTGCAGCGTGCAGAACACGCGGTACACGCCCGGTGCGATCTCGGGCAGCTCGACGCTCTCGCCGGCCTCGACGATGCCGGTGTCGAAGCTGCGATCGACGGCGGTGTAGGTGTGGGGGGCATCCCCGGCGTTCTCCACCGTGAGGATCGCACCGGGACCTGGCGAGAAGTGCGCCACGCCGTCGAAGCAGCCGTCGAGCATCTCGACCGTCGTGCCCTCCGCGAAGCCGGGGCACTTCCCTGCATCTTGCGCGCCGCCGCCGGCGTGGGCTGCGACCGGCACCGCCAACGCCACGGCCACCGCGGCGACCACCATCACGACCTTGCGCATCTGCGGACCTCCTGTTCGGCGCTGTCGATCCCTCTACACCGACCGGGGCCAACCGGTTCCGGTCAGCGCAGTGATTCGGCCACCGCGATTGCGGCGGCCCGGTCCAGAGCGGCCTCCAGCCGGTAGGTGACGCCGTCCCGCTCCCAGATGAGCGTGTTTCCCGCGAGCCGGCCCGCGAGTTCCCGGGTGGTCAACCCCGGCGACTCGAAGAACACGACGTGTGGCCCGCCCTCGATCCAGAATCCGCGGCCGCCTCCCACGAACACCTCGACCAACAGGGTGTCGACCGACGCTTGCTTCACGATCGGGGAGCCCAGCTCGGGAAACTGGCCGAACAGCGCGCCGACGCCGCTGCCGGCCACCTCGGGCAGGTCGGGGCGGGGGGCGTAGGTGAAGAACAGGTCGCCGCCTTGCGCCACGTAGACCGCATCCGGCTCGCCGAGCGCGGCGGGCACGCGTACCGGGAAATCGACCGCGACGCGCGCCTCCGCCAGGTTCACCTCGTCCCCGAGCGCCAGCTCGGTGCCGACCGCCGGCAGCTCGTCGACGATCTCGACCTGGACCCGGCCGATCCCCAGCAGGTCGGCGACGGCCTCGCGAGCGGGCGGTACCACAAGGACGACCGCCATCAGCACCGCGGCCGCGGCGCCCACCCATGCCACCCGGGGCGCGATGCCCGTCCAGCGCCGCGCGGGCGCGATGCCCGTCCAGCGCCGCCGGGGCGCTGGTTGCTGCCGAATCTGGGCGAGCACGGAGCCGGCCAGA
Source organism: Acidimicrobiia bacterium (assembly GCA_041619955.1). GTDB lineage: Bacteria > Actinomycetota > Acidimicrobiia > Spongiisociales > JAOTWH01 > JBFJZV01. Next base: position 14,885 of record JBFKDA010000014.1, on the reverse strand, counting down.
TCCGGCGTCGCCGGGAACTCCATCCCGGCGCCGATCTCCAGCAGCTCGCGTTCCAGGTTCATCGTCCCAAGTCCTCGTCGAGTGCCAGACCGCGCTCCTCGATCAGCGGCCGGAGCCGGGTCAATGCCCGGCTCAGCCGCGACTTCACCGTGCCCTTCGCCACCCCCAGCACCTCGGCCGTCTCCGCCTCCGACAGGCCGAGGAAGTACCGGTACTCGATGATGCGGCGGTCGCGCTCCCGTAGCTCGCCGAGCGCTGCCAGCACGGCAGCCCGCCGCTCGCCTGCGATCACCCCCGTCTCGGGCGACGGCGCCACATCCCGCGCCACCGGGTCGGTCGCCGCCCGCTCCGCCAGCCGCTCGCGCCGGCCCGCCGAGCGGCGCCGGTTGCGGGCCTCGTTGGCGACGATGCGCAGCAGCCAGGGGCGGAACGGCGCCTCGGCCCGGAAGCGGGGCAGCGCGTAGTACGCCTTCACGAAGGCGTCCTGGGCGGCGTCGGCGGCATCCGCCGACGAGCCCGAGTTGAAGTACGCCACCCGGAACGCCACGTCCTGATACCTCCGGACCAGCTCGGCATAGGCCGCCGGGTCGCCCCGGCGCGCCTCCTCGACCAACTCGTGGTCTGGCGGGGATTGCGCGATCACGTGATCACACCTACTACACCGGCGGCAGCCGCGCGGTTCCCTGGCGCGACCAATCCCCATCGGCACGCCGTTCCGAACCCGATCCAGCGAAAAGGAACTTCACCGTGACCGCCGCCGTCGACACGCGCCCCCGAGCGTTCGCCATGCCCTGGGCATGGGTAGCCTGGCACGTCCGACGACCCTGGGCCGCTCGCTTGGCCGACCTCGACAAGCTTCTCATCTCCACCGCCGGTGGCGACCGCGACGCGTTCGCCGGCCTGTACGACGCCATCGCAGGCGCCGTCTTCGGCACCGTCCGGCGCGTCCTGCGAGACGACGCCATGGCCGAGGAGGTGGCCCAGGACGTGCTGCTGGAGGTGTGGCGCACCGCGCCGCGCTTCGATCCCGATCGGGGGCGGGCGACCAGCTGGATACTCACGATGGCCCACCGCCGAGCGGTCGACCGGGTTCGCTCGGAACAGGCGAGCCGCGACCGGACCGAGCGGGTGGGCATCGCCGAGAGCCAGCCCGCCTTCGATGCGACCGCCGAAGAGGTGGTCGAGCTCGACGAGCGCCGCCGCCAGGAGGGCGAGGTCCGCTCGGCCATGCGAGGCATGACGGACCTGCAGCGCCAGGCGATCGAGTTGGCTTACTTCGAGGGCCGCACCTATCGGGAGGTGGCCGAACTGCTCGGCGTGCCCCTGGGTACGGTGAAGACCCGCATGCGCGACGGCCTCATCCGATTGCGCGGCGCCCTCGGCTCCTCGGAGGACACGCCTTGACCGCCGACCTGCACGACCTCGCCGCCCCCTACTCGCTGGATGCGCTCGACCCGAGCGAGCGTGTGGCATTCGAGGCGCACCTCGGGACGTGCGCCGACTGCCGCGGCGCGGTGGCCGCGCTGCAGGAGGGCGCCGCCCACCTGGCCGCGCTGTCGGCAGTGCCGCCTCCCCCGGGCATGCGGAAGCGGGTGCTGGCGGAGGTGACGGTGACGCCGCAGGAACGCGACGTGATCGCGCTGGCCGGCCGGCGCCGTCCCGGCCTGCCGACCCGCATCCTCACCTCGGTCGCGGCGCTCGTGCTGCTGCTGGCTGTCGTCGCGCTGGGGGTGAACCTGCTCAGCGACCCCACGACTGCGGCCGACGTGCTGGCCGCCGCCGACCTCGTCAACTCCGAACTGACCGCGACCCCCGACTACGAGGGGGGCCCGGTGGAGGCGACGGTGTCGTTCTCACCGGGGAAGGGGGCGGCGGTCGTGACCTTCGCCGGCCTGGAAGAAGTCGACCCGAGCCTGACCTACGAGCTGTGGGTGATCGGCGCCGGCGAGCCCCGCCCTGCCGGCCTGTTCCGCCCCGGTGGCGACGGGCGCGCCCAGGAGTTGGTGGACGAGGAGGTCGTGCCCGGCGTCACGATCGCGGTGACCATCGAGCCGGCGGAGGGCGTCGACAGCCCCACCGGCCCTATCGTCTTCGCAGGCTCGGTATGACGGGGAGGACCGCGGCCGACGTCCAGCGCTGGCTCGACGACTACGTCGCGGCGTGGCGCAGCAACGACCGGTCGCGGGTCGAGGCGCTGTTCACCCCGGACGCCCGCTACTCCTACGCACCATGGGGTCCGGCGCTTCGCGGCGCCAGCGAGATCGCCGACGACTGGCTGCGGGACCCGGACGAGCCAGGAAGCTGGCAGGCCGAGTACGCCCCGGTGGCCGTGGACGGCGACGTGGCGGTCGCCGCCGGGGAGACCCGCTACGCCGACGGCCGCACGTATGCCAACGCGTTCGTGCTGCGGTTCCACGGCGACCGCTGCTACGACTTCACCGAGTACTACATGGAGCATCCCGCCGACCACGCCGGCGAGTGACGGGCAAGCCGGCTGCGGCGGTGCGCTGGCGGGCGCCGACTTCGAGGGTGGTGGGGTGCACAGAGTCGGCCCCGAGCCAGGCCCGGCGGTGGCGTGGCCCCCTGCCTCACCGCTTGCGCACCCGCCATGCCTGCTCGGACGGGAAATCGCTTGCCCACGCGGCGCTGGCGAAGTGCCCGGCGGCGCTCGACGTGGGTGCCGGCCGCGGTTCGTAGAAGGCCACCACGTCGAATCCTGTTTCGACGAACAGCCGGAACCATCCGGAGATCGGCAGGTTGAACTCCACCCCCTGATCGGCGCCGTCGTCCCAGTCGATGCGGTAGAGGTCGAAGTACGGGTACAGCAGCTCTCGGCCCGCCGGCGCCTCGGCGTCGCGAGGGACGCAGATGGCGGCCAGCGAGCTGTTCCCCAGCACCGCCAGCTCGCCGCCGGGACGCAGCACCCGGTGCGCCTCCGGAACCCAGACCAGCGGGTCGGCCCAGACGGCGACGCCGTACTCGGAGATGGCGAAGTCGAACGAGCCGTCCCGGAAGGGAAGGTGCTCGGCGTTGCCGAACCGGAGGTCGATCTCCACGCCGTGCTCGGCCGCCAGCCGCCTGGCTGTGGCGAGCTGCCGCTCGGAGTTGTCGATGCCCACCGCCCGTGCGCCCCGCCGGGCCATCCAGCCCGACACGTAGCCGGTGCCGCAGCCCAGCTCCACGGCGCGCATGCCGGTCATGTCATCAGGGAGGAGCGGGACCTCGACGTTGGAGATCTCCCACTCACCCCAGTAGGGCTCCGTCGACCCCCAGCGCTCCTCGCCGGGCCCGACCCACGTGTGCGCCCACTTGTCCCAGTGGGCGCGGTTGGTCAGCACGTAATCCGGGTCGGCGGCCATGGCGCACCAGGGTATTGCGGCGACTACCTTTCGCCGGTAGCCGTCACCTGGAGCCGCCCATGGGAACCCACGCCGACCTCCTCGCCCGCCACCGCGCGGTGCTCCCCGACTGGATCGCCCTCTACTACCAGGACCCCATCTCGCTGGTCCGCGGCGAGGGGCGGCGAGTGTGGGACGCCGAGGACAACGAATACCTCGACTTCTTCGGGGGGATCCTCACGACGATGACCGGCTACAACGTGCCAGAGGTAACCCGGGCCGTGCAGGAGCAAGCGGCCCGCATCGTCCACTCGTCGACGCTGTACCTCATCGAGCAGCAGGTGGCCCTGGCCGAGAAGATCGCCGAGCTGTCGGGCATCCCCGACGCCAAGGTCTTCTTCGCCAACTCGGGCACCGAGGCCAACGACACGGCGCTGCTGCTGGCCACTGGCCATCGCCACTCGAACCAGGTGCTGGCGCTGCGCAACAGCTACCACGGCCGCTCGTTCACCGCCGTGTCGATCACCGGCAACCGGTCGTGGTCGCCGTCGTCGCTGACGCCGGTGTACGTGGTGTACATCCACAACGGCTACAAGCTGCGCAGCCCGTTCGGCCATCTTGCCGACGACGAGTTCATCGCTGCGTGCGTCGCCGACCTCGAGGACATGCTCAACGTGGCGACGTCCGGCGACGTCGCCTGCATGATCGCCGAGCCCATCCAGGGCGTCGGCGGCTTCGTCACCCCGCCCGACGGGTACTTCGCCGGGCTGAAATCGGTGCTCGACCGCGAGGGCATCCTGTTCATCTCCGACGAGGTGCAGACGGGATGGGGCCGCACCGGCGAGAACTTCTGGGGCTACGAGGCCCACGGCATCACTCCCGACGTGATCACGTTCGCCAAGGGCATCGCCAACGGGCTGCCGATGGGCGGCGTGATCGCCCGGGGCGAGATCATGGACTCGCTGTCGGCCAACTCGATCTCGACGTTCGGCGGCAACCCGCTGGCGACTGCGGCCGCGCTGGCCAACCTGAACTACGTGCTGGAGCACGACCTGCAGACGAACGCCTTCAAGGTGGGCCAGCGGCTGCGGTCGGGGATCGATCGCATCGGGGACGAGGTGCCGGTGATCGGCGAGGTGCGCGGCAAGGGTCTGATGATCGGCGTGGAACTGGTGAAGGCGGGCGGGCTGGAGCCCGACCCCGGCGTGACGACGGCGGTGATGGAGGCAGCGAAGGACGAGGGGCTGCTGATCGGCAAGGGCGGCCTCCACGGCAACGTCCTGCGCATCGCCCCGCCGCTGAGCCTCACCGAGGACGAGGCCGACGAGGGCCTGGAGAAGCTGAGCGCGGCCATCGCGAGGGCAGCTCGCGCCTGACGACCGCGTGCGGGCAGCGCGCGCCTGACGGCACCGCCCTGACGGCCATCGAGCACGCTCACTAGGCTGCCGGCCGACCCCGGCACGAGGACGACCGTGGCCAAGATCTTCGTTAGCCACGCCCACCGCGACCAGGAACTGGCCCGGGCCGTAGCCAACTTGCTCCAGCTCGGCTGCGGCGTCGCCAATGAGGACATCCTGGCGACGTCGCTGGAGGGGAAGAAGATCGCGCCGGGCACGAGGTTCAACGAATTCCTCCAGGACGAGCTGCAGGGCGCGCCGCTCGTCGTGCAGCTGCTCACGCCCGCGTTCTACGAGAGCGCCTTCTGCCTGTGCGAGGCCGGCGCCGCGTGGGCGCTCGAAGTGCGCACGTTCCCGTTGCTGGTGCCGCCACTCGAGTACGAGAACGTTCGCGGGGTCATCGAGGGCGCCCACCTCGCCAAGATCGACGTGCAGCCCGACCTCGACACGCTGCGCGACACGGTGGAGGAGGTGCTCGGCGACAAGGCGCCGACCGCCGAGTGGAACACGCACCGCTCGAGCTTTCTCGCCGCCCTGGCCGGCATCGAGATCCCGGCGGTGTCCCGAGTGCCGGCCGGCGATTTCGAGGCCGCCCGGTCGGAGCTCGAGGCGCTGCGCTACGCGCTCGACGTGGCAACGTTCCGCCCGGCTACCGAGTACGACGAGGACTGCGAGTACGTGTGGATCGTCGACGGGGAGGGCGACGACGACCAGATGGTGTGGCGGCGGACGACACGCGTCACCGGCGCCGGCTTGCTGCCGTGGCGGCGCTTCGCGATGGGCGCGTCGACCCCGGCACCGTCGCGCGCCACCATGGACGTCCGGGTCGAGACCGGCGACGAGAACGTCAAGGTCGAGGCGCTGCGTATCGCCGAGAGCCCAACCCGGGTGGAGTACGCGGTGTTCTTCGAGCCATCGATTCGCGCAGGACAGCCGGTGCAATGGACGGTCCGGTTCCGCTGGCCCGGGTTCTGGAACGTGCTGCGGGAGACCGGACGCGACACCACCGAGTTCCGCGTCCGCACCGCCGGCCACCACAAGCTGCGCATGGTGCTGCCGCCGGCCTGGGCCGTCACCCGCTACGAGCGACGGTCACCCGCCGTGGGCGCGGCGGACATCGACGTGGACGAGGAATTCGGCCAGTCGCTGCTGTGGGACCTGGGCGCCGACCTGCCGCTCGAGACGTACCGGGCCGAGATCCAGCGCTGATCCGTCTCACCACCGCCAAGCCACGTGGAGGATCGCCGGATAGGCGGCGGCGAAGGCCCACAAGAACAGGTTGAGCCCCATCACCGCGGCGATGCCGAGATGCAGCAGCAACCCGACGCCGAGGTACGCGGCGGCCGCCTCGACCGGGAGCAGGAACACCACGGGGAAGGCCACCTCGTAGGCGACGACGACGAAGCTGGCGGCGCGCGCCGCCGATGCGCTGCGGTGCAGCGCGTCGCTCACGGGCGCCAGCCCGAAGGCGGTGGTGTCGACGATCGCCCGCACGGCGTCCCCGGCCCGCCATGCCGGGCCGGCCAGCTTGGCGACCCCGGCGACGAAATACGCCAGCCCCGCCTGCGCGGCGACGAACCCCAGCCCACCCAACACCAGCGCGTCACGGTCGAGGGCGAGGCCTGCCTCGGCGACGGTCGCGCCGGCGAACACCACCAGCACCATCTGGTCGGCAGCGTTGAGCCCGAAGACCATCGCATGGTGCACGACCAGCGTGGCGGCGAGGATGAGGGCCAGCAGCCAGGGCGACGGCCGGGCCCGCGCGGCCAGGGCGGCCAGCAGCGCCGCGCCGGCCAGCAGCCGCACGACCACGGCCGCGGCCACCACCGGCGGCCGCACCAGCGCCGGCCCCAACCGGCGAGCAAGCCGCGAGCGGGCGTTGGTGGCCCGGAATCGGGCGGTGATCTCGGCGCTGAGGAGGCCGTCCGACGCGAACTCGGAGCGCAACGTCAACAGCTCGGCGCTGCCGACCACCACGGCGACGGCCGCCATCGCCTCGACGAGGTCGAGAGCCGTCGCCGCCTCCAACTACGGGAGGCGGTGGTACTCGGAGGTGAGCACCACGGCGACGAGCCGCCGGGCGCCGAGGCCCTCGGCCCGGGCGACGACGAACTGGCGGTGCGTGCCCACCGGCCCGACGGGAGGCTGGCGAAGCACGTGGCGGGCGACGATGGCATAGGGGATCGTCGCCCGCAGGTCGAGGTCCGGGTCGTGCCGGTGGAGCTCGTGGAAGGCCTTGAGGCAGTCGGTCAGCACCTTCGCCGTGCGGTTGCGCGGGTTCCACAGCAAGTGCCACGGGCGGCGTCGCTGCCGGAGCGCGAGGTGGCGGACCGGCGTGACCGTGCCGTCGGCGAGGCGGTCGCGGTACAGCAGCTCGTGGTCCGAGACGACCGGGTTGGGGGCGAACAGCCGCCAGTTCGGCAGCGCCGACACGGCCCGCATCCAGCGGGGCGCCGCGAGCGGCCGCCGACCGAGCTGGTTGAGGACGGTGACGCCGAACCAGGCTCCCAGCAGGCCGAGCACCATCGCCTCGGCCATGCCCAGGCCTTACGGCAGCAGGTCGTCGACGACGACCACGCTGCCGCCGTCGATCATGCCTTCGACGCGGCACCCGCGCTTCGGGTCGCAGTCGGCGCCAGGGCCGCCGACCAGCAGGTCCGCGGCCACCCACACGTTGCCGCCGTCGATCATCCCCCGCTTGCACCAGTCCTTGTCGCAGTCGTCGCCGAGGCCTCGGTCGAGCAGGTCCGCGGCCACCCACACGTTGCCGCCGTCGAAATGGGCGGACTTGTCGGTCCAGTCGTCCGCCCCCATGATCAGCTCCTCGGCCACCCACACGTTGCTGCCGTCGATGCGCCCGGGCTCGCGGCCACCGGCCGCGTCTGCGGCGGACGGGAGCCGCGCCTGCAGCTGCCCGCCGGCGAGCAGCGCGTCGACGGCCGCCTCCAACTCGGTGTCGGGGGGGAGAGGCCGATTCGCCATGAGCGGATTCTACTCGGGAGGGATGGAGCGGGCCTGGCAGCCGCCGGGCGCCGCGTCGAACGGAGGTCGCGACCCGCGCGCGCGGGCCGTCGGCGCGCTCAGGCCTTCGGGTCGCCGGCGGGGATCCGGCCCAGCCGGCCGGCCTGGAAGTCCTCGAAGGCCTGCTGCACCTCGGCGCGGGTGTTCATCACGAACGGCCCGTACCAGGCGACCGGCTCCCGGATCGGCGCCCCGCCCAGCAACAGCACGTCGAGCGACGGGCTGCGCGACTCCTGGGTGGCGTCCGCCGAGAACGTCACCACGTCGCCGGGCCCGAACACCACGAGCTGACCCATGGCGGCCGGCACGCCGTCGGCGCCGAACCGGCCCCGCCCGTTGAGGACGTAGGCGAGCGCGTTGAAGTCGGGCCGCCACGGCAGCCGCACGCGGACGTCCGGCGCCACCGTGGCGTGCACCATCGTGATCGGGGTGTGAGTGGAGCCGGGACCGGCGAGCCCGGCGAGGTCGCCGGCGATCAGGCGCAGCACCGACCCGCCGTCCGGCGTGGTGAGCAGGCCGACGTCGCCGCCCCGCAGGTCCTGGTACTTCGGCGGCAGGAACTTGTCCTTCCGGGGCAGGTTGACCCAGAGCTGGAAGCCGTGGAACAGGCCGCCCGTCATCACCAGCTCCTCGGGAGGCGTCTCGATGTGGAGGATGCCGGCGCCGGCGGTCATCCACTGCGTGTCGCCGTTGGTGATGAGCCCGCCACCGCCGTGGCTGTCGCGATGCTCGAACGTGCCGTCGATGATGTAGGTGACGGTCTCGAAGCCGCGGTGCGGGTGCCACGGCGTGCCCTTCGGCTCGCCTGGCGCGTAGTGGACCTCGCCCATCTGGTCGAGGTGGATGAACGGGTCCAGATCGGCGAGGTCGACGCCCTGGAAGGCGCGCCGGACCGGGAAGCCCTCGCCCTCGAAGCCGCGGGGAGCGGTGGTGACCGAGCGCACCGGCCGGTCGACGGTGTCGGCGCCGGGCGCGCCGACCTTGGGCAGGGCGAGCGGGTTGTCGACGGTGATGGCGGGCATGCGACCCTCTTCCGGATTGGTAGTTACACTTGCAACTATATCAACCGGTGGGGTGCATGGGTATTCCGAGACCGAACCCGCGACCGAGCGACGAGGCCCTGGAGGCGTGGCGGCTGCTGCTGGAGGCGCACCACGTCCTGACCCGCCGCCTCGACGCCGAGCTCCGCCAGCGGCACGGCTTCGGGCTCGACTGGTACGACGTGCTGTATCAGCTCAGCGCCGGGGGCGGCCGCCTCCGCATGCACGAGCTGGCCGACCGGACGCTCTTCTCCCGCACCGACGTCACCCGGCTCGTACAGCGCATCGAGCGCGCCGGGCTCGTCGAGCGCCGCTCCGACGAGTCGGACCGGCGTGGGGTGAATGCGGTGCTGACGCCGGCGGGCCGGGCGGCTTTGCGGCGGGCCGCCGTCACCCACCTCGCCGGCATCGAACGGCTATTCGGGAGTGCGGCGACCTCGGAGGAGCTCGCCACGATGACGAGCCTGCTGGCCCGGTCAGCGGAACGTGGAGCGTAGGGCGGGGTACAGGTCGCGGTAGCGGGCATAGGCAGTGCCGTAGTCGGTGCCGCTCGGGTCGGTTTGGGTCGACGCGGTGAACGTCGGGATCCGGCCGGCCGCGAGCAGGGCGGCGCCGTACGCGGCCCCCTCGCTCGCTGCCGGCGTGACGAGCGATGCGCCGAGGACGTCGGCGAGGACTTGCCGCCACACGGCGCTGCGGGTGCCGCCGCCGGAGGCGCGGATCTCGTCGACAGCGCCGACGCCGGCAGCCTGCATGAGCTCCAGCCCGTCCCGCAGGCCGAAGGCCACGCCCTCCATCACCGCGCGCACGAGGTGCGCTCGGCCGTGGCGGACGGTGAGCCCCACGAACGCGCCGCGCGCCAGCGGGTCGGCGTGGGGGGTGCGCTCCCCGGTGAGGTACGGCAGGAACAGCAGCCCGTCGGCGCCGGCCGGCACGTCGCCGGCGCTCGCCGCCAGCGCTGCGAAGTCCTCGCCGGGTGCCACCGTGTCGCGCAGCCACCGGAGGCTGCCGGCCGCCGACAGCATCACGCCCATCAGGTGCCATCGCTCGGGTAGCGCGTGGCAGAACGCGTGGACCCGGCCCTGCGGGTCGCGGACCGGAGCGTCGGTCGCGGCGAACACCACCCCCGACGTGCCGAGCGACAGCATCACCGCGCCCGGGTCGACCACGCCGGTGCCGACCGCGGTGGCGGCCTGGTCGCCGCCGCCGGCGACCACCGGCGTGCCCACGGCCAGTCCGGTGGACTCGGCGGCCTCCCGCGACACCGTGCCGGTGACCTCCGGGCCCTCGAAGGTGGGCGGGAGCAGTCCCGGGTCGATCCCGAGCTGGTCGAGCAGCTCCGCCGACCAGTCACGGCGGGCCAGGTCGAAGAGCTGGGTGCCCGACCCACCCGCCCGATCGGTCGCATGCACCCCCGTCAGCCGCAGCCGCAGGTAGTCCTTGGGGAGCAGCATGCGCCGGGCGGCGGCGTACACGTCCGGCTCGTGGTTGCGCACCCACAACAGCTTGGGCGCCGTGAAGCCGGGGAGCGCGTCGTTACCGGTGATCGCCACCAGCCGTTCGAGGCCGAGCGCGGCGCGCATCTCGTCGCACTCCGCCGCGGTGCGCTGGTCGTTCCAGAGGATCGCCGGCCGCAGCGGCGCGTCGTCGGCACCGAGCAGGACGAGCCCGTGCATCTGGCCGGTCAGCCCGACGGCTTCCACCCCGCGAAGGTCGAGCCCTCGGAGCACGGACCGGGTCGCCTGCCACCAGACCTCGGGATGCTGTTCTGCCCACTGCGGCTGGGGCGTCTGGTAGTCATACGCCTCCGACTCGGCGGCCACCACCGAGCCGTTGCCGTCGACGAGCACCGCCTTCGTGGCCGTGGTCGACACGTCGATACCGAGGAACATCAAGCGACGGTAACGTCGCGTGATGCCAGAGTTCTTCACCGGCGTTGGCGAGATCGCCCACGCCGGCCTCGACAGCGACGACCCGTTCACGTTCAAGGTGTACGACCCGGACCGGGTGGTGCTCGGCATCCGCATGGAGGACCACCTCCGCGTCGCCGTGTGCTTCTGGCACTCGTTCAACTGGCCCGGGTCCGACGTGTTCGGGGCCGGCACGTTCGACCGGCCGTGGCTGGCGTACGCCGCAGCCCCGCTGGACGCCGCCCGCCTGAAGATGGACGCCGCGTTCGAGTTCGTCGCCAAGCTCGGGGTGCCGTTCTTCTGCTTCCACGACGTCGACATCGCCCCGCCGGGCGACACCTTCGCGGAGTCGGCCCGCAACCTCGAGACGATGGTCGGCTACGCCGAGGACAAGATGGCCGCCACCGGGGTCCGGCTCCTGTGGGGCACCGCCAACCTCTTCTCGCACCCCCGCTACGCGGCCGGCGCGGCCACCAACCCCGACCCGCAGGTGTTCGCGTACGCCGCCGCCCAGGTCCGCCACGCCCTGGAGGCGACCCATCGGCTCGGCGGTGCCAACTACGTGCTGTGGGGCGGCCGGGAGGGCTACGAGACCCTGCTCAACACCGACCTCCGCCGGGAGGCCGACCAGCTCGCCCGCTTCCTCACCCTGGTCGCCGAGCACAAGCGGGACATCGGTTTTGGGGGCACGCTGCTCATCGAGCCGAAGCCGCAGGAGCCCACCAAGCACCAATACGACTACGACTGCCAGAGCGTCCACGGCTTCCTCGACCGCTACGACCTGACCGGCGAGTACAGGGTCAACATCGAGGTGAACCACGCGACGCTGGCCGGGCACAGCTTCCACCACGAGGTGGCGTACGCGGTGGCCAACGGCATTTTTGGCAGCGTCGACGCCAACCGGGGCGACTACCAGAACGGGTGGGACACCGACCAGTTCCCGAACTCGGTGGACGAGCTGGCGCTGGCCGTCCACGAGATCCTGCTCGGCGGGGGCTTCGACGCCGGCGGCTTCAACTTCGACACGAAGCTGCGGCGCCAGAGCCTGGCCCGTGACGACCTGTTCCACGGCCACATCGGCGGCATCGACACGCTGGCACGGGCGCTGCTGGTGGCCGCCGAGATGGTGGAGCGGGAGACGCTCGTCACGCCTCGGCGGGAGCGCTACGCCGGTTGGAACGGCGATCTCGGCCGGCGAATCCTGGACGGCGAGGAGACGCTGGCGTCGCTCGAGCGGCAGGTGGCGGCAGGGGACGTCGACCCGGCGCCGGTGAGCGGACGCCAGGAGCAGCTGGAGAACCGGGTCAACCAGGCGATCTGGACGACGGGCTGAGAGCGCTGCCCAGCCGGGCCGCGGGCCGACCCGGCGCGACTCAACGCAGGAGCGCGGCGACCATGAAGGCGATGGCGGACAGCAGCGGCGCCACGGTGCGGACGTGGTTGCCGGCGGTCCACTCTCGGGCGTAGGTCTCCCACCGCTCGGCGGCGTTGGGCGCGTCGGGGTCGACCTCGGCCAGCCAGTTGTTGCGGGGGACGTGGAAGGTCCCGGTCAGAACGACGATGCTGACGACGAAGACGACCGCGCCGGCCAACGCCCATTTCGCCCAATCCTCGCCGAGGTCGCCGATCGCCAGGATCGCGACGACGATCGTCAGCACCGCCGTGCCGAACATCGCGATCATCAACGGCGGTCGCACCGCGGTGACGTTCATCGACTGCATCGCCATCAGGCCCTGCTTCGGGGGGAGCGCCCGTAGGCCCTGCATGGCGAACGTGGAGAAGTCGAAGAAGATGCCGGCGTTCAGGGCGCTGGCGATGGCGGCGGCGACGAGCAAGGCGGTCACTGGGCTGGCTCCTTCGCTGGACGGCTGCCGCCACCGTACGGCCCAATGCTGAGCGTGTCCATGGCTGAGGCACTCTGATTCATACGTGATCGTCTAGGATCGGCCCATGGACGCGCTGACAGGACTGCTGAGTGGCCCGCGGGCCCGCAATGCATTCCTGCTGCGGTCGGTGCTCGACCCGCCGTGGGCGATCAGGATCGAGGACGAGGCGCCGCTGACGGTGGTGGCGCTGCTGGCGGGCGAGGCGTGGCTGGTCCGCGACGGCCAGCTCGCGCTGGGCGCCGGCGACGTGCTGCTCGTGCAGGGGCCCGACCACTACGTGGTCGCCGACTCCCCGGCGACGCCGCCGCAGGTCGTGATCCCTCCCGGCCAGCGGTGCACCACGGTCGACGGGACCGACCTGTACCAGGCGATGGACCTCGGGGTGCGGACCTGGGGCAACAGCCCAACCGGCGGCACCCGGATGCTGACGGGCACCTACCACCTCGACACCGAGGTAAGCCGCCGGTTGCTCGACGCCCTTCCGCCGGTGGTGCACCTGCCCGGCACGGAGTGGGACTCGCCGCTCATCGCGATGCTGGCGACCGAGGCCGGCGACGACGCGCCCGGGCAGGAGGTGTTCCTCGACCGGCTGCTCGACCTGCTGCTGATGGCGGCGGTGCGCGCCTGGTTCGCCCGGCCTGGGTCCGACGCGCCGGCTTGGTACTCCGCGGAGCGGGACCCGGCGATCGGGTCGGCGCTGCGGATGCTGCACAACAACCCGGCGCACGGCTGGACCGTCGCCGAGCTGGCGGCGGACGCTGGGATGTCGCGGGCCGCGTTCGCCCGCCGGTTCGCCGAGGTGGTCGGCGAGCCGCCGATGACCTACCTGACGAGCTGGCGGCTGACGCTGGCCGCCGACCTGCTCTGCGAGCCAGGCACCACGATCGCCGCTGTAGCCCGGGAGGTGGGCTACGCGAGCCCCTACGCCCTGAGCGCGGCGTTCAAGAGGGTGCGGGGGCTGAGCCCGAAGGAGCATCGGCTCGCCCGAACGGAGCGGGGGAAGGCTGCCCGACACCCTCCCCCTCGCGATACGACCCAGCCGCAGCGCTACTCCTCGTAGACGACGACCTCCTCGGAGTACTCGACCACGACGTCACCGTCGTCGTCGACGACTTCGATGACCTCCTCCGAGTACTCGACGACGACAGCACCGTCGTCGCCACCGGGGACTTCGATGACCTCCCCGGCGTAGATCATGTTCGGATCGGCGATTTGATCGTTGAGATCGAGCAGATCACCGACCGACGTGTCGAAACGAGAAGCGATCGCGCTGAGCGTGTCGCCGCTCTTGACGGTGTACTCCATGTGGTAACTCCCTCCCCCTCGGAGACCGTCCGTTCGACCATATCAGCTGGGGCAGGTGCGGGCCAGCCGTGCGGGCCGACGCCCGGGAATCGCGGCCTCCTGCCGACTAGCGTTGGAGGTCGAGGCCCGGATTTTCGAGGAGGAGCCGCCATGCGCACGCTGATCCGCAACGGCACCGTCGTCACCGCCACCGAGACGATGGTTGCCGACGTCCTGGTCGACGGCGAGCAGGTTGCCGGCATCGCCGCGCCCGGCACGCACGACTGGGCCGCCGACAAGGAGATCGACGCCACCGGCAAGTACGTCGTGCCCGGCGCCGTCGACGTGCACACGCACATGGAGCTGCCGTTCGGCGGCACCTACGCGTCGGACAGCTTCGAGTCGGGCACCCGCGCCGCGGCGTGGGGCGGCACCACCACGATCGTCGACTTCGCAGTCCAGGTGAAGGGCGAGAGCCTGCTGGAGGGATTCGAGGCGTGGATGGCCAAAGCCGAGGGCAACTGCGCGATCGACTACGGCTTCCACATGATCGTGGGCGACGTCAACGAGCAGTCGCTCAAGGAGATGGACATGCTCATGGACGAGGGCGTCACCTCGTTCAAGCTGTTCATGGCGTACCCCGGCGTGCTCTACTCCGACGACGGGGAGATCTTCCGGGCCATGCAGAAGGCCGCCGAGAACGGCTCGACGATCATGATGCACGCCGAGAACGGCATCGCGATCGACGTGCTGCGGGAGCAGGCCCTGCAGCGGGGCGAGACCGATCCCGTGTACCACGGCATCACCCGGCCGCCGCTCACGGAGAGCGAGGCCACCCACCGGGCGATCGCGCTGGCCGAGCTGGCCGGCTGCCCGCTGTACGTGGTGCACATGTCGGCGAAGGAGGCGGTGGCGGAAGTGGCCGCCGCACGCGACCGCGGCCTCAACGTGTACGGCGAGACCTGCCCGCAGTACCTGTTCCTGTCGCTGGAGGACCACCTCGACTCGG
>JBFKDA010000013.1:0-24066 GCA_041619955.1 Acidimicrobiia bacterium | reverse complement strand
CGCTCGGTCCAACACCCAGGCGTCGATTGAAGCCACCGGCAACGCAAGGCGTTCCTCGATGATGTCTGCCACATCGCGGGCTCGCGTCCCGTAGACGACTTCGAGGTCGATCAGCCGGCACGTCCACATCTGTCCATGGCGTGCCAGCTCCTCGAGTCGGGCTCCTACCTCGTCCTGGTGGGCGCGACCCAGGACCGAGGTGTCCACTAGGTACTGGGTCTCAGCCATCGGTTCCAGCCCGGGGGCGCCGTGCCTCGTCGAGTCGGCCGATGTCGAGCACGCCCGGCTTGCGGAGACGCGCCACATGCCGCAACGCAGTGTCCTGGTCGACGAGGCGCCTCAACGCTGTTTCGACCGTCGCTCGGATCGTGTCTGTTCCGGCGACCGTGCGGGCACGGGCGAGGAGGTCATCGTCGATGTCGACAAGTCGTTTGGTCATGCCAACAGTATATCCAAAGCGACGCCGAAGATATACCCCCTAATGCGCGCAACCGAGCAGACCAACAGATATCGAACCAGAACGCTCGGGCTGTAGAGCCGCCCCGAGCGGCACTTCACGTGCGCACCGTTTCGGGCTTCGTCCGTCAGAGGAGCTTCGTCGTGGTCGTGCGGTAGAGGGCGTACATGAACGGCCCCGGCTGCTCGCTGAGCCGTTCGATGTCGCGCCACCGGATCATGAGTATCTCGAGCTGGTGCCAGAGGTCGAGCTTCTCGTTGCTGGCGATGGTGAACATCTTGGCGTTGTAGGCGATGACAGCATCGCGCTCGGCTGGGTACGCTTCAATGTGTCGATCACGGGTGATGATGCTCCAGCCCTGGCGAGCGACCTGCGGGATCCAGACGAGGTCCTCGGTCGCGGGATCGGTGATGATGCTGGGTGACCGGCGCCGCTTGCGAACCTCACCGCCGGGGTCACCGGGATAGGTGACATCAGGCCGGATGCTGGCGACGACCTTGGCGAGGCCGAGCACGTCGGCGTCAAAGTAGAACCGGACCCTCGCCAGGCGGCGCTCAGGCGGCGCGTTGCCACTCATAGGAGACCGCAGCCTTCACCTCGGTGAGTTCCAGGGAGAAGTCATCTGCCACGGCCTCGGGCGGCTCGCCGGCCTCAACGAGTTCCGCGATCGCGCCCGTCTTGATCCCGCGGATGGTCGGCGCCCCGAATGAGAGCCCGGGGTCGATCACCACGGGCGACTCCCGGCCAGCCGGATGGATGCGCTCCGCCCATTGGTCTCCGGAGGGCGCGAAGTCGACCCGCTGGATGAACTCCTGGGCTTGGTAGGCGAGCACGAGCTGGCCGGTCATGATCTCGTACACGATCAAGAGGTCGTCAGGGAGGTCTGCCGACTGCTGCGCTTCGAGGGTCAGCCGCAGACCAGGCCCCACGAACGGCTTGAAGTGCGCCAAGGGGTACGGCACTCCAAACCCATCCCGCAGCTTCTCGATGACGGGCCGGAGGCGCTGCAGGCTTCGAGACTTGCGGTACTCGTGAAGGAAACCTGCCTCGACGAACTCGCCCCAGGTCACCGTCCCTGAGGCTGTCGGCTCAGGTCGGATAACGGGGGGATACTGGTCCCGGCCTTCCAGCCACCACCGCAGCGTGCTCGCCGGCACACGCAGCAGCCGAGCCGCCTCAGCGATCGTGTAGAGCTCCCGGTCCAGAACCTCGATGCCCAACTCAGCTTCTCCTCAAGACGTTCCGACCGCCGTCAAGTTAGCCCCACGGTCGATCTCTGCTGATTCATTCTCCATCCTGCCGAGCGTACCAACGCCCACCGACACGAGCCGCCGCCCCCTCATACCGCCTCTCCGTCGTTGCCTCAGCCGCCATCCCAATACCCGACTTCGGTCTCCAACTACGTTGAGAGGGCGAAGTCGGGGATTTGCGCCTTGCGCACTGGGATGGCGAAGCTCGGCACGGGCATGGAATTCCGGGAGCCGGGGGGTGGGGCGAAACCCGGCCCCGGGCTGACCTGGGTGTGGGCCGGGTATCGCGCCGGGTCTTGCACGTCGTTTCCACCCGGCGAGGGCGACGGCACTCGGCAGGTTCACAGCGGCGCCCGGCAGGGCGCGGCCGGGACCGCGCCCCAACAAAACCCCAACAGAACGGGGCGAAACAGTGCGAAGCGGCCAGCACTGCTGAAGGGCGAATACGCCCGTCACCATTGACGATTCGCGAGATCGCCCACATCGCCCGAACCCCCTGCAGCGGACTTTTAATCCGAAGGTCGTGGGTTCGATCCCCACCCGGCCCACCGGGATAACAGGCGGTCAGAGCGATTTCCGCGTCGCAGGGTGACCGTGGATAGCTGCGCCCTCTGCCTGATCACATTCTGATCACATGCGCCGAGGGATGGGCCGGGATCGGCGGGTGCAAGCCGGGATGACGATACCGCGAATCCCCAACAGGCACGGGTGAATGCGGGATATGGCAGGACCCGTCGGGACGACCCACTCGGGACTGAAAAACCGAAGGTCGCTGAAGTCTCAGGGCGGCGGCAGCGCCCGGAGGTAGAGGGGTATCACGACTACCTGGTCTGCGAGGATCTTCTCCGCCTCGCGGATGTAGGCCACGATCTGGGTTCGATCGCTCGTCGAGTTCATGAGATCCCGAAGCTCCGCGAATCTCGCCGTGTGTTCGTCGATGACCGACGACGGGCCCTGGTTGAAGCCGGCGGGGTCGGCCCCGGTGACTGCGGGCGTGCCCCAACGGTAGAAGTTGGAACCACTCGGTGGTGGGGCATCGGGGTCGAAGACGTCGTGGACGCCAACCAACGTGTCCAGTGAGGGTGTTCCAAGCCAGGCCCACTCGCCCAGATCCCATGTGCCGAAGTCGAGGGTCTCACCGAAGAACAGCGAGGAGTCCTCGAGCTGCGCCTCGTACTGAATCCCAACGGCAGAGAGCATCTCGTTGAGAAGGCCAGATAGCTGCACGCGGGCGTCATTGTTGGAGGTCGTTGAGAAGACCGCTCGGGGCGGGCTCTTGGAGCAGTCTCGCTTGAGCTCGGCACACAACTCGCCGAGCAGCCGGACCGACGTATCCACGTTGTAGTCGTACTGGGCCCAAGCTCCTTGTGACAGCGCCGGTAGGAAGGCCTCGACGTAGGAGTCGATAGCTCGACCCGCCGACGGGATCGCGGCAACGATCCGATTCTTGTTGATGGCGTGCGCGATCGCCTGCCGGAACTTCAGATGCTCGTTGAGGGAACCTGGATTCCTCACGAAGCGGTTGGGGCCGAACTGGAAGGTCAAGTGCTCCCAAATCGCCACGGAGAAGTGGCCGGCCACTGGCAACCAGCGGCTCTCGCCGAATTGGAATGAGGCGTCGGCGATGCCCTGCGTGTTGGTGTGCCGGAAGAAGAACGTCGTGCTCGACGGCCGGAACAGCGCCGGAGTGTCGGTACCGTCGTTGTTCCAGTCCCCGGCGACCAACCGATCACCGGGATCGCCGAAGATGAACTGGGCGTCGGCGATCCCCTGCGTGTGGGTCTGGCGGAAGTACACGAGGCCCGTGGACTCTCGATGCAATCCCACCGTGTCGACCCCATCGTTGTCGAAGTCCCCGACGAACGGCTTGTCTCCAGGGTTGCCAAACAGATAGTCGGTCTCGGCCGCGCCGAGGCCGCCCTCGTTCTGGCCGAGCTCGTTGATGATGAAGAACCGGCCCTCGGAGGGGCGGTAGATCGACACCGTGTCGCAGCCGTCCCCGTTGAAGTCCCCTGACAGCGGTACGTCGCCGGGGTTGCCGAAGAAGAACCGGATGTCGGCCACTTGGGACTGGTTGGCGTTGGACAGGTAGACGAACCCGTCCGACTGGCGATACATCCCCGGCGTATCGATTCCATCGCAATTCCAGTCACCCATCATCGGAAAGTCTCCGGGGTTGCCGAAGAAGAAGCTGCTCACGCTGCCCACAGCGTCCCGTAGGTGCCACTCTCCTTGCGAGGGATCGACCAGGCCGACGTCCGGCGGCGCGGGCGCAGAACCAGCCGCCGATGCGTTGCCCGCCGCGGGAAGGATCACAGCTGCAAGCAACGAGGCGGCGAGGCCGAGCGCCACAGCCCTGCGAGTCGATGTTGCATCAGCCATGAGTGACTCCTTCAGCCGCTAAGCGGGGTGTCCGATTGGCAGTGGCGTGCGAAGCTGCTTCGCTTCGCCCGCGCAGCCGTCGGGCTGAGCGCGCCGGCGACCGGCGCGAGAACAAGCGAACGCCGCGTTGCATGGATCGCTCCCCCTCCCCTACCCGACGGACAACTCCCCCCTCGCCGCCGGGCTCTGTCAATCCATGCCAGCGTATCACAGGATGCGAACGCGCGTCGGAGAGTCCGGACCAGGCGGCGGCCACAGTCACCCTGGAAGCTGAAGTCGTCGGCCAGCGGACCGACGCAACCGGCGTGGACTACCTGCCCCCCGCTACTCCTCGGCCTGCGCGATCACGTCGGCGATGAAGTCCAGCGACTCCTGGGTTATCGGTGCGGTAGTAGAAGCCCATCGCCGCGCAGGGGGTGTCGCCCCACGAGGCGACGCCCAACAGAGAGCTGATCTAAGGCTCTCGGCAGCGCCGACGTCGTTAGCGCCGATGACCACGGCCGACAGAACGAAGCAGTCAGTGGACCTCCCGCCCCACCCCCGGTCACCCGACTCATCGATGTATGCGTAGAGAAGTCTGTCGGCCGACATCACTCCACCGTAGCCCGGTCCTGCCTGCTCGCTGAAAGCACGTGGCGAGACACCAATCTGATCACACATTGATCACGGACGCCCTGCGATAGCCGCGGATCAGCGGGTACATGCCAATGTGCCCAGCGTGAATCTCGCAAACAGACACGGGCGAAACGTGACCGCATGGCACCAGCGAGGACGGCCATGGTCGGACTTCTAATCCGAAGGTCGTGGGTTCGATCCCCTCCCGGCCCACCGGGGATCGCCAGGTTGCGGCAGTGCCCGCAGCAACGGGGCCACGCCGGCCACCACCACCCAGGCCAGCGATGCCCGCCCGTCGGTGATCAAGCGGTTCGAGCGGAGCCGGGCGATGGATTTGCCAGATGGATGTGACGGGTGGGGTGCGGGTGCCCGGTTGTTCGTGGTGTCGGGGATCGATGACCACTCACGGTTCTGTGTGTCACGCTACAAGCTGTCGATCCTCGCCGCGATGGTGCCGGGAGGGCCTCCGCCGCGGTCCGGGGCTGAACCTAGATCGGCCTCGCGGCGCGGCGCGGGTGGGCCACTGGGCGCATCCGGCGGCGGGCCGCCACGTCGTCGTCGCTCGGCTTGGTGCGCGTGAACGTGTCCTGGCCGACCTTCGTCGACTCCCAATCGTCGCTCTCGGGCATCTCCGACGCCAGCAGCCACAAGGTGTAGATCTCCTCGACGCCGGCGGCGTCGACCTAGTACTGGCCCGCCCACGCCGTCGCGCTGTTCGAGTTGCCGTACTGGTTCTGCCAGGCCACCGCCCACGACAGCGCCTGCCCGCCCGACGACGGGTCGGTGTTGTACCGCCCGGCCAGCGCGTACTCGTACTCGGCGCTGCCCACCGCGCTGTTGTAGGTGCCCGACAGTGCGCCGTTGGCGGCCTCCAACGTCATCTGCGAGCCGAGTTCGTTGTACCAGGTGCCGCCCAGGTCCACGGGTCCCTCCCCCTTGTGTGTGACAGATCGATCCAGACCGTACCCAGCCGTGATCCGATCCGCCAGGGAGATCCTGGCCTCAAGGGGGCGTCAGGAGGTGGCCGCCGGCCATCGCCAGGAAGGCGTCCCAGTCGAAGCCGTCGCCGGGATCGGCGAAGCCGCGGCCGTCGATGTCGGAGTTGGCGACGACCGGCACTCGCCCGCCGCGCCTCGCGGTGAACCGGCTCCGATAGTGACGATTCTCGCCGATGGTCCATCACCAGTCGAAGGCTGATGTGGGTCAACGATGAACACCGGGGGACCCACAACCTCATAGCGCACAGTACGGCACGACTGCGTGCGTCACCGATCGCCGACCGTGACGACTCCGGGGAGGCCGGCGAACGCGTTGAGGTCGGCGGTCACGACCGTGCGCTCGGTGGCTCGGGCGGTAGCTGCGATCAGGAGGTCGTGCGCACCTCGCGGTCGGCCCGCCTTACGAACAGCGGCGAGCAGCTCCGCATGCTCGGTCGCCACCGCAGTGTCGTAGGCGATGATCGGAATCGAAGCGATGACATCGTTCGTGAATGCCTCGCGGGCGGCGCGCCGTTCCCCGGACGCAAGCTTGACCCCCACCAGCATCTCAGCCACGGTTATCGCGGCGATGGCGACATCATCGTCATCACCGATCGTGTCGTCGAGGTCCAAGTGTTGTCGTTCGGCGTCGATCAGGAACGTGGTGTCGAGCAAGAGCAGGCTCACAACCGGTCCTCGACCTCAATGAGACCCCGGACAGCCGCCAGATCATCGGTCCACGCTCGATCGGGGCGGTGGTGGCGGAGAACATCCTTGATGTCGGCACCGCGTCCTCGCCCGATCGGCTCGAGCTGGGCCACCGCCTTGCCACGGCGGACGATCGTGTAGTGCTCGCCGCGATGCTCGACGCCGTCCAGGAGGTCGGCGAAGTGACGAGCTGCGTCGGTTGCTGAGACGTCGGGCACATTATCAGATTATCTGATTTCCAACCTCTTGGAACCGCTTCGTGCCGCAAACGATCAACGATTTTCGCAAGCGTCACCCGCCAACCCGTCGAATGGACCGTGCCCGCTGGCACCCTCCGCATCTCAACCAGCCGAAACAGCCCGCAGCGGACCTCCAATCCAAGGGGTCGTGGGTTCGATCCCCACCCGGCCCACCGTGGCTCGGGCGCCCGGCGGTGCCCGTTCGCCGGGCCGGGGCCTACCGTGGCGGGCATGGGCGCCCAACCAGGGCAACGCGAGCCAGGCCGGCGCGAACCGGGACAGGTCGTCGTCGAGGGGTTCGCGGCGGCCGACTTCGACGACTTCTACCGGCAGCACCATGCGGCGCTCACCGCAGCGCTGGTGCTGGCGCTGCGCCGC
This sequence comes from Acidimicrobiia bacterium, assembly GCA_041619955.1. Lineage (GTDB taxonomy): Bacteria > Actinomycetota > Acidimicrobiia > Spongiisociales > JAOTWH01 > JBFJZV01. Next base: position 17,060 of record JBFKDA010000013.1, on the reverse strand, counting down.
GAGAAGCTGGGTCGGGAGGCGGTGCTGCAGGGTTTCGGGCGGGCGCTGCACCAGTGGCCATCCCTCCAGGCTCACCGCCACCCCGAGGGCTGGGTGCTCCGCGCCGGGCTGTCCTGGGCGCGGCGCCGGGTCAAGGACCACCCACCCCTGGAGCGTCCGACGGCGGAGACCAGCCATGCCCCGGGCTACGACGGCTCCGTCGACAGGGCGCTGGGCCGGCTGGACATCGACGACCGGGTCGTCCTCGTCGCATCGCATTTCCTCGATTGGGACGCATCGGAGACCGGGCGGGCGCTGCGCTTGCCGCGGCTGCTCGTCCGCTGGCGGCAGCGTTCGGCGACCCGGCTGGTCGCCCAGGACGCCCAGCTCCCCGACGACGAAGCGGCGACGCGCCTGGCCCGCCACCTGCGCGCCTCGGCAGCCACGCTCGAGCTCGACCGGCCCGCGGTCGAGGCGGTGGGCCGCCCGGCCCGGCGGCGCGGCGTGTGGATCGCGGCCGGCGCCTTCGTCGTGGTGGCGGCACTGCTGGCGGCGATGACGGTGCTCGCCGGGGGCACCGAGCGCGACCCGTCGGCGACGACGCTCGAGCCGGACCTCGCCAGGGTCGACCCCACCGCTCCCGATGTGCAACCGGCGGCCGTGGGGGCGCTGCCCGGGCCGTCGCTCGGCTGGGCACGCTCGGACCACACGTTCTCGTCCTCGCTGGTGGACGTGCTCGAGTGGCGCGGCGGTTTCGTCGCGTTGGAGGGCTTCGGCTCCCCGCGCTCCATCGTCCGGGGCGGGGACGTGTCGGGCGAGCCCAACAGGGTGTGGGCGTCCACCGACGGTTTCACCTGGGAATTGATCGCCGAGAACCCATCGGGGATCGACCCCGGGGCGGTGGTCTACGAGGCGGCCGCATGGGACGGCGGGCTGGTGGCGGTCGGGGTGGGGCAGCGGCGCGCCGCCACGCCCGGCCTCGCGGCCGACCTGACGGTGTGGACGTCGCCGGACGGCGCGGCATGGACGGCGCAGCCCCTCCCGCTGGATCCCACGGCCGACCAGCCTCCGGGCCTCGCCTTGGGCACGTGGGGCGCGCTGGTCGCCGCCGGCGACGCCGGTATCGCCGTCGCCGCCGTGCTGACGACGGTCCCCGCTGCGGAGGAGCTGCCGCTCGACGACCGGCAACGCGCCCTGTTGGACGAGGGCTTCCGGCTGCTGCTGGGCGGTGATGGCGTCCGGCTGGAGGATCCGGCCGGACTGGTGGCGGCGGTGATCCCGTACGGCGAGCTGCCGTTCTCATCCGCGATGCTCGCCAATGACGGGGTCCCGCTCCGGTTCTGGCATTCCCAACACGGCGAATCTTTCGCAGCGGCCGCCGCGCCGCCGGCCGGCCTGTTCGGCATACTCTCCCTGGAGGCGACCGACGCGGGGTTCCTCGCGGCCGGCTTCTCGGGCGGACCCGGAGGCCAGGCCTTTGCATCCGACGACGGCTCACGCTGGGCCCCGATCGCGGCGGCGGGCCGCGACCGGTTCGCCGTCTTCGGCACAGGCCGCACCGCGTCCACCGGGCTCGGCCCCGGCGATGCGCCTGCGGTGTGGCTCGACGGCCACCGCGGCGCGCCAACCCGCGTGGATCTCCCGTCGCCACCGGTCGACGGACTCGAGACGTTCGCCGGCTACGGCGGCCCCGGGGGCCTCTTCGTGTTGGGGTCGGATCCCGACGACTTCTTCTTCGTGACCGGAAGCGGCGATGCATCGGCCGACGACGGATACGTCGTGGCCGAGAACGGCGGCCGCCGGCTCCTCTACGACGCCGCGACCCGGCGGATCGCGGTGGTCGACGTCGCCACCGGCGAAGAGATCTTCACGATGTACGGCAACACCCCGGGGTCGAACCGGTTCCTCCCGATGGACCTCGAGGCCCGCACGTTCACCGTCCTCGATACGGCCACCGAGGAGCCGCTGATCACGGTCACCTGGGAGCAGTGGCGGGCGGCGGGGTCGGACGCCGCACCGTCGCCGCCGGCCGGCGACGCCCGCTCCTGGTCGTGGTACTCACCCGACGGGCGCCGCTGGTCCGGCCAATGGCTGGACGACGGGATCGAGGACGCCGACCGGCTCCGCGCGGTTGCGGTCGGCGACCAGACGGTGCTGGTCGTGGTCGCAGACGACGACGGGGCCAACCGGCCGTGGGTCGGCACGCCGCAGGGCTGAGCTCAGGCCCCGGCGAACCGCTCGTCGTAGTCCGCCATCGCGGCGAGCACCACCTGCTCGGCGTGCTCGCGGCCGTACCGGGCTTCGATCGACACGTCGTGGGGGTGGCCGGGCAGCGCCTTGTACGTGGCGAAGTAGTGCTCGAGCCGGTCGACCATCCCGGCTGCGAGGTCGCCGAGGTCGGTGACTTCGCCCCACACCGCGTCGTCGCGGAGCACAGCGACGATCTTGTCGTCGGCTTCACCGCCGTCCAGCATCCGCAGCCCGCCGATGACGCGGGCGGTGAGGGTGATGTCGGCCCGGTCGATCGGCCGCTCGGAGACGACGCACACGTCCAGCGGGTCGCCGTCGGCGACCTCCACCGTGGGGCTCAGGGCCGCCACCCGGCGGCCGCAGTAGGTCCGGGGCACCAGCCCGTACAGCGTCGGCGGCGCGCTGGCGCCGCGCTGGGGCCGGTCGACGTTGAGGTAGCCGGTCCGCTTGTCGACCTCGTACTTGATGACGTCGAACGGCGTGATCTCGACATAGGCGGTGATCAGGCGGGGCGGGTCGGGACCGACGGGGAGCCCGTGCCAGGGGTGCGGCCTCCACTCCATGAACTCGGCCATGGCGCCGGATCCTATCCCACCCCGCGCGACGGCGGTCCGGGAGGATCAGCGACCGCTGCCGCCGTCGCTCGGCCGGTTCACCGTGAGCGTCGCGTCGGCAGTGGAGAGGTGGAGGACCCGCTGGGGGAATGGGATCTCGATCCCCGCGTCGTCGAAGCGGCGCTTGAGCGCCCGTGCGACCTCGTCCCGCACTTCCCACGTGTCGGCGATGCGCGGGGCATGCCAGTAGCGCACGGCGAAGTTGATGCTGGAGTCGCCCATCTCGTGCACGTACGCCTGCGGGGCCGGGTCGTCGCGCACGCCGTCGATGCGGCCCAGCGTCTCGAGGATGACCTGGCGCGCGTGGTCGAGGTCGGCGTCGTAGGAGACACCGATGTCGAACGTCGTGCGGCGGGCACCCCGCGCCGTGTTGTTGACGATCGGGTTGTCGAGCACGGTGCTGTTGGGGATGAAGACGATCGTGCCGTCGTACTGGCGGATGCGGGTGGCCCGCAGGTTCACGTCCTCCACCGAGCCGTCGTAGCCGGCGGTGTGGATCTGATCGCCGACGTCGAACGGCCGGCGCAGCATCAGCACGACGCCGGCGAGGAAGTTGCCGAGGATGTCCTGGAAGGCCAGCGCCAGCGCCAGTCCGGCAACGCCGAGGACCCCGAACAGCGGGCCGAGTGGCACGTCGAGCGAGCCCAACGAGTACACGAGTCCGAACACCACCACGCCGTACATCACGATCCGGCCCAGCAGCCGGGCACCGAAGCTGGCGGTCCCGTCCTTGGCGAGGACTCGCTGGATCCCGCTGCGCAGCAGGCGCCCGACGACGAATGCGACTACCACGACGATCCCTGCGGTCAGCCACTGCTCCCAGGACGCGCCGAGCAGGCGATCACCGACCTCGGTGATCTCGGGGGTGTCCGACTGGGCGAAGGGCATACCGGCTGCTCCGGGGACGTCCGGCGGCACGGTACCCGGCGTCGGAACGCTCACAAACCCGGCGCAACGGCCTGCGGAGCACACACTCAAGGTGTTTGCCGATGTGCCGAATGTGGTACGCGGCACACATGACCTGCAGAGACGCGCCTGCGATCACCGAGATCACCCTCCCGGCGGACGACCGGGCGCCGTCGCGCGCCCGCCGCTTCGTCGCGAACGCCGCCCGGGATTGCCTGCAGAGCCTGGTCGAGGACGCCACCCTGATGGTGTCGGAGCTGGTGTCGAACGTGGTGCGGCATTCCCGCCACCGGGACTTCCGGCTCAGAGTCGGAACGACCGAGGACGGCACGCTGCGCGTCGAGGTGGTCGACCCCGGCCGCGGGTTCCGGCCGCGTTTCCGCAATGCCGAGGCCGAGCGGGCGTCGGGTTGGGGGCTTGAGATCGTCGATCGGCTGTCGACGAGGTGGGGGGTCATGGGCCGCAGGCCCACCACGGTGTGGTTCGAGCTGGCCGCTCAGTAGTCCGGCTCGACGCTCCCCCGCAGCGCCGCCAGCGAGCGGCGCAGCAGCCTCGAAACGTGCATCTGGGAGATGCCGACGTGCTCGGCGATCTCGGTCTGCGTGCGGCCCTCGTAGAACCGCAGGTAGAGGATCGTGCGCTCCCGCTCGGGGAGCGCCCGCACGGCTTCGGCCACGTCCGGCCAGCGATCGACGAGGGCCAGGCTCTCGTCCTCCACGCCGATGCGGTCGCCGACGGTTGCTCCGCCGTCGTCGTCCGCGTCGAGGGGGCGGTCGAGCGAGGCGGCCGTGTAGGCGCCGCCTGCCTCCAAAGCTTCGACCACCTCGTCGTCGGAGATCCCCATCTCGGCCGCCAGCTCGGCGACAGTCGGTGACCTGCCCAGCCGGTGCGAGAGGAGCTCCCTGGTCCGGCCCGCCTCGAGCGCGGCCTCCTGCAGGCCGCGGGGCACCCGCACCGACCACGCCCGGTCACGCAGGTAGCGCTTCAGCTCGCCCACGATCGTGCGCGTCGCGTAGGTCGTGAACTTCACGCCGTACTCGGTGTCGAAACGGTCGACGGCGTTGATGAGCCCGATCGACGCCGCCTGCACCAGGTCGTCATAGGCCTCGCCGCGGCCGCGGAACCTGCGGGCGAGCCGCTCGGCGAGCGGCCGGTAGGCCGTGACGAGCTCGTCGCGCGCAGCTCGCTCGTCGCGCCGGTCCCAGAGGTCGGCGACGTCCTCGGCGCGGGGCAGGCTGGCGGAGGGACTCACGAGCCCGCCGGCCGGCGCAGCGGGATCACGATGCTCGACCCGCTGGGGCCCGGTGCCGCGCCCTCGAAGAGCGCGCGGATGAGGTCGAGCCCGCCCACGTCGTCGCCGGCATGGGCCGCGGTACCGGTAGCGATCTCGAAATCGAGCCCGCGCTCCACCGAACGCGCGTCGACCCGGACGGCGGACTCGTCATCGCCGAGCAAGGCGATCGTCCCGGCCTCGGAGATCGCCAACTTCAGGTCGGCGACCGTGTCCTCGTCGAAGCCGAAGCGGCGGGCGAGCGTCGACGCGAAGATACGAATCGTGGCGAGGTGCTCGGGTCTGCCGGGCACCTCGAGGGTGAAGCGGTCGGCCACGGTCGGCGAGCGCTAGCTGCCGGTGGCGGCCGCGACCGACGGGTACAGGTCGAGCCGTTCGTCGAGGCCGGTGATCGTCAACAGCTTGGCCACGGGGCCGTCGCCCGCTACGACCCGCAGCGAGCCGTCGTTCTCCTCGACGCCCTTCAAGGCGCCGATCAGCACCCGGAGGCCGGTCGAGTCCATGAAGCTGACTCCGCTGAGGTCGAGGCACAACCGGCAACCCTCACGGATGTACTCGCTGACCTCGCGCTCGAATTGGGGGGCGGTGGCGAGGTCGATCTCGCCGGTGACGGCGAGCACGTCCCAGCCGTCTTCCTCGTGATGGTTCGTGACCAAGTCCACGCCGGATCCTCCAGTTCTGACCGTGCGCTATCGGCGTCGCATCCGGGTGGAGTGGATCGCGCCGATCTGGCGGCTCCGTAGTATACGGCTCGTGGCAACCACCCCCTCACCCCCGGTGCGCATCGTGCTGCCGGCCCGCGCCGAGTACGTTGCCGTGGTGCGGGGCGTGCTGCTGGTGACGGCGGGAAGGGCCGGGCTGACGATCGACGGCGGCGACGACTTGGCGCTGGCGGTCGACGAGATGTGTGCGGCGCTGCTCGCGGCAGGCGCACATGACGACCTCACGGTGTCGCTCGCCGCTGCCGACGGGAAGATGGACGTGGCCGTGACCGCGCCGGTGGCGGGGGATTGGCCGCCGTCGGACTGGGGGGACTCGACGCCGGCGCTGATCCTGGAAGCGCTGGTTGACGACGTCAGCTTCGACGGCACCGGCGCCTCGGCCTCGATCTCGGTGTCCAAGGCCGGCATCGCGGCCTAGGTCGCCTCCGGTGCGCCGGCGTCGGAGAACCGGTTGATCGACAGCGGTTCCTTGGAGGTCAACACCTCTTGGCCCTCGTCGACGACCTGCGGATCGTCGTCGTGGACACCAACAGCGAAGTTGCCGGAGTCGACGACGTCGAACGTCGCTCTCCACGCCGCCGACCCGCCGGTGGCTGCGGTGCCCCCGACTGCCAGACCGCCGGCTGCGCCGCCGAGCGCCCACAGCCCTGCGGCGAGCACCGGGCCCACGCCGGGGATCACGAGCGACGTCAGGGCGCCCACCGCGGCGCCGCCCACCGCGCCGGCGGCCGCCCCCTCGGCGGCCCCTTTCCCGAACGTGCCGACCGCGGCGTCCTCGACGATCTCCTCGCCGGGTCGGGCGCTCTCGGGCGGGAACGCCCCGAGCAGGGCGATCGAGTCGGCCGGAATACCGGCAGCTTCGAGGCTGGTGATCGCATCCCGAGCGTCCTCGATGCTTCCGAAGGCAGCAACCACGTTGTGGTCGGCGCGCACGTCGGCGAGGTTGGTGATGGGCTCTCGGCGTTCTTCGGGATGAGTCACGGGACTCCTCTCAACGAGAGAGCGTCAACGACAGGGGGCGGCCGGGGCGAGCCCCGGCCGCCCTGTCCTGACGGCTCGAGGGACTGGTCGGCGTCGAGGCCCTACCCCAGCCCGGCAGGGCCCAAACACGATGCGGGTTTGCGCCGGCGCCCGTGCGGGTAGGGGGCCGGCGAGCAGCCACCAGGAGACCGTCCGTACATGCCTTCCCTCCCTTTCACCGCGCCGGGCCTCGACGACGACCAGGGCGCAGAGGTCGCCGCCATCCTTCAAGATCGGCTCAACGGGTTGATCGACCTCGCGCTCACGTTGAAGCACGTCCACTGGAACGTGGTGGGGCCCAGCTTCATCGGCGTGCACGAGATGCTCGATCCCCAGGTCGATGCGGCCCGGGCAATGGTGGACGAGACCGCCGAGCGGATCGCCACCCTCGGCGTGGCGCCTGTCGGCACCCCCGGGTACGTCGTCGACAACCGCACGTGGAACGACTACCCGCTCCAGCGAGCGATGGTGGCCGACCATCTCGCCGAGGTGAACAAGGTCTACACCGGCGTGATCGGCGACCACCGCAAGGCCATCGAGCGCGTCGCCGCCATCGACCCGATCACCGAGGACATGCTGGTCGGCCAGACGGCGAAGCTGGAGCTGTATCAGTGGTTCGTCCGGGCGCACCTCGAGAACGCCGGCGGTCTGCCCGAATAGGCCGAATAGGAAAGTCTCTCTCCCGCCCCGTCGCTCGGGAAGCGTCGCCCCCCGCACACCACGGGGGGCGATGCGCGTTGCCGGTGGGAAATGGACCGCAGGATTCGCGTACGATGCTGGCTGGCAGGCGACCGGAGGTGGGATGCGGAGAGCGTGGAGCGTTGCGACGGTGGTCGTGGTCGCGATGGCGGCGGCGGCGACCGCGGCGGCGCAGACCGACCCCGCGGAGTACCTGACGACGATCACGGATCTCCAGGTGCGGATGGACACGATCGGGCTCCAGGGGGAGGACGTCAACGCCTCCTGGGACGCACGGAACGTGACGTTCGAAGACACGCTGGATGCGTTCCGGAGCATCGAGGCCGAGGCGAGCGGGGTGGTCGACGCCGTGCGGCTCCTGACGCCGCCCGAGGAGTTCGGCCCGCAGCATGCGGCGCTGATCACGACCGCCGAGGAGTCGCTGGCGGCGGCGTCGGCGATGATTGCCGGGCTCAACGCCAACGACTCTGGCGAGGCTCGTCAGGCTGCTGTCGACCAGTTCCTCTCGGCGACCGGCGAGTTCTCGTCGATCGCGCTGCTCATCGTGGCACCGAGCACCACCACGACGACGACGCCGGCCGCCGCGACCACCACGTCGACCACGACCACCGCGGCGACAACGGTGACGACCACTGCTCCCGTGACGGCTGCGCTCCCGACCGGTACGGACTCCCCGGACGACAGCGGCGGGAGCGACCTCGCCTCGCCGCTCCTGATCGTCATCGGCCTGATCGCCGGGTTGCTGCTGGGACTGGTCGGCGGGCTGCTGATCGGGCGGCAGGCGCGCCACCGGCTGGTCGTCGCGCTGCAACGGGAACGGGCCGGCGGGGTCCCACCCGCGAGGTAGCCGGTCGGGGCGGGCTCGCTCGGCCCGCGCGTCAGCGGCAGACCCAGTGGCCGGGGCCGTCGGTGTAAAAGAGCCAGGCGGCGACCGCGACGTTGGCTACCGGGTCGAACACGTCGGCGCCCGCCCAGCCGGCGTCGGCGGCCCGCTGCGGCCACAACCTGGCGAGATGCTGGAACAGGCCCGAGGCGCTCGAGCGGGGGTTTTTGGCGTTCGGGTCGCCCGTCGACTCGCAGTTCAGGACCCGCATGGCCCACGGCACGTCCTCCGGCATGAAGAACGTCTCGACGAGCGGCCGCCACTGCTCGACGGCGTCGCTGTAGGTGCGAACCTGGACACCGGGCGTTCGGTCGGGATCGCCGGCGGCGGTCAGGTACGGACCGTTGAGCTGGCGCAGCTCGGTGCGGTCCGCGAGGTCGTCGAGCCACTGCTCCCGACGCTCGATGGCTTCGACCGTGATGGCACCGTTGGCCGCATCGACCTCGGTGATCCAGGCAGGCTTAGGGCCGGCGATGGCCGGCGCCGCCGTGGTCAGGATTGCGGCGGCGACGAGCGCGGCGGTGATCGTGGTTCGCATCGGGGGACACCTCGCGTCCGGCGTTCTCGCCGGCCCGGTTCGGTTGCGGGCCGGCTCAGCCGGGTTTGGTAAACAGAAACGGCGCCATCCCAATGGGATCGCGCCGTGCGAGGCGGCACCCTAACGGACCAGATGCGGCATACCAAGCACCCGCCGGTCTCACGGCGGGCGGGAGGGGTGGGTGCGACAGGCGGCTACTTGATGCTGACCCGGCCGGACGTGCGTGTGCGCTTCACGGTGTCGGCTCCTGTCGGGACTCTCGGACTGGCCGAAGGCGCCCTCGCGGAGCATTGCTCGATGGTGTTGCGGGCCTCGTCCCAAACCCGAGTCGCCGGGGCGACTAGATGTTCACGTAACCGGACGTGCGAAGCGGAGCATTGCGTGATGGTGCTGCGGGGCTTCGGGCCGGGCCCAGGTCGCCCGGCCGACTACCTGATGCTGACGACGCCGGACGTGCGGATGCGTCTCACGGTGTTCCTCCCGTCGAGCCGCTCGGACTCGCCGAAGGCGCCCTAGCGGAGCATGCGCGGTTGTGACTGCTGCAGGCCTCATCCCAGACCTGGGTCGCCGGGGCGACTACTTGATGCTGACGACGCCGGACGTGCGGGTGCGCTTCACGGTGTTCCTCCTGTAGAGCCACTCCCCCTGCGGCGCCGACGATCTCAGGCAGGTGTCTCACCGCTGTCTCAGTGAGCGCGTAAAGCTTCCGCTCATGGCGCGCGGCAACAGGCCCCGGGGAAGTACGGGACCTGCTGCCCAGCGGCCCTAGCGGAGCCGTCGCATCTGTCGGTCGGACAGCAACTGCCACCCATCGTCCCCTACGGGTGGGGCGCAGACGGAGTCGTCCCTTCTCCTCCGACCGATGTCGAGCACAACGTACGACAGCGGTCTCTCGCCGGTGTCTCAGAACCTCCCGATCTTTTCGAGAACCTTCCGCTCAACTACCTGTCGGACCGCGTGCGCCGCGCGTGCGGACATCGTGACCGTCGGATCGCAGCCGCTTGAGATCCCGTCGGATCGTCGCGACGCTCGCTCCGAGCGCGTCCGCCAGGTGCTCGACGGTTGGAGATCCACCCTGCTCGTCAGCTTCGCTGAGCAGCCGCAGGAGCCGTCGCCGGCGGCGGTCGGCGCCCGCCATCGACTGGTCGTCGGGGTGATGGATCGTCCATTCGATGTTGCGATAGTCATCGGGCCGCAGCGGCCGGCCGGTCGGCACTCCGCTCGCCGGAAGCTGGACGACCGCCTGCGTCGGCTGGGTCCTTGCCCATGCCTCCGTGATGTCGGCGTGCAGCGGAACCCGCTCAGCTGCCGGCGTTCTCTCCCCATCAGGGAGTCGATCGAGCATCGCCTGGAGCCGCCTATGGGCGTCGTCGAGGGCAATCCGAGCCTCGTCATCGTGCCCAGCGGCTGCGGCCACGACGAAATGCCAGTACGAGACCCGGTACCGCTGGTCGACGCCGTCGTGCAGTTGCCCCACCGACTGCCTCAGCAGCCCCAGGGCCTCGACCTTGCGACCCAGCGCGAGCAGGCAGCGGGCGCGGATCGCACGCACCACGATCGAGGCGTCGCGTAGATCCAACGCCTCGCAGATTGCCTCGGCCTCCTCGGCGTGCTCCATCGCGGCTGGAGCATCGCCGGCCTCCAGCTCGAGAAGCGCCAGGGCTTGCAGCAGGTTCGCCTCGAGCCAGCGGTGCCCCGACGTTCGCGCTGCCTCGCGGCCACGCTCGTAGTAGTCACGAGCGCGTCTGGCGTTCCCTTCACGCACTGCGATCCCGCCCAACACGTCGTAACAGTGGGCTTCCCCCCAGCCGTGCCCACTGGCACGGAACAGCTCCAGCGCAACCTCGGCGTCGTTCCTTGCGCTGTCGTCATCGCCGAAGTACGTGTGGCTGAGCGACGCCCGATTCACGAGCAGGAGCGCCTCGGCACGCCTATCGCCGATACCTGCGAAGCCCGCTGCAGCTCGAGCCATCAAGCGGCGAGCATCCTCGATGAGCCCGGCAAAGCGGCGCACGTTCGCCAGATTGGCGCAGTTGACGGCCACGCCACGGACGTAGCCGATGGCCTGCGCCTCCTCGATCCCTTGCGCGTGATACTCACCCGCATCGGACGCGGCCGATTCGTGGGCGATCGCGCCTAACACGTTCAGCACCTCGGTCGCCATGCGCCGGTCGCCGAGGTCGCGGTAAGCGAGCAGCGCCTTCTCCAGCTCGGCGCCGGCCCGCTCGTACTCGGCCAGCTCGCTGAGGGCCGAGCCCAGCGCATACGCGACCGATGCGGACTGGCGATCGGTGCCGGCGCACGCAACGGCCTCCTCCAGCAGCGGCACCGCCTCCTGCTGGCGGCCGGCCAGGTTCAGCGTCATGCCCAGCGCGATGAGCGCATCGGCACGCTCGTCGGCTGGCGACGCCTCGAGGGCCTCGAGCGCGTACTTCTCGGCCTCGTCGAAGCGGGACGTGTTGGCGAGGAACCAGGCCCGGCGCCGCAGCACCTCGGCGACCCGGGGCGCGGCCTCGCCGGCCAGCTCGGCCATCGAGTCGAGCACCGCCTCCTGCTCGTCGCGCCGGCCGAGCACGTCGAGCACTTCCTCGAAATCGGCGAGCGTGGCGTATCGCTCGTCGGTCGACCACCCAGCCGCGTCCGCAAAGGCCAAGGCGCGCTCGAGGTGGCGGGCGCCGGCGTCGTACGCATAGACGTCGAGGACCGCCGCCGCCGCCAGGCGCAGGTACCCGGCCGCCTTCTCCGGCTCGCCGGCTTCGGCGTAGTGGTGGGCGAGATCCTCGACCCGGCCCGGGGCGCGCTCCTCGACGTAGCCGCCCGCCCTGCCGTGCAGCTCGACCCGCCGCTCGCTCTCGATCTGGGAGTAGACGACGCGCTGGATCTGCTCGTGGCTGAATCGGAAGCCGCGCTCCTCCTCGGCGAGCAGGCGCCGGCGCACCGCCTCGTCGAGGGCGGTGAGCACCTCCGCCCGGCTGCGGCCGGTCACCGCGACCAGCGCCGCCGGGTCGGCCGACGGCCCGTAGACGGCGGCGGCGTCGAGCACCGGCCGCACGCCGGGCCCGGCGCTCTCGACGCGCCGGCCGATCACCTGGGCGACGCCCGGAGACAGCGGCAGCTCGGGGCCGAGCGTGCCGAGGCGGGCGCGGCTGAGGTCGTCGAGGGCGTCCTGCTCGTGCATCGCCCGCAGGGTCTCCAGGACGAACAGCGGGTTGCCGCCGGTCTCGTAGTGGAGGCCCTCGGCGAAGTCGTCGGTCACCACCCGACCCGTGGCCCGGTGCACCAGCTCGGCGGTCTCGTCGAGGTCGAGTGCCCGCAGCGCGGTCCGCTCCGCGCGGGCGGACGTGTCGAGCCGGCGGATCGCATCCCAGCTCACCGCTCGCTCCCGCGCCTCCTGACTGCGGTAGCCGAGGCACAGCAGGATGCCGGCCTCGCGAGCGACGTCGGCCAGCCGGACCAGCACCGCCAGCGTCTCCTCGTCCGCCCATTGGATGTCGTCCACGAAGTACGCCTGCGGGGTCACCCCGGCCAGCGACCGGAAGACCCGGATGAACGCCTCCCGCATACGGTCGGGCTCCTCCTCCGGTTTCAGCGGCGGCGGCCGCCGGAGATCCGGCAGCAGCTCGGCGAGACGGGGCACGACGCGGCTCACCTGGGCCAGCCACACCTCCTCGACGGTCTCCTCGAGCTGACTGGCTCGGAGCGGCGACAGCACCCGCTCGAGCCCGTTGCGCAGCGCCTCGTACGGTCGCCGCATGTCCGGGTCGGACTCACCCCAGATGATCCCGACGCCTCTCCAGTTGGCGTCGTCGGCAGCTTGGCGCAGGAAGTGGGTCTTGCCGACGCCCGACTCGCCCTCGACGAGCACCACCCCGCCTTCACCGTCGAGCACGCGCTCGATGCGGTGGATCATCCCCGCTCGCTCGTCCTCCCTCCCCACCAGGTCGACCGCCAGGCCGGGCTCGAACAGCGGCGACGTCGGCGTCGGCGTGAACGGCCGGTCGCCCTTCTCGCGGGCGTCCAGAATCTCGCGGCGTAGGGCTTCGGACTGCGGGTCGGGCCCGACACCGAGCTCGTCCTGCATGAGCGTGGACAGGCGGTCGTACTGCTGGAGCGCCTCGTTGTAGCGGCCGAGCAGGAACGACAACCGCATGATCTCGCGGTGCGACGCCTCCCGGAACGGGTCCTGCACGACCATCTGGTGGGCGTAGCCGAGCGCCTCCTCGTAGCCGCCGCGGGCCTTGCACATCCGGGTGAGCTTCGACAGCGCGGCGACGAAGTCGTCCCGCAGCGGGCCCTGGTACTGATACGCCCACTCGTCGTAGTAGCCCGCCATGAAGTCGCCCCGGTACAACTCCACAGCCCGGCGCAGCGCGTCCAGCTCGGCCGACGGTGGGCTCGACTTGGCGAGCGCGATCTGCTCCTCGTACTCGGCGACGTCGATCCAGGCGTCGCTGCGGGTGTTGAACCGGATCGTCGCCGGCTCGGTGAGGATGAACGGCTCCGCCCCTGCGATCGGGGCAAGGACGCTCTGGATGTGCCACAGGCTCTGGCTCAGCCGCCGCCGCGCCTTGGTCTCCTCGGTGTCCGGCCACAGCTTGCCGACCAGCAGGTCCCGGGTGTGGGCGCGCTCGCGGTGGGTCAGCAGGTACGCGAGCAGCGACCGGCCGGTGCGGGACGCGATCGGCGGCAGCGCAGCGCCCATTGACTGGAGCTGGAACCCGCCGAGGAGGTAGACGTGGAGGCGCGCCACCACCAAAAGGTAGCAAACGCAACCAAGCGTGGTCGACGGGGGCCGCGCCGGCCCACCGCGGTGTCAGGCAGTACCGGGACGGGGTCGGCTGGATCCACCGAGGCGGCTCCGGCCGCTACCCACGGGACCGACGCCGGCTGAAGTCACTATCGCCGGCGAACCGGCGCTGGAAACTCCTGCCTTGCCGACTATCCGTCGGCTCTGGTGAATGTACCACCTCGGCCCGCACCCCGCCGGGGCGGTAGCGTGTCCCGGACGGAAGGAGCCCGCACTTGGATCTCTACGCGCGCGTCAACGTGCTCGGCGGCCGGGCGGTCCGGTTGCCACGCGGCGACGTCACCGAGGCAATCGCCCTCGACGCCGACCCGGTGGCCCGGGCGGTCGGCTGGGCGGAGAAGGGCGTCGGCAAGCTGCTGGTCGTCGATCTCGACGCGGCTGCGTACGGCGACCTCCGCAACCGGCCCCTGCTGGCCGAGATCGTCGCGGCCGTCGACGTGCCCGTGCAGATCGCGGGCGGCGTCCGCTCCCCCGCCGACGCCGAGGCGCTGCTGGAGGCCGGGGCGTGGCGCATCGGGATGGGCACGGCTGCGATCGAGAACCAGCAGATGGTGTGGGAGCTGGGCCGCGACTATCCCGGCAAGGTGGTGGTCACCCTCGACGTGCTCCCCGACGAGGAGCTGATGGTGCGAGGCTGGACCAGCCACAGCGGGCGCTTCCTCGAGGAGGTGGCGATCGAGATGTCCGCGGCGGGCGTCGCGGCGTTCATGGTGAACCAGGCCGGCCGGGATGCGCTCACCGAGCCGCCGAACTTCGGCATCCTGCGCCGAGCGCTCGAGTACGTCGACGAGCCGATCATCTCCGCCGGCGGGGTGCGCAACCTCGACGACCTCGGCGAGCTCACCCGGCTCCAGGGCGACGGGCGCGGCCTGGCCGGCGTGGTGGTGGGACGGGAGGTCACCGAGGGCAGGTTCACGATCGAAGCGGCGCAGGCCCTCCTCGCCGACTGAGCATGCCCGGCTATTCGTCGGCGTCCGCGGTGACGGACGCGAACACCGAGTTGAGGAACGCAGCTGCGGCCGCCGCCGCGGCCCGGCCCCGCACCGACGTGAAGTAGTCGAAGCCGTGGGTGGCGCCCAGCACCGGGACGTACGTGACCGACGCGCCCACGGCAGCGAGGGCTGCCGAGAATCGCGCCGACACGTGCTCGCGCACCGCCGAGTCGTGCGTCCCGTGCAGCAGCAGCAACGGCGGCGCGCCGCCGTGGGCGATGTGCTGCGGTGAGGCCGCCAGCCATGCCTCCGGATCGGCGTGCGGCACCACCTTCATCACCACCCGGGTCAGCCAGGGCCACAGCGGCGTCCTCCCGTCGGACCGCAGGAGCGAGTGGACGCCGTAGAACGCGATGCCGGCCTGCACGGACGTGTCGGCGCCCTCGAAGCCCGGCTGGTAGCCGGGCTCGCCGTCGGTGAGCGCCGCGAGCGCCGCGAGGTGCCCGCCGGCCGAGCCGCCGGTGATCGCCAGGCAGCGCCCGTCGGCGCCGAGCTCGCCGGCGTTGGTGCGCAGCCAGCCGATCGCGCGCTTGACGTCGACGAGGTGATCCGGGAAGGTCGCCTCCGGGCTCACCCGGTACGAGATCGCCACGACCACCCAGCCCTCGTTGGCGAGGTGGTACATGAGCGGGCGGGCCTGGCGGTCGCGGCGGCCGCGTACCCAGCTCCCGCCGTGCACCTGCACGATCACCGGCGCCGGCTCAGCGAGGTCGCGGCGCCGGTAGACGTCGACGACGTGGCGCGGGTGGGGGCCGTACCGCACTTCGGTGGTCAGCTCGACGCCCTCGGGGAGGCGCGGCACCGGCCAGCCGCGCAGGCGGGCGAGCCGGTCGGCCCCGGTGGCACGCAGCATCGCGCGACCGGATCGCAGCGCCCGCACGTGGACGGCGATCAAGCCGGTCCACGAAAAGACGGTGACGGCCATCGCCACCTGCCCGACGCGTGCGTCCAGCGCGCCCAGCGCCACGAACCCGGCGGTGAGCAGCGCCTGCCACGCGAGGTGGAACGGCACCAGCTCCGCAGTGACCAGCGCCGGCAGCCACAGCGGCCCGACGCGGCCCGGCCGCACCGGGCGCCAGGCGTTCCAGGTGAACCAGGCCCCGATCAGGCTCCCGACGAGGAACAGCGCGGCGACCACGCCAGGGAGTATGCGGATCGGCCGGGCGTGCGCAAGCTCACCCTCCGAGCTCGGCAACCACCTCGGGGGCGTCGTAGCGGACGGACGACGTCGTGCCGGCCGGGATGCCCGACTCGGGCGCAGGCTCGAGATACACGAGCCCTTCCTCCACCAGCAGGGCGCTGTCCTGGTCGAAGACGTACTCGAGCCGGAGCCGCTCGCCGGTGGAGAGCGCCGCGTACTCGACGCCCACGGTGAACCGGCCGGCGCCCCGCTGGACCAACTCGATGCCGTCGAGATCGGCGAGCACGCCGAGCAGCGCCGCCCGCAGCTGCGGGGTGGCGTCGTGCTCGACCATCAGGTCTCCGACCTGGTCGACCAACTCGACCTCGAGCGGGCGCGTCCGCTCGGGCGCGTCGAGCTGGAACTCGTCGATCAGCGCCTCCCGTAGCACCCCCGCCTCGGTCGGCAGGTCGGCTCGCAGCACGTCCACCGGCCGCGGCGGCAGGTCCTCGACGATCGGCGTGAGCTCGTCCTGCGACAGGAACGGGTCGGCTGCCACGATGGCAGCGTCGTCCTCGCTGAAGAACTGACGCTCGCCCGGCACGAAGCGGACCCGGAAGCTGCCGTCGGCGGCGTACCAGCGCTCGTCCTCGAACGGCTGCAGCCATGCCACCGTGTCGCGGTCGGCGTCGATCGACACCTCGGCGCTGACGAGCTGCACCCCCGCGGCGCGCACGTACGTGAACTCCCCCTCAGCCGGGTCGAGGGGCTCGGCGCCGATGGCGACGTCGATCAGGTCGAACAGCAGCGCCTGGGCCGTCGGCGCCCGCAGCGAGGTGACCGAGAAGACCACCACCAACGCGACGACCACTGCCGCGGCGCCGGTCACCGCCGCGGCGAGCCACCGGCGGCGCGGCACGTCGGCACGTCGGTGCTCCTGCGCGATGGCGGCGTTCAGCAGCCGGCGGGCGGCCAGCACCTCGTCGGGAGGCGCCGGTTCCGCGACGCGCAGAGTGAGGACGGCAGCGTCGAGAGGGGAGGGGTGGGGGTGATCGGTCACGAGTTGCTACTTCCGGTCGCATCTGATTGCCCGATGTCCCCGGCGAGTTCCCGGAGGCGCTCCCGGCTGCGGGCCAGTCGGGAACGCACCGTCCCGACGGGTATCCCGAGCGATTCGGAGATCTCGGCGTAGCTGAGCCCCTCCCACGTGGCCAGCAGGATGATCTCGCGATCCTGCGG
>JBFKDA010000012.1:0-24156 GCA_041619955.1 Acidimicrobiia bacterium | reverse complement strand
GTGGCGCGCACGACCGCTCCCCAGGCGATCACGCCGACGTTGAGCGCGAGCACCGACCAAGCGAACAGCGCGAAGCGGCGACGGGTCATGCGATGCCCCGAGGGTACCCCTGCAGCAGGGCCATCCCCACACCGGGAGGCGAAATCCGCGGCTCCACACCCGCTCGGCTCGATAATCGGCAGGTGCGCCGCCTCCTGTACAAGGCTCCGGGCGACGAGGTCGCCACGATGACCGGCCCATCGACGCTGGAACGGCGCCGCGCGGAGGACGGTTGGGTGTGGCTCGACGTGACGTACGAGAGCGCCGCCGAGGTCGCCGAAGTCTGCGCGGAGTTCGGCTTCGACCACCTCGCCTACGAGGACGTGGTGGACGAGTCGGAGTTCCCGAAACTCGACGACTACTCGGACTACATCTTCGCGATCCTCTTCGCGCTCGGCTCGCACGACAACCGCATCCGGCCGCGGGAGCTCGACGTCTTCCTCGGCCCCGGCTACCTGGTGACGCTCCACACCGACCCGCTGCCGGCGGTCGACTGGATGATCGAGGAGGTCCAGCAGGTCCCCGCCCTCGCCGTGGGCGGCCCCGATCAGCTGCTCGCCCGGCTCGTCGAGGCGAGCACCCGGCGGGTCATCCCGCTGATGGACCACCTCGAGCACGAGCTCGAGCTGCTCGAGGACCGGGCGGTCGCCGGCGACGTGCAGGTGCCGGGCGACCTCCAGGCGCTGCGGCGGGACACGATCGAGCTGCGCCGCATGACCAGCCCGCAGCGCCAGGTGCTCAACGCGCTCACCCGGGAGGGCCTCCCCCACGTGGGGGAGCGGGCCCGCCTCCGGTTCGAGAACGTCGACGACCTGCTGTTCCGGGTCACCGAGTCGCTCGACGCGTCGCGTGCACTGCTCGCCGCGGTCCTCGACACCTACCGCAGCACGGTGGCCGAGGACATGAACGAGGTGATGAAGGTGCTCACCGTGTTCTCGGCGATCCTGCTCCCGCTGTCGCTGATGGCGGGGCTCTACGGCATGAACTTCGCCAACATGCCCGAGCTGCAGTGGCAGTACGGCTACTTCGGCCTGCTGGCGGTGATGGCGGTGACCGCGGTCGCGTTGTGGTTGTACTTCGCACGCCGCGGGTTCATCGGCGGGCCGAAGCTCCGCCGGGTGCCGCGGGTGGTGGGGCGCGGCCTGGGCGGGCTGGTGTCGATCGGCACCGCCCCGGTGCGGTTCCTCGCCCACGCGGTGCTCGACGAGCTGGGCCCGGCCGGTGGGCCCCGGGACGACGGCGTCGACCACGACGGCCGTTAGGGCGGGCGTGGCGCTGACGCTGCGGCGGCCGGCGGATGGCGGGGTCGCGTTGTTCGACCAGTTGCTGGCCCGCCCCGAGATCGCGCGGACGGGCCTGGCCGAGGCCGACGCCACGCTCGCCGACCTGGTGACCGACGACGCCGACGTGTGGGCGGTGGTCGTGCGGGACCGGGAGGTCGGCCTGACGTGGCTCGACCGGTGCTTCGAGCACCCCGAGCACCGAGACTGCGCGCTGTTCCTCGCCCGCCGCGGGCTGGCGCCCCGCGTGATGGTGGCGCTCTTCGTGTACGCCCGCCTGCGCCTCGGCGCGGACGGGCTGTGCTTCGAGACGAAGGCGTACAACTGGACCGTGCTGGCGTCGTTCGACCGGGTAGGCGTCACGGCGGACGAACGCGCCGAGCACCACGACGACTTCCACCCTGCCGGCGCCTCGGAGCTGGTCGGCTACGTCACCGGTGCCGGCGACCTCGAGCGCAACCTCGACCGAGCGCGGGCATGGCTGCGGGCCCCGGTGGAGTTCCACGACCGCGACGGCGAGGTCGAGTACGTGGTGTCAGCCGACCTGCTGTGAGCCGCGGGCGGCCTGCGAGTCGTAGAGGCGGTCGAGGAAGGTGGTGAGCACCAGCTCCTGGCGGCGCGGCGCCCCCCGCAGCAGCCGGTTCAGGAACATGTGCACGAAGCTCCAGGCGATCTCGTCGAGCGGCGCGGTGAGGTCGCCGGCGGCGGCGAGCCCGTGCCACGTCGTGGCGAGCTCGGCCAGCTCGGCGGCCCGCCCGGCGAGGAGCGCCAGCGGCTCGGCCGGGAACGGGTCGTCGGTGGGCTCGCCGTCGAGCAGCGCCAGCAGCCGGCGGCGGTGGGGCCGCAACCGGCCCAGGATCTCGGCCCGGCCCCGGCGGTCGACGCCCATCTCCCGCTCCAGCGACCCGCGAACCCGCGCCACCAGCAGGCGGCGCGTGGCGGCGTCGAGGCCGAACGCACCCAGGGTCTGGTGCATGCCGATCAGGCCGCATTGCCACCGCAGCTCCCGGCCGGCGTCGCCGCCGACGTGGGGAAGCAGGGCGAGCACGGCCTCGCTGTCGACGTGGAACACCTGCTCGGCGGTCTCGATCGCCTTCGGTCCGCCGTATCGATCGACCTCCCGCCGGTACACGTCGATCCGGACGCCGTGGAGCCGACCGGCTTCGAGCTCGCCGGCCAGCAGTTCCTCGAGCAGCGGCCTGCACCGGTCCCGCAGCGCCGCGGGCGGCCCGCCGAACCGCACCCGGACATGGGGAGCGGGGTCCGCGTAGCGGACGAAGAACCAGCGATCGGCGCCGCCCTGCCGTACCACCTCGGCAACGGGGCCGGTGAGCAGCCGGTCGGCGCGTGCGGGGTCGCCGTACGCCTTGACGTAGAGCCATTCGCTGCCGGGCGGGAAGTCCCGCCGGACGGCGCCGGGGCGGGGCGGCCGCAGCCGGGGCGGCGGCGCCGGCGCCGCCCGGTGAAAGGGCACGACCAGCTCGTGAACGTACTCACCACCGGCGGCGCCCCGCGCGGCCATCTCCCCCGGCGGCGGGAACACCTCCTCGACATCCAGGTGGGGGCGCCCGGCGAACGGCTCGAGGGCTGCGGCACAGGCCTCGGGGTTGCCGAAGTCGACGAGCAGCGGGTCGGGGCCGAGCAGGTAACCGACGTGCGGCAGGCCCCGGTTGGCTCGGAGTCGCTCGACGCGTCCGGTTAGGTCGCCGCTCCCGGCGAGCAGCGCCTCCAGCTCGGCGGCGGTCAGCCGCCAGCGCCTCTTGGCCAGCACGACCCTCCCGTACCGCAGCCGCGGCAGGTACGGCGCGCCGGACAGCGGCGCCCAGTCCCAGCCCGTCACCGCAGCCGTACCCTCGCCCTGGAGGGCGCCGAGGAAGCGGTACACGCCGAGAGCGTCGGCGGCGTGGAAGTCGTGGGCGGTGGTGGTGCGGGGCACCACCTCGCGACCCAGCTCGGCGGAGAACATCCGGATGCGGCCGCCGTCCACGGTGACCAGCAGGTCGGCCAGCTTCACGAGGTTGCCCGAGCCGGGCGTGCCGCCGATCGGGATCTCCGCGTCCCGCAGCTCGGGGCGGTGCAGGATGTTGGCGGTGCGCGGCTCGGGGCAGTAGCTCACCTCGGCGAACACGGCCTCCGGCCGCGCCGCCTCCTCGGCCCGGAGGTGGTCGCGCACCGACGCCTCCAGCTCGGGCTCGAACAGGCACGAACGAGCGACCAGGCGGGCGCCCGACGGTCCGGCGGTGCCGCTGAGGAACATCTGGAAGTCGCCACGATCGAGCGCCGCGTCGGAGGCGGCGGCGACACTGGCGAAGGCGGCGAAGGCGTCGGGCAGCGGGCTGGCATCCGCCACGGTCAGCTCCTCGACGTCGGCGTCGGAGAGCACGACCTCGCCCGCCCGCGTCGACCACGCCCCGTGCAGCAACCCGAGGAGGTGGTGCTCTCGTCGGCCCCAGACGTGGGACGGGTCGGCGGCCGGGTCGCCCAGCCGCAGCCCTGCGAGCAGCGGCGCAGGCTCGGCGAGCGCCTCCGGCGGCGGCAGGTACCCCACCCCCGCGCCGTCGTCCAGCGCCTCCAGCAGCGGCACCCAGCGCTCGCCGTAGCGCTCCTCGAACCCGACGCGGAACCGGGCCAGCCCCGGGTCGTCGCGGCGGCGGCGTGTCCTGATCAGCACGTCGATGCCGGCCTCGATCTCGGCCACGACCGTCGCGGCCAGGCTCGCCGGCGCAGGCCGGTGGGCGTCGACGTGGACGAGCCGGTCGAGGTCGGGCTCCACCGGCAGCGGTTCGAGCGAGCGCACCAGCGGCTCATAGGCGGCGGGAGCCTGCCCCGCTCCGGCGGCGTCGAGCCGTGCAAGCTCGTCCTGCGCCGACGCGAGCGCGGCTCGGTCCTTCCCGGGGGGGAGGCGGTGCAGCAGATAGGTGAGGCCGTCGCCGCCGCTGACCGGAGGGGCGGCAACGCCGATCAGTATCTGGGCGTTCACCAGCTCGTCGACGAAGCCGGCCGCCGCGCCGCGCTCGTGCCCGGCACCGACGAGCCCGTCGACCAAGTCGACGCGCCGGGCCCCGCCCGAGGCGCATTCGAGGACGGCCATCAGCGGCGGGGTGGCGGCAGCGGCGACCAGCTGGTGCTCGCGCCGCCCGGCCTCACCGGAACGCTCCTCGGCGTAGCGCAGCTCGTCGCCCAACCGGTAGAGGGTGTCGTTCGGCCGAAACCGAACGGCGTCCTGCGCACCGCCGAGCCGTTGGCTCAACGCGTGCACGTACCCGGCGTCGAGGCGCGTGCGCCGCTCCACCGCGGCGACCGACGGCACCGGGAGGCGGGTACGGTCGCCGATCGTCCCGTGGGTCGTCGTGGCGAAGAGGCCGAACGGCGTCGCCCGCCCGATCGCTCGCAGCAGGTAGCGGAGCAACGCTGCCGGTGGTGGGACCGCGTCCATCGAGGCGGCCACCCGGGGCGATGCGAGGAACACCGCTTCCCGCACCTCGGGACGGCGCAGGATGGCGTCGAGGCCGCCGGCTCGCCAGCGGTCCAGCTCGTCGAACGGGAGGAGCGGTACCCGGGCGACGAACCACCCGGCCGGCGTGTGGCCGCGGGCGCTCACCGGGGATGAGGTGGGGCGATCGCCAGCGTGCGGTCCCACTCCGGCACCACCGGGTACAGCGCCGCGAGCAGGGCCAGCCCCACCCCCGCGGCGCCGTTCAACAGCCCCGGATCGGCCCACCACTCCAGCTCGCGGTGACCCCGCTCCCGCAGCGCCCCGAAGCCGCCGATGCCGTCGCTGGGGTGCCGCGCGTCGAGCACGACCCGGAACCAGCGGGCGGCGGCGTCGCCGAGCTCCTGCTCACGGGTGGCCTGGTACATCCGGTTGAAGACGTGGGCGGCGCCCGCCGAGCCGTGGCAGAGCCCGGTGCCGGTGAGCCTCATCAGGTGATCGGGGCGGGCGGCCGCCCGGAGCGCCATGGCACGGGCCGCCTCCTCCCAGCCAGGACGGGCCGCGTGGCGGGCGGCCGCCAGCAGGGCCGCGCCCACGCCGAGGTCGCCGTAGCACCATGCCGCTCGGGCGGTGCGCTCGCTCAGGTCCCGGCCCGAGTACGGCGGGATCGTGGTGCCCCCTCCGCCGTCGGCCCGCTGGGCGAGCAGCCAGTCGACCGCCGGGTCGAGCAGCGCGCTGGCCGTGGCAGCGGCGATGCCGGCGCCCACCGCGCGGGCGAGAAACGCCACCGTGCCGGCGAGGCCGTGGGCCACGCCGAGGTCGATGGCTCCCGGCTCCGGCGGGTCGTCGCCGGCCCACACCACGCCGCCGTTGCGGCGCTGGGCAGCGCCTTCGAGCCGCCCGACGATCACATCGACGAGAGCGGCCGCCGCCGGGCGCGGCAGCCGCTCCAGGGCCCAGACACCGAAGCCGGCGAGCCCGTACAGCAGCTCGGCCTCGGTGGCCCATGCCGGGTCGGCGAGCAGCTCCGTGAGGGCTGCGTCGACCGCATCCACCGGGTCGTCGGGCTGGGCGGGCAACAGTGTGCCGCAGAGGTGCGTCACCGACCACGCCAGCCCGGTGAGCCCGCCCGAGAGCGATGCGCCGTGCGGCTCGCGGCTTGCGGCGGCGATGCTCTCGTCGAGCAGCGCGAGAGCCGCCTCGCCGCCCCGGGCGTCGCCCGTGGCGGCCGCGTGATAGGCGAGGAAGACCGCCACCCCGGGCCGGCCGGTGTTCAGGCCACTCCCCGGGATGCCGACCGCCGCCAGATCGGTCAGGTCGGCGGCGATGGCGGCCAATGCGGCCTCGCCGTCGTCTCGGTCCCGGCCGGAGAGGACCGGGACCCACGCCGGCGAGGCGCTACCGGTGGCCGTCGGGCCGCATCCGCTCGGGCTGCTCGGGGACGGGGTCTTCACGGCACTCCGGGCCCCGCCTGGAGTCCGTGTCGGGGCACTGCGGCCACACGCACGTATCGCCCTTCTTCGTCTTCTTGCCCACCATCTCGACGACGCCGCTCGGCGTCAGCGTGCGGACGGTCTCGCGGTCGAGAACCAGCGGCCCCAGGTCCATTCCCACTCTCGCTCCTTCGATCTGCGAGGCCGGGACGCTACCAGGAGGTGGCTCCGGCCGGCGTCACCCGCCGGGGGTCTCCGTCTCGCCGGGGTGCGTGATGATCGGGCACTCGGGCTTGGCCTTGGTGGTGTCCCCACACTCCGGCCACACGCAGGTCTTCCTGTCCCCCTTGGTCTTCTTCTTGCCCACCAGCTCGATGCCGGTGGGGGTGAGCGACCGGACGGTCTCGCGTTCCAGCACCAGCGAATCCAGGGTCGTGCTGTCGTTTGCCACCTGCTGTCCTCCCTACGACGACAAGTCGACCCTACCCGCGCGCGAGGACGGCGGCCGAGAGGAGCGCCGTCAACGCAGCCGGTAGGCGTGCACGTTGCCGTCGTGGGCGCCGAAGTAGAGCCAGTCGCCGACCACCGCCGGTGAGGTCCACACCAGCTCCCCCACGGCGAGGCGGTGGAGCACCGCTCCGTCGCCACGGTCGAGGACGTACAGGCCCCCGTCGCTCGAGCCGACGTACACCCGGCCGGCGGTGACCGCCGCCGAAGAGAGGACCTCGGCGAGGTCGACGCGCCAGAGCTCGGCGCCGGACTCCAGGGACAGCGCCAGGAACGAGCCGTCCCGGCTCCCGACGTACACCGCGCCGTCGGCGATCGCCGGCGTGGCGAACACCGGCCCACGGGTCGCCACGTCCCACCGCTGTGCACCGGACGCGGCGTCGAGCGCGTACACGTGGCCGTCGTCGGAGCCGATCACGACGACCTCCCCCGCCACCGCCGGCGAGCTGAACACCGGGCCGCCCGTCGCGAACCGCCAGCGCAGCTCGCCGGACGCGGCGTCCAGCGCATACACCGCGCCGTCGATCGAGCCGATGTATGCCCCGCCGCCGACGACCGCAGGGGACGAGAGGATCCCGGCCCCGGTGGCGAAGCGCCACACCTCCTCGCCGGTGGCGGCGTCGAGGGCGTAGACGTTGCGGTCGAAGGCGCCGAACACGACCAGCCCGTCCGCCACGGCCGGCGAGCTCTGCTCCCCGCCGGGACCCAGCCCGAAGCGCCACCGCTCCTGGCCCGATGCGGCATCGACGGCGTAGAAGACGTCGTCGTCGGCCCCGAAGTACACGACCCCGCCGACCACCGACGGCGACGCCCGCAGCAGGCCGCCCACCTCGAACGCCCACCGCTCGGCCCCAGTGGCGGCGTCGAGCGCGAACATCCGCTCTGCGAACGTCCCGGCGTACACCACCCCGCCCACCACCGCCGGCGACGACTCCACGACGCCGCCGGTGGCGAACGTCCACGCCGGCTCCGGCGCGCCCTCGGCACCGGGGGCGGCCGCGCCGACCCGGTCGGGCGTCAGACGGAAGGTCGGCCAGGTGGGCGGCCCGATCACGCCGGCCGGCGGCGGCTCGGTCGGGGCCGGCTCGGTCGAGGTCGGCCGCGTCGGGGTCGGCCTCGTCGAGGTCGGCGCAGCCCCGTCACCGCAGGCGGCGACGACCGCCGCCAGCACCGTCACCACGCCAACCGCGTGCCGCCACGCCATGCGCCTCCTCGCCGGTAGCGTGCCACGCTGGCCCTCACCCTGCACACCCCCCACCGGCGCGGTCGAGTCGGCGGCGACGTTCTGGGTGGGTCAGCCGGCGTCGCCTGCCACCGCGAGGTCGACGCGCTCCAGGTGACCCGGGTCGTCCTCCGGCCGGTACTCGGGGTCGAGGCGGAGCCGGGCGAACAGGTCGGCCACCGCCCGCAGCTCGGCGGCCAGCTCCAGGTCGTCCTCGCGGTCGGCGGCTTCCAGCAGCGCCGCCCCCTGCACGGCGGCCATGACGTCGCCGAGGACCGTGCGGAAATGGACCGCGCCGTGGGCGTCGTCGGCCACGCAGCGCTGCACCCGCCCCGCCAGCTCCTCCAGCGCGGCCCCCGCCCGGGTGGCGGCCGGCTCCAGCTCGGGGTGGGCGGCTCCCTTGATCATCCGGCCGAGCCGGTCGAACACCACCCCGGCCAGCCCCAGCCGCCCGAGGTCGCGCCGCACCTGGGCCGCCAGCACGTTGTGGGTGCCCTCCCACTGCTCGTAGACCACGGCGTCCCGCAGCAGCCGGGGCAGCACGCTGAAGCTCTCGATGGCGCCGTTGCCGCCGAGCAGCTCGATGGCGCCGTGCACCGCCCGGGTGCACGCCGTCGACACCGCGTACTTGTTGGCGTTGACGAGGAACCGGTGGAAGGCGGCATCGTCCTCCGACGCCGCGCCGGTGTCGACGGCCTCGTCGAGCCCGGTCAGCAGCCAGGTGGAGTGCAGGGCCGCCAACCAGTCGAGCTTGAGCCCGGCGAGGATCGTCCGCACGCCGGGGAAGTCGCCGATCGGGCGGCCGAACGCCTCCCGGTGGCGGGCGTACGACGACGCCTCGACATACGCGCGGCGCAGGATCCCGCAGTTGCCGACGGCGTTGAGCCAGCGGCTGGCGTTGAGCATCGCGGTGACCGCGGTCCTGAAGCCCTCGTCGACGGGGCCGATCGGCCAGCCCACGGCGCCCTCGAAGTCGATCTCACCCGAGGCCATCGCCCGCGTGCCGAGCTTGTCCTTGAGCCGCCGGATCCGGAAACCGTTGATCGCCCCGTCGAGACGACGCGGCACGAGGAAGCACCCGAGGCCGGCGGTGCCCGGCGGTGCCCCCACCGGGCGCGCCATCACCAGGAACTGGTCGGCGTCGGCCACCGAGCAGAACCACTTCTCGCCGGTGATGCGCCAGGTGCCGTCGCCGGCGGGCGTGGCGACGACGGCGTTGGCGCCGACGTCGCTGCCGCCCTGCACCTCGGTGAGGAACTGCGCGCCCCGGTCGGCGGCGTCGTAGTCGGCCAGCACCAGCGGGGGCAGGAACCTGTCGGCGACCGCCGCGTCGGCGCGGCGTCGCAGGCAGCGCACCAGCCCCACCGTGCAGGTGACCGGGCAGCCGTGGCCCATCTCGCCCTCGTGGCTCAGCAAGTAGAGGAGCGTGGCCTGCTCGTAGGACGTGCCCGCCGCCGCCGCTTCGGCCACGACGCCCGAGGCCCACACCACGCGGCCGGCTGCGTGGTAGGCGTCGTCGAAGACGACCTCCTCCACGCGATTGCCGGCGCCGTCCCACGACCGCAGCTCCGGTGGGTGCGCCTCGGCGCGGCGCACTGCGTCACCGATGGCGGCGACGGCCGCGCCGAATCGGGCGGCCCGAGCGTCGAGCGCAGCCAGCCGGGGCCCGTCGAGGGTCCGGCGCACCAGAGCCCGGATGTGGCGCTCGGCGTACCAATCGGTGGGGCGGGCGGCGTTCCAGGCGGCGAGGGCGATACGGGCGGATGCCGGTTCCATGGGGCCAGTCTGCCACGGGCGTCGCCCGCCGGCACAGGTACAATCGGCCCTGAACGACGACGCACGTCCCGAAGAAAGCAGGTCGCCATGAAGAAGCTCCTCGTGCTGGTCGTCATCGCCGCAGTCGTGGCGATGATCGTCCGCCAGATGTCCGCCGAGGCCTGATCGGCTTGGAGGCGATGCCCTATCAGCTCCTCCCCGAGCAGGAGGAGTTCCGCAAGGTCGTCCGGGAGTTCTGCCTCGACAAGGTCGCGCCGCGCGCCGAGGAGATCGACGCGTCGGGTGAATACCCGGCCGACCTCTTCGACGAGTTCGTGAAGGCCGATCTGCTGTCGGTCCTCTTCCCCGAGGAGTACGGGGGCGCCGGGGCCGACTCGATCTCCCAGGCGATCCTGGTGGAGGAGGTGTCCCGGGTCTGCGCCTCGACCTCGATGATCCCGATCCTCGCCAAGCTCGGCATGCTGCCGGTGCTGCTGAGCGGCACCCACGAGCAGAAGCAGGAGTGGTTCCCCAAGATCGTCAACGGCGAAGCTCGCGCGGCGTACGCGCTCACCGAGCCGCACGCCGGCAGCGACCCGGCCGCGATGCGCACCAAGGCGCTGCGCGACGGCGACGAGTACGTCCTGAACGGGTCCAAGCGCTTCATCTCGAACGCCGGCGTGGCAACCGTCTACACGGTGCTCGCCAAGACCGACCCCGATGCCGGCGCCCGCGGCGTGTCGTGCTTCATCGTGCCGGCCGACACGCCGGGCTTCGAAGTCGTCGGGTACGAGAACAAGATGGGACTGCGGGGCTCGCCGACCGGCGAGCTGGCCTTCGACGACGTCCGGGTGCCCGCCGCCAACCTGGTGGGCGCCGCGGGCGAGGGCTTCGCGATCGCGATGCGGACGCTCGACTTCTCCCGGCCCGGGGTGGCGGCCCAGGCGCTCGGCATCGCCCAGGGCGCGCTCGACGTCGCCCTCGGGTACGCCAAGGAGCGCCGCCAGTTCGGCAAGCCGATCATCGAGCACCAGGCGGTCGGGTTCATGCTCGCCGACATGGAGATGAAGGTACGGGCATCCCGCCATCTCGTGTACTCGGCGCACGCCGCGCTCGACCGCAACGACCCGGACCTCACGACGGCCGCCGCCGTCGCCAAGTGCTTCGCGTCGGATCGGGCGATGGAGGTCACCACCGACGCGGTGCAGGTGCTGGGCGGCTACGGGTACATCAAGGATTTCCCCGTGGAGCGGTTCATGCGCGACGCCAAGATCACCCAGCTCTACGAGGGCACGAACCAGATCCAGCGCCTCGTCATCAGCCGCCGGCTCGCGGGGGCGTAGCGCCCGAGCCGCGCTGGTCAGCCGGCGAACCTGGCGATCGCCTTGGCCACGTCCTCGGCGTGGGTCAGCACGGCCTCGTGGCGGGCGCCGACCAGCTCGACGACCTCGACGTCGCGCAGCAGCGACCCCAACTCGTACTGCGCGGCGGGCGGGACCAGCTGGTCGTCCGTCGGGATCACCACCATCGCCGGCACGTCGAGGCGGCCGATCCAGTCGCGGCTGTCGAAGCGCCAGATGGCGTTGCCGCCCTCGAAGTAGAGGTCGACGTCCCGGTCGACGAGGACGTCCCAAAGCCAGGCGGCGTACCGGCGCTCCACGGCACCCACCCGCAGCAGGTACTCGTAGGAGATGAGCGGCCCGAGCCGGCTGCCGATCCGCCCCACGGCGCGCGCCGCGCCGAACCCCGCCCTCGTCGAGTAGCGCCGCAGCGGCAGTGGGAACGCCCCGGTCCCGGCGAGGACCATCTTCGCGACGAGCGCCGGGTGGCGGCGGGCCATCGCCTGGACGATCATGCCGCCCATCGAGTAGCCGACGACGGTCGCCGGGCCCACGCCGATGGCGTGCAGCGCGCCGGCCACCTCGTCGGCCACCC
Source organism: Acidimicrobiia bacterium (assembly GCA_041619955.1). Taxonomy (GTDB): domain Bacteria; phylum Actinomycetota; class Acidimicrobiia; order Spongiisociales; family JAOTWH01; genus JBFJZV01. The sequence continues at coordinate 12,552 of JBFKDA010000012.1, read as the reverse complement.
GCTCGACCGTGTAGCGGCCCTGGATCCGATCGGCCTTGCCGTGGTTGCGGTAGTCGACGGCGACCACCCGGAACCGCTCGGTGAGCAGGGGGAGGACGCGGTGCCAGGTGCCGGTGCTGCCGTATGCCCACCCGTGGACGAGCACCACCACCGGCGCGTCCTCGGGGCCGGCCTCCCGAACCAGCAGCTCGTACCGGCCGACGGTCACCGTGCGGCCCGGCGGCATCGGCGGGCGCTCCTGCGGGCCCCGGAAGCGCGGGCTGAAGACCGGCCCGAAGAGCCGCCAGCCTGCCCACGCCAACACCCCTCGCTTCAGCCAGGCCATGGGGCGAGGTTACCGGTCGCCCGGCGCCGGGCCGCCGGCCAGCCCGTCGACGGCGAACGCGTACTCCGCCACCGGCCGTCCCAGGATCAGATGCTCCTGGATGATCCGCTCGGCGACCGCGGGCGTGACGTCGCGGTACCACACCCCCTCCGGGTAGACCACCGCGATCGGGCCCTGCTCGCAGACCCGCAGGCAGTCCACCTTGCTCCGCAGCACCCGGCCCGGCCCGGCCGCCGGCGTCGCGGCGGGCCGCGGCTCGGCCGTCCCCTTCCACGCCGGCGGCGCCGCCGCCAGCTCGAGCTCCTTGAGGCGCGCCTTGACGTAGCGCCACGTCTCGGTCGTCTGCTCGTAGCTGGCGCAGCGCGGCGTGGTCTGCTGCGCGCACAGGAACAGGTGCCGCTGCAGGCCCGCGCCGATGCCCATGGACCCGGCGATGGCGGCCAGGCGCTCGTCCAGCTCGGGATCGCGGCGTTCGCTCACGCCCCGAACGCTAGGCACTCACACGGCGCCCTCGGCGATCACCGGCGCACCAGCCGGCGTGCGGGTCCCCGGCCGGATCGCCAGCGCCACGACCGCCGCGACCAGCAGCAGCGCCCCCGAGATCACGAACCCCTCCCGAAAGCCGCCGGCTTCGGCTACCGCCCCCATCACGAGGGGGCCGGCAACGATGCCGACGTCGGCCGCCATCCGGTACAGCCCCACCGACGCCCCTTCCGCCCCCTCCGGTGCCAGGTCGCCGGCCAGCGTGGGCGGCGGTATCCCCACGAGGGCTGCGACGAGCCCGAACCCGAGGCTCAGCACGACGAGGGCGGTGAAGGTCGTCGCCCACCCGTGGGCGGCGATGGCCACGGCCGCGCCGACCAGGCCGGCGACCAGCACCGGGACCCGCCCCACCCGGTCGACCAGCCAGCCCCCCGGGTTCACCAGCAGCAGGTTCACCCCGGCCGCCACGGCGATGACGATGCCGATCTGCGCTTCGCCGAGTCCCAGCTCCTCGCCGCCGTAGAGCGGCAGGAGCGTGATGCGCGCCCCGGCCCGCATCACGAAGATCGCGAACGTCACGAACAGCAACGCCAGGAACGCCGGGCGCCGCAGCAGCTGGCCGGCCGCCCGGTAGATCGCGGCCGGTGGGAGGGATCGGGTCGGCTGCTCCTCGATCGCGACCGCGACCAGGCCCGCCACCCCCAGCCCCAGCACCGCGTAGATCCAGAACGGGGTGGTGAAGTCGCCCACCTCGGCGGCCAGCCCGCCGACCACCGGCCCGATGGAGATGCCGGCCAGCAGCCCGGTCTGGAACACCGCCATCGCCCGGCCGCGCCGCTCCCGGGGGGTCGACACCACCACGAGCTGCATCGCCGCGGTGGCGAAGGCGGCGGAGCCGACGCCCTCGAGGACGCGGGCGACCATGAGGATTGCGAACGTCGGCGCCAGCGCGGCGGCGACGCTCGCCACCGCCAGCAACAGCGCACCGCCGAGCATCAGCCGGCGGGCGCCGAAGCGGTCGGTGGCCACCCCGCCGGCCACGTCGAACACCAGCCGGGCCACCGCGAACGACGAGATCAGAGCACCGGCCGCCGTGCGGCTCACCCCGAACTCCCGGGCGTAGAGGGGCAGGATCGGCGCCACGAGCGTGAGGCCGGTCATCACCAGGAACACGCCGAATGCGAGCACCTTGACCTGGCGCGGCACCTCCCGCATCGGCGGGCTCAGCCGGCGAGCGCGATGCGCTCGCCGGGGTCGGCGACCACCTCGCCGATCTGCGCCGCCCCCGGCACGCTCCCGAGCAGCGCCGCGGCCGCCTCGGGCGGGGTCGCGATCAACAGCCCGCCGCTCGTCTGGGCGTCTGCCAGCAGTACCCGCACCGGCTCGTCGGCGCTGCCGAAATCGGTGTACCGGGCCGCGGCCGTGAGGTTGCGGACGGTGCCGCCCGGAGCCACGCCGTCGGTCGCGAGCTGGCGCGCCCCCGGCAGCAGCGGCACGGCCGCCGCGGCCACCCGCGCCCCGACGCCCCCGCCGCCGAGCATCTCGTGGAGATGGCCGAGCAGCCCGAAGCCGGTGACGTCGGTGGCGGCGTGCGCGCCGGCCGCGAGTGCCGCGGCGGCCGCCGGCCCGTTGAGCGCGGTCATGGAGGCCACCGCGGCGTCCCGCCACTCCGGCTTCGCCCGCTCGTGCTTGATCGCAGTGGTCACCACCCCCGTCCCGATCGGCTTGGTGAGCACCAGCGCGTCGCCCGGATGTGCCCCGGCGGAGGTGAGCATCCGCGCGGGGTCGACCAGGCCGGTGACCGCCAGGCCGTACTTCGGTTCCGGATCGTCGACCGAGTGCCCCCCGACCAGGGTGCAGCCGGCTTCCTCGAGCACCGCGGCACCACCCTCCAGCACGTCGCCCAGCAGGTCGAACGGGAGCGCGTCGCGCGGCCAGCCGACGATCGACAGCGCGGTGAGCGGGCGCCCGCCCATCGCGTAGACGTCCGACAGCGCGTTGGCCGCGGCGATCCGGCCCCAGTCGTGTGCCTCGTCGACGATCGGGGTGAAGAAGTCCACGGTCTGGACGAGGGCGAGGTCGTCGGCGAGGCGGTAGACCCCGGCATCGTCGCGTTCGCCGACCCCGACCAGCAGGTCGGGGTGGCGGACCGCATCCGTCTCGTTCAGGCGGCGCAGCACGTGCGCCAGCTCGTCAGCGCCGAGCTTGCACGCTCAGCCGGCACCGTGCGAGAACGACGTCAGCCTCGTGTCCACGATCACCTCCCGCGGGCGAGTGTACGCCCGGGCCGTTCCATGCAGACTGCGAATATTCTGGGTGGCGGACCGGCCACTCGTTTGCTACTATCCCCTCAGCGCCGAGTGCGCCCTAGCGGAGCCCCGGCGTCGCAGGCCCCCTCGTCCCCCCTGGGGGGCCTGCTTCTTTTTCCCCTTGTCCCGGCGCTTTTGCGCACGACTAGGTTGCGATCGTGAAGCTCCGACTCCGCCGCCCCCGAGACCTGGCACTCGCGCTGCGGGACCTGGCGCGGCGCCGCCCCGACGAGGCCGAGGACTACCTCGACGCCCACGCAGAGGAGTGGGAGTCACTGGCCGAGGCGGAACCGCACAACGCGGCGGACATCCTCGAAGCGCTCGACGAGAGCGCGGCCGCCGACCTGCTGGCCGAGCTGGACCTGCCCGAGGCCGCCGAGGTCCTCGAGGAGATGCGGACCGAGGCGGCCGTCGAGATCCTGGAGGAGATCGACGCCGGCAGCGCGGCCCGCCTGATCGAAGCCCTACCCCGCGACGAAGCCGCGGACATCGTCGCCGAGCTGGACGAGGACCTCCGCGCCGAGGTCCTCGCGGCGATCTCGGACGAGGCCGAGAGCGACGTGCGAGCGCTGCTCGCCTACGCGCCGGACTCGGCCGGCGGCCTCATGCGCACCGATGTCGTGTCGCTGCCGATCGGGCTCGGCGCCGGCGAGGCGATCGAGGCGCTGCGGCGGCTCCATGCGACGCTGCCCGGGTTCTCGTACGTGTACGTGACGGACGACGACCTGACGCTGCGCGGGGTGATCTCGTTCCGCGACCTGGTCTTCGCGCGGCCCGGAACCGGCGTCGACGAGGTGATGGTGCCGAACCCGGTCGCGCTGCGCCCCGAGACCGACCGCGAGGAGGTCGCCGAGCTGATCCAGCGTTACAACCTGCTCGGGCTGCCGGTGGTCGACGCGGCAGGCAAGTTGCTCGGGATGGTCGGGGTCGAGGACGCGCTCGAGGCCGTACAGCAGGAGGCGACCGAGGACATCGCGGCGATGGTGGGCGCCGGCATGGGCGAGACGCCGTACACGCCGGTGGGCCGCTCCGTTCGGGGGCGGCTGCCCTGGATCGTGATGAACCTGGCGACGGCCTTCCTGGTGGCGTACGTCATCAGCCAGTTCGAGGACACCATCGAGACCCTGGCCGTGCTGGCCGCGTTCATGCCGGTGGTGGCGTCGGTCGGGGGCAACGGCGGCTCGCAGAGCCTGGCCGTCATGGTGCGCGCCCTCGCGGTGGAGGACCTGCCCCGCCACGTCGCCCGCCGGGCGATCGTGCGCGAGCTGGGGGTGGGTGTGGTGAACGGCTCGGTGATCGCCGTGCTGGCCGGCGCCATCGCCACGGTGACCACCGGGCAGCTCGACATCGGCTTCGTCATCGGGTTGGCGGCGGTCGGCAACATGACCATCGCCGGGCTGGCCGGTGCGTCGATCCCGATCCTGCTGCAGAAGGCCGGTCAGGACCCGGCGCTGGCCTCCCACATCTTCCTGACCATGATCACCGACCTCCTGGGTTTCGGCGGCTTCCTCGCCATCGCCACGCTGCTGCTGTGACCGCCCCGCCCGGCTCCCGGCCGGGGCGGGCGCTACCCGAGCTTGCGATGGGCGAGGTCGACGACCCTGCCGGCCTCGTGGCCGACCTCGATCTCGAGGGCAACGGCCAGCTCGGCCATCGCCTCGACGACGGTCGGGTCGAACTGCTTGCCGGCGTGGCGCCGCAGCTCGTCCAGGGCCTCCTCCGAGGACAGCGGCGCCTTGAACGGGCGCAGGCCGGTCATAGCGGCGTAGGCGTCGGCGACCAGCAGCACCCGTGCCAGGAACGGGATCTCGTCGCCGCGCAGTCCCCGCGGGTAGCCGAGGCCGTCGAAGCGCTCGTGGTTGGCCAGCACCGCCTCCGCGGCGTCGGGATGCACGAAGTTGCCGACGATGTCGAACCCGCGCTTCGGGTGCTCCCTGATCGTCGCCCATTCGGACTCGCTGAGCGGGCCCCGCTTGAAGAGGATCGAGTCGGGCACGCCGATCTTGCCGACGTCCTGGAGAAGCGACGACACCCGTAGGTGCTCCAGCTCGGCAGCCGTCATCTGGAGGTGGGACCCCAGCGCCACCGCCACCTCGGCGGTCCGGAGCGCATGGTCGGCCAGGTTCGGGTCGCGCAGCCGCAGGACCCGCACCAGCAGCTCGACGATCTCGCCACGCAGCGGGCGGGCCACCGGCGGCGACTGGAGGGAGACGATCTGGCCGGCCACCCGCGTGCGGTTCTTGCCCTCCCGCTTCGCCAGGTACAGGGCGCGGTCGGCGCTCTCCACCAGCTCGTCCCGCTCGATGGCATGCTCGGGCACGGCGGCGAGACCGAAGCTGATCGTCACCTTGCCGACGCCACCGATGTTGCGTGCCGCCATCGACTCGCGGATCCGCTCGGCGACCAGGAACGCTCCTGGGCCGTCGGTCTCCGGCAGGAGGATCCCGAACTCCTCACCGCCGAGGCGGCAGACGATGTCGGCCGATCGCAGCGCGTCCCGGAAGACCTCGCCGACGGTCTGGAGCACGCGGTCCCCGGCGGCGTGGCCGCGGGAGTCGTTGACCTGCTTGAAGTCGTCGAGGTCCGCGAGCAGCAGCGCGAGCGGGCGCCGGTGCCGCAGCGCCCGGTCGAGCTCCTCGTTGAGCCGCTCGAAGAAGTAGCCGTGGTTCTTCAGCCCGGTGAGCCAGTCGGTCACCGACAGCGCCTGGAGCTGGCGCACGAGCTCCTGCAGCTCCTGGTTGCGGACTCGCTCCCGGTCGTAGAGCCGGGCAACCTCGTCGAGCACGGGCCGGGTGACGTGCGCCGACAGCAGGCTCGACCCGTCGGCCACGGCCGCCACGGCGGCGACCAGCTCGTCCTCCTCGCCGCGCAGCACGAACGCCCTGACGCCGGTGGCGACCAGCTCGGCGGCGCGTTCCCCCAGCTCGATCGGCGCTGTGATGACGACCGGCGCGTCTCCCGGCAGATCGGGGACGCCGCCGTCGGCGATGTCGATGTCGAGCACCACGATGTCGGGGGCGGCATGCTCGACGGCCAGGTGGCCCGCCGCCTCGTCGCCGACGTCCGCCACCACGACGTGGCCCGCGGCGGCCAGCGCGCCGGCAGCCGCCGCACGGCGCGGCGCATCGGGGTCGATGATCGCCACCCTGATCGGCAAGCCGGCCCTCCTTGACTCGGGACACGCGACGCGCAGGGGCGTCTGGTGAGTGTTTCGGCCGCTCCGGCTGGATTGTTGAGTGCTTTAGGAGCCGAGGATCGACTCGGGCACTGACTCGAACGGGCCCTTGAACACGAGGCGGAAGCCCTCCTCGAGACGCGCGAAGTAGTGCGCGTCGCGGGTCGCGACCTGCTCGGGCGACAGCGCCGACTCCTCGCTGAGCACCAGGTCGACCACTTCACGGTCGTCGATCACGTGGACGGTGGTGATCGGCGCGAACCGCGACACGACGTCGGTCACGACGCTCTCGATGTCGAGATCGGTGTACGTGGCCGGCTCGACGAACACGACGACGGTGTCGCCGGTCTCGCCCACGATGCGGGCCTGGATCGAGTACTCGGGGATGGTGGCCGCGGTGGGGTCGATCGTCGTGGTGGTCTCCGCCGCGGCGGCGGCGTCCGCCGCAGACGCGGTGCCTGCGGTGCCGGCGGTGGTCGTCGCGGCCCCGTCGCCGTCCGGGTCACTGGTGGCGGCAGTGGTGGTGTCGCCGGCAACGGTCGTCGTCGTGGCCGCGTCCTCGTCTCCGGAGCACCCGACGAACACGAGAAGCGGGAGGAGCAGGACGACTGCGGCACGGGACCTCCCCATGGCGGTCACTCTACCCACCACCTTCGGATACCGCCCCGGCCCCGCCCGGGCCGTGGACGGCCTGCCACTCCGCGAACGTGACCCCCTCCATCCACGGCGTGAAGTGGGCCACCCGAAAGCGCTCCCGCACCTCCTCGAAGACCTCCGGGTCGGGGTCGGCGGTGAGCCCGAGGCGGGCGACGGCGAGGGTCGGCTGCCACCCGCGGCCCCCGAGTGCCGCATCGACCGCGCTGCGCCACTCGCCAGGCGGGGGCCGATCGGACGCCCGCCAGTGAGCGGCCAGCCGGCGCGCCAGGCGGACGACGCGCCGGACCTCCCGCGCCCACTCCCGCGGGAGATCCTCGTACTCGGCCGCCAGGTCGGCCGCCCACGCGGCGAGCTCCGCGTCGTCCCAGCCGGAAGGGTCGGACACGACCGCCTCGTACAGCCGGTCCATGGCCGCGATCAGGCCGAGCGCTCTGCCGCTCACACCGCCCGGGCGATCTCGGGGAGCAGGTCCGGGTAGCCGGCGAGGTGGCGGCGCCGCTCCGCGGTGAGGTCGTCGGCGAGCCGCTTGTACTCGTCGGTCCGGCCCTGGCGCTCGTAGAGGCGGCGGGGCTGGAGCACCTCGGCGTCGTCCACGCCCGGCACCGACTCGGCGACCTCGTACCCGAAGTCGGGGTCGGCCGTCCATCCCACCGTGCCGGCTGCGATGCCGGCGACGATCGCCGCCGACTGCGCCGGCGTCACCTTCTTCGAACGCTCGTCGCCTTCGGGCCCGCCCACCCGGCCGGTGTTGAGGAGGTACACGTCGAGATCGGTGGTCTGGAGGATCTCGTGCAGCCGGTTGGCCTGCCATTCGTGCCGGTAGGCGAAGAACGGGTTGGTGCCGGGGACCCGCAGGAACTTGCCGGCCTCGGCCCGGCCTCCCGCCGAGGTGCCCTGAGTCTCGCCCAGCATGAAGTAGGCGGCGGCCTGGTCGGGCGACAGCCTGGCGACCGCAGGGATGATGTTGGCGTTGCGGTTGAGCACGAGCATGAAGTCGGCCCGCTCGACCTCGGCCGGCGGCTTGAACCCGGGAATGTGCCGCGCCGATATCACCGCCCGCCCGTTTTCGGTGTGGGTGCGATCGAAGAAGTCCACCTGGCCGCCGGGCCCCATCCCCACGTTCTCGAGGTAGCTGTCGGGCGCCAGGATCCCCGCCCAGATCGCCGGCTCGCGGTCCTCGGTGAGCCCGTAGGTCTTGGCGTAGGTACCGGCCTCGGTCCCGTAGACCCGGCCGCCGGGGAACAGCGCGACGAAGTCGTCCTGCACCGGGTGGTCGACGTCGGTCCGGGAGAACGTGGTGGTGGTCTTCCCCGTCCCGCTGAGCCCGACGACCAGCGCCGCCTTGGAACCGGCGGCCTCGCCATCGAGGTTGGCCACCTTGAGCCCGGAGTGCATCGCGAGGCCGCCGCGGCGGTACATGAGGGCGTCCCACATCCGTAGGCCGCCCATCTTGGACTCGCCGAAGTAGTCGCTGTTGAGCACCCGCGTGACGCCGCCGTCGAGGTCGACGGCGATGATGCGGTCGTCCGGGTAGCCGGGCGCAGCCAGGTGGGGGGTGTAGAGGACGTGGAACTCGGGCTCGAAGCCGTCGTCGGGCGGGAAGTAAAGGAGCTGCTGCATCGCGGCGAGGTTGGCGTTGCGCTTGTCGACGACGAGCCGGGTGGCCACCCGTGCGTCCGGGTGGTCCCCGATGTAGCCGTCGAGCACGACGACGTCGACGTCGGCGAAGTGGCGGTCCTGGAGCTCGGCGATCCGCTGGTACTCACCACGGGTGATCGTGGCGTCGGTGTGCCGGCTCGGGTCGTCGGCGACGATGAACGTGGAGTTCTTGGAGCGAGCGGTGACGGTGGCCGAGATGTTGACGTTGCCGTACTGGGTCGTGGTGGCGGTCGGCTGGGCGTCCGTGTAGGCACGGAGCTGCTCAGGCGACGGGTTGTGCTCCGCCGATCGGTAGCGGAGGTCCATCGAACACCTCTCAGTGGTTGGCCCGGAAGGCAGTCTAGGGCGCTGCGGTAGGCCGAGCCGGGGGCTCAGCCGATCTCGCCGGCCACCAGATCGGCGAACCCGGCAGCCAGCTTGGCGGTGACCGGACCGGACTCCAGCTGGTGCTCACCGAGCGCGACGACCGGGGCGACCTCCCGCACCGTGGACAGGGCGATCGCCTCGTCGGCACCGAGCATCCGCTCCAGTGGGAAGGCGCCCTCCCTCGTCTCGATGCCGAGCGAGGTGGCGACCTCGATCGCCGCCTCGCGGGTGATCGAGGCGAGGATGCCGAGGTCGAGCGCGGGCAATTCCAAGGCGCCGTCGATGATCCACCCGGCGGTGTACGTCGGGCCCTCCAGCACGATGCCGTCCCGGTTGAGGAGCAGCGCGTCGTCGAAACCCTGCCGCTGCGCTTCGAGCATCGCCGCCATGTTCGGGGCGTAGCTCAGCGTCTTGGCGCCGGTCAGCTCGCTGGGCACGCCGCCGGCATGCCACGGTCCGGGCAGCGGCAGCAGCCGGTACTGCTCGGGGGCATGGGGCGGCTCCTCCCAGACGACGATGGTCCGACTGGGGCTCGGCGCCAGCGGGTCGCGACTGCCGGCGGTGACCAGCACCCGGACGAAGCAGTCGCCGCCCTCGGAGGCCTGGCGCCGCACCCACTCCTCGACGTCGTCCATGTTGGGGCCGACCAGGTGCATGATCTCCAGGCTGCGCTGGAGGCGCTGCACGTGCTGGCTGGCTCGGAACGGCCGGCCGTCGTAGCTGCGGATCAGCTCGAAGGCGCCGTAGCCGCGCTGGACGCCCCAGTCGAAGACCGAGATCGTCGCCTGGTCGTCCGGGATGGGCTGGCCGTCGATGAGTACCCGCATGGCACGGCCGAGGCTACCGGAGGTCGCGAGCGCCGCGGTGTCAGTCGGGCCGAGCCGCCAACCTCCCCGAGCATCCGCTCCCCCGGCTCTGCCCTGCGTTCCGAACGCGAGGCTCGCATCTGGCACTCTTCCCCCGCTTGCGGGGGAAGTTCCCCGAGGCGCAGCCTCGGGGGATGGGGGTGCACGCCCCCTAGATGGGCAGCCTCCGGGGCCGTCATACTGAGACCTCCGGCTGCTACCCGTCCCTACGGGCGGAAACGGTTCGTGATGGGCAGCCCGCGGGGCCGTCATACTGAGACCTCCGGCTGCTACCCGTCCCTACGGGCGGAAACGGTTCGTGATGGGCAGCCTGCGGGGCCGTCATACTGAGACCTCCGGCTGCTACCCGTCCCTACGGGCGGAAACGGTTCGTGATGGGCAGCCGGCGGGCCGTCAAACTGAGACCTCCGGCTGCTACCCGTCCCTACGGGCGGAAACGGTTCGTGATGGGCAGCCTGCGGTCTTTGCCGAACGCCTTCTCGGTGATACGGACGCCCGGCGCGGCCTGGCGGCGCTTGTACTCGTTGCGGTCGACCATGCGGGCCACCTCCCTCGTCACGATCGGGTCGAAGCCGGCGGCGACGATGCGGTCGACGGACCAGTCCCACTCGACGTAGCGCTCCAGGATCGGGTCGAGCACTGCGTAGGGCGGCAGGGTGTCGTCGTCGCGCTGGTCGGGCCGCAGCTCGGCCGACGGTGGCTTGTCGATCGTCGCCTGCGGGATCACCTCGCCGTGGGAATTGCGCCACGCCGCGAGGCGGTACACCCACGTCTTCAGCACGTCCTTGATCACCGAGAAGCCGCCGGCCATGTCGCCGTACAGCGTGGAGTAGCCCACCGCGAGCTCGGACTTGTTGCCGGTCGCCACCACGATCCCCCCGAACTTGTTCGACAGCGCCATCAGCAGGTTGCCGCGGATCCGAGCCTGGATGTTCTCCTCGGCGACGTCCGGCGCCATGCCGGAGAAGATCGGCGCCAGCGCGTCGAGGTACGCCTGGTAGGCGCCGTCGATGGGTATCTCGTCGATCCGGATCCCCAGCTTCGCCGCCAGCGCCCGGGAGTCGTCGACCGAGCCTTGCGAGCTGAACCGGCTAGGCATCGTCACCCCCCATACCTGGCCCGGCCCCAGCGCATCGGCGGCGATCGTCGCCGTCAGCGCCGAGTCGATCCCCCCGGACAGCCCCACGACGACCCCGCCGAAACCGTTCTTGCGCACGTAGTCGCGCAGCCCCAGCACCAACGCCGCGTAGATCTCGGCCTCCTCGTCCAGCGGCGCGAGCAACGGCGGCAGCGGCTCGGGCTCGCCCTCCAGCAGCCGGTGGTCCGACACGACCGGCGCCGCCGACGGCCGGGCGGCATCGACCGGCACGTCGACCCAAAAGAGCTGCTCGGCGAACTGCGGTGCTCGGTACAGCAGCGAGCCGTCGGGGCCGAACACCATGCTCTCCCCGTCGAACACCAGCTCGTCCTGCCCGCCGACCAGGTTGACGTACACCAGCGGCACCCGCCCGGCAGCGGCGCGAGCGGCCAGCATCGCCTCCCGCTCGCCACCCTTGCCCCGGTGATAGGGCGAGGCGTTGGCGTTGAGGAGGATGCGGGCGCCGTTGGCGACCTGTTGGGCCGGCGGGCCGTCGGGCACCCAGATGTCCTCGCAGATCGACACCCCCACCCCCACACCGGCGACCGACCAGACCTGGCCGCAGTCGGCGCCGGCCGTGAAATAGCGGTCCTCGTCGAAGACGCCGTAGTTCGGCAGCAATCCCTTGTGGTACACGCCCTGCACCGCCCCCCGATTGACCAGCGCGGCCGCGTTGGCGAGCCGCGGCGGCCCGGCGTCGTCGCTGGCCCGGCCGGGCGCCGCCCGGTCGACGAACCCGATCACGGTGACGACCCGCTCGGCCCGCGCCGCGATGTCGTCGAGCGCCGCGACGTTGCGGGCGACGAAGTGCTCGCGCAGCAGCAGGTCCTCGGGCGGGTACCCGGTGACGGCCAGCTCCGGCAGTAGCAGCACGTCGGCCTGGACCGATTCGGCCCAGGCCATCGCGTCGACGATCCGGTCGCGGTTGCCGTCGACGTCCCCCACGACGAGGTTCAGCTGGGCACCGGCCACCCGCATGAAGGTCATGTGGCTGAGGTTAGGAGTGCGGCCCCCCCCGAGCCCGGCGCGCCGGCCTTTGGTAGCGTTGCGCGACCGCATCAGGGGGAAACAGCATGCGACGAAGGCCGTGGAAAGCGGTCGTGCTCCTCTCGGTGGTGCTGATGGTCGCTCCCGCCGCATTCGCGCAGACCACCACAACCACAACCACCACCACAACCACAACCACCACCACCGAGGCGGCCGATACGACCACGACCACTGTGGCCGACACCGCCGATACGACCACCACCACCCAGGCGACCGAGCCGCCGCCCACCGTCACGCTGTCGCTGCGGCCCGATGGCCCGGCGGTCGGCACGCTGCGCATCGAAGCGTCCGGCGAAGACGGCGGCAAAGCCGTCGTCTTCATCCGCCAGGACGGCGACACCGCAGTCGACGGCGTGACGCTCCAGAGCACGTTCGTCGACTCGGACGTGGCGTTCGCAGTGGACGGCGCGGCGGCAGACGGCAGCTTCTCGATCCCGCCGAGCCCGAACGCGGTGCTGGTCACGATCACCGCCACCAGTCCTGCCGACGCGCTCACCGCTCGCGGGGACATCGTGGCTTCGTTCGAG
>JBFKDA010000011.1:0-25155 GCA_041619955.1 Acidimicrobiia bacterium | reverse complement strand
GACACGCCGAAGCGTCCTGCCAACCTGGCCAACAGGCCGAGCCCCAGGATGATCGCCCCGAGCTCCGTGAGGAGCAAGGCGCGGTCGATCACGGCTCAGCCCGTCGTCATGAGGTCGCCCACCGCCACGATGCCGTCGGGCGTGCCGACGACCACCAGCACGTCCTCGGCCTCGATGCCGAACTCCGGGCCGGGGGCCGGAAGCGCAGTCTCACCTCGGATGACCGCGACGATCGACGCGCCGGTCCGGGTTCGGACCCGGGCGTCGCCGATGGACTTGCCCACGAAGGGCGTCCCCACGTCCACCGTGACCCAGTCGATGGCGAGCCCCTCGATGTGCTGGGCCATGCTGTCGAGGCTCTCGACGATGGTGGAGCCGCCGAGCGCGTCGGCGAGCGCGTGGCGCTCGTCGTCGGTCAGCGCGACGCTCAACTCCACGGCGTCCGGGTCGGAGGGCGAGCAGACGAAGAGCTCGCGGCGTCCGGTCCGGTAATGGACGACGCCGATCCGGTTGCCCGCCTCGGAGACGAATTCGATCCGCTGCCCTACCCCGGGCAGCGCCGTCTCGGTGATGTCTGCCACGACGACCCTTCCGCCGGTTCGGCAGCATCGTACCGGCAGCGCGAAACCCGGGAACTCCACTCGGCGAGTGGGCAATGAGCGCCATACATCGCAATCGACCGACGGGTTGGGCGGCCGCAGGCGGCGCGATGGGCAAGGTAGGGAAGCTCGAGCGAAGGGGCCACTATGGCGACCAGGCGGAGAACCCGCGTCACGGTCATCTTGGCGATTTGCGCGTTCACGACGGCGTTCATCCTGACCGCCATCGGGGTGGCGGCCGCAGGACAGGCGGTGAGCGCGTACGGCTACTACTCCAACAACGGGGTGAGCTACAAGAACAAGTCGGCCATCAACACCAACCACAGCTACAACCACCAGGCGTACGCGGTGACGCTGGCCTACGTGACCGCCGGCACCGCCCCGTCGGGGTGGGTCGGGGCGCTCCCCCGGCGGTTCAACGACAGCGGTGGGCTGCTCTGCACCGGCACGTGGTCGTACAGCTCCAGCCAGATGACGTCGAGCAGCGGCCCGCTGAACCCGGCCGGCTGCTTCATCTACAACCACTCGATCTATGCGGCCGACGGTCAGACCCGAGCGTGGAACGGCTCGTCGTACTCGACCTACGGCGCGTTCACGTCGCCCAACCAGAACTCATGAGGAGCCTCACGATGAACATCAGGAGCCGGCGCATGGCGGTCCTCACGGTGCTGGGCGCGGCGGTGCTGGGGCTGGCCGCCGGCAGCGCCGTGGCCCAGTCAGTGCTGGCCCCGGCCGGCGTCGCCGTCGACGAAGGCGGCGACCCCGCCCCGGCCCTCCAGGCCGACTACCCCACCAACGCGGCCGGCCAGACCTACGGCTCGCTCAGCGATGCGGTGGCACCCGAGGACGAGCCCGACCTGATCCTCGTCGTCGCCTCCAACGGCGCCGAGGGATACGTGCTCAAGTCGACGCTCGACGAACTCACCGGCGCCAACGTGTCGTCGCCCGAGGAGGCCGTCGCCTGGCAGCTCGCGCAGGAGACCGCGACGTGGGACAGCATCTCGATCCCGGTGTTCGCGAGCGACGGTGTGGCCATCGTCGGATCGTTCGAGGTGACCCGCTCGGTCGCCAGCCCGGAGTCGTAAGGCGCCGGCACTCCGCAGGCGGGGCCGGGAGCGCGGCCGCGGCCCGCTCCCGGCCCGCCTCGTAGGCTCCGCGGATGCCCGCCTCCCGATCCGCGCTCGTGCTCGGCGGAGCGTCGTGGAACACGATGCTCTACCTGGACCGGCTGCCGGGCGCCGCGCCGCAGACCGTGTTCGCCCACCGCATGCATCGGGCACTCGGCTCGAGCGGTGCAGGCAAGGCGATGAACCTCCGTTTGCTCGGTGCCGAGGTCACGCTGTGGGCCCTCCTCGGCGACGACGACTCGGGCCGGCTCGTGCGGCGCGCGCTGACGGCGGGAGGCGTCAGGCTCATCGAGCAGATCGACCCGCTCGGGACGATGGAGCACGTCAACCTCATGGACGCGGTGGGCGACCGCGTCTCGATCTTCGCGAACCCCGGCTCGCTGTCGGCCGATGTCGACGTCCGCCCGGTCGAAGCGCACGTCGGTGCCGACCTCGTGGCGGTGACGATCGTCGACCATTGCCGCGCCTTCCTCCCGATGCTGCGCGAGCGCGGCATTGCGCCGTGGATCGACATCCACGACTACGACGGCGCCAACCCCTACCACGCCGAGTTCATCGAGGCGGCCGGCCATCTCTTCATGAGCTCGGTGGGCCATCCGGGCTGGCGGGGCTTCCTGGAGCGACGCGTGGCTGCCGGCACGGAGGTGGCGGTCGCCACCCACGGCGCAGCCGGCGCCAGCGGGCTCACCACGGCGGCGGGCTGGGTCGAGGTGCCCGCCGTACCCGTGCCGGCAGTCGTCGACACCAACGGGGCCGGCGATGCGTTCTTCGCCGGCTTCGCCATGTCGTGGCTCGAGCATCGGGACCTCGCCGCCGCGATGCATGCCGGCGCGCAGCGCGGCGCCGCTGCGGTCCGGTCGCCAGAGCTCTGGCCCGTCTGAAGCCGCCTGTAAGTGCGCTCAGGGCTGCACGACCCGGTAGGCGCGCCCCTCGCCCGGCAGCAGGCCCTCGACACGGTGGAAGAAGCCGTTCGACGTGAGCACCCGGTCCCGCTCGTCGACCCGGCCGCCGGTGGAGAAGTCGAGCTCGAGCGCCAGCCCGACCGGAAGGCCCGGGATCCCGAAGTAGCCGGAGCCCGACTCCAGGTCGTAGTTGGCGAGGAAGACGTGGCGCGGCTCGCCGGCCTGCGTCCACACCGCGGTCCCCCGCAATGTCGTGGCGTCGGGGGGCACCAGCCACCGGGTTGTGGTACCGGCGATCACCGGCAGCACTCGCTCGGCGTACAGGCGGATCGCGGTGACGTCGGCGAACAGCTCCTCGTTCTCACCCCAGAGGTAGTCGTTCCCGAAGCGGGCCTTCGACGGATGGACGTTCGACTCCCCCACCTCCTTGAACACGAACAGCTTGGTGTATCGCTCGTTCTCGGCCGGCTCGTCGTGGACGTCCCGGATCTCGAAGCCGAGGGCCGTGTACGACGGCATGTCGGGCAGCAGCAGCGCGGTGAAGAGCCGGACCTCGTTGCCCGCCGCGTAGAACTCGTCGAACCGGGGGTCGTCCTTGTCGGCGGTGCCGATCGTGAACGACGGCGCGCAGGCCCGAGTCTGGAGGTCGTCGAGGTAGCGGCGGAACCGCCGCAGGAACTCGTGGCCGCCCGCCACGGTCGCCTGGAGGTCGCCGAGGGTGGCGTCGGCGCGCGACGCGTCGAGGTGGTCCAGCTCCTCGCCGAACTGGAAGACGTCGCGGGCGGGCAGGAACGACTCGGCGAAGTAGCCGAACCACGGTGCCCCGTCCGTGTGCTGGATGTGCGTCTTGACCGCCCGGAGGATGTCGTAGTGGTCGTCGAGCACGTCGGGCACGCCGTCGGGGCGCATCTGCACGTGCGACATGTCGCCCCGCATGAAGTCGAAGTTGCCGACGCGACGAGCGGCGGCGTAGTGGCGGCAAACGTACTCCCACACGTGGCGACGGGGCGCCGAGAAGTCGATCTCCCAGTTGGCGTTGTCGTCGACCCGCCCGTACAGCTTGTAGCGGGCGAGCGGCGAGAACACCCGCGACATGAACGCCGGCCGGGTCATGACGAAATCCGGCCAATGCAACCCGTAACGGTCGACGACCGTGTGCGCGGGGTCGGGGTCGACCTCGATCCCGCGGAACGGCACGCCCATCGTGGCGGGCACCGGCTCCAGCCCCGACCGCTTCAGGTGGACGACGAGATCGACCCGTCGGGCAGTGCGGCCGGCGAGGTCGCCCGGCTCGCCGAACAGCACGCGGAGGCGGTCCTCCTCTGCCATCGCGAACAGGGCCGCAACGTCGGCGGGAAGCGAACCTGCGGCGGCGCCTGCGTCGCGCACCCACGCGAACACGGCTTGCTCCGCCTCCGCGGCCAGCCCTTCCGAATGGTCGACGATGCGCCGGTCGGCGACCCGCATCCACTCGAACAGGTCGGGCGTCCCCACCGCCATCTCCGAGAACCGGTCGGTGTGCGGGATGACGTCCATGCCCACCGCCTTGCCCATGAGGTGCAGGAGGTTGGACAGCGCACGCAGCTGCTTGGCGGTCGTGTCGAGGTGGGGCACGAGCCGGTGCCACTCCTCGGAGAAGAACTCGGCGTTGAGGTTCCACGACGCCATCCCGTAGAGGCTCTCCACGACGCCGGGCTCCCAGATCGGCAGGAGATGCACCGAGTCGACCGCGGCCGGGAGCGTCAGCGCGTATTTGACCACCCCGGCGTAGTCGCCGACGGTGCGCACGTTGACGCCGACCATGTTGGTGCGGCGCATCCACGCGGGATCCCGCTCCCCTGCGTGCGGCGACGCCAGCGCGGCGGGGAGCTCGGCGAGCGGCCTGGCCAGGTCCACGGCCTCCGGGGAGACGGCGGCTGCGACCGCCTCGCCGTACCGGCGCGCCAGCAGCTCGAAGGCGCGGGCGAGCGGGGCGCGCATCACGTCCTGGGGCCGCGCCCCGGCGAGGAACGAGGTCTCGCCCGCGACGAAGCCGGCTTCCCCGGAGAGAGGCACGAGGCTCACCACGCCGAATCTAGATGCCAGCCAGCGCCCCCTGGCTACGCTCGCAGCCCATGGCTGCACCCAACGGATTCAGCTGGCGGCGGGTGGCAACGCTGTTCCGCCCCCACCGCAGGCGGGCGGCGCTCGTCCTCGTCCTGGCGCTCACCACGTCGATCCTCGGCGTCGTCAACCCGCTGCTGATCCAGGTGGTATTCGACGAGGCACTGTTCCCGGCGGGTGCCCTCTCCCCCGACGTCACGCTGCTGGCGGCCCTCGTGGCGGTGATGCTGGCGATCACCCTCGTCGGCGGGGTGCTCGGGGTGACGCAGACCGTCACCACCAACCGGCTCGGCCAGGACGTGCTGCGGGACCTGCGGGACGACGTGTACCGGCACCTGCAGTCGCTGTCGCTGTCATTCTACGCCTCGGCTCGCACCGGCGACCTCCAGTCCCGGATATCCAGCGACGTCGGCGGCGTGCAGACCGCGGTCACCTCGACACTGTCGTCGATCCTCTCCAACCTCGTCACCGTCGCCGCGGCGCTGGTGGCGATGCTCGTGCTGTCGTGGCAGCTCACGCTGCTGTCTCTTGCCACCGTGCCGCTGTTCGCACTGGCCACCCGGGCAGTGGGCCGGCGGCGGCGCCGCCTCACCGGCGAGGCACAGGCGGCGATCTCCGGCATGAACGTGCTCACCCAGGAGACGCTGTCCCCCAGCGGCTTCACGCTTGCCCGGCTGTTCGGCCGCCAGGAGCAGGAGATCGAGCGGTTCGGCGAGGCCAACGCTCGGCTGGCCGACGTCGCGACCCGCCAGCAGGTCATCGGTCAGGCGTTCTTCACCGTGGTGCAGGCCTTCCTCGGCGCCGCCCCGGTGATCGTGTACCTCGTCGCCGGCCTGCTGATCGACGGCGGCGTCGCGATCTCCGCGGGCACGATCATCGCGTTCACCACGCTCCAGACCCGGCTCTTCTTCCCGGTGGCGCGGCTGCTGGAGACGTGGGTCGAGCTGAACTCGTCGGCGGCGATGTTCGAGCGGATCTTCGAGTACCTCGACGTCGAGCCCGGCATCGTCGAGCAGCCCGGCGCCGTCGAGCTGCGGCGGGACGACGCCGCGGGGGTCGTGGAGTTCGAGCACGTGCACTTCGCGTATCCGGGCAGCGACGAGGGCCTCGACGCGCTGGCCGGGGTCAGCTTCCGGGCCGCGCCCGGCCAGCTCGTCGCGTTCGTCGGCCCGTCGGGGGCGGGCAAGTCGACGATCCTCAGCCTCGTCCCGCGGCTGTACGACCCGACGTCCGGCGTGGTGGCGATCGACGGCCACGACGTGCGCAGCCTGACGATGGCGTCGCTGGCCGACCTGATCGGGATGGTGACGCAGGAGGCGTACCTTTTCGCCGACACGCTGCGGGCCAACATCGCGTATGCGCGGCCCGACGCGTCCGACGAGGAGGTCGAGAAGGCGGCCCGGGCCGCAGCGATCCACGACCGCATCATGGAGTTCGAAGCCGGCTACGACACCGTGGTCGGCGAGCGCGGGTTCCGGCTGTCCGGCGGGGAGCGCCAGCGCATCACGATCGCCCGGGTGCTGCTGCACGACCCCCGCATCCTGGTGCTCGACGAGGCGACGTCGGCGCTCGACACCGCCTCCGAGCGCAAGATCCAGGAGGCCCTCGGCGAGCTGGTCAGCGGCCGCACCACGCTGGCCGTGGCCCACCGGCTGTCGACGATCCAGGCGGCCGACGTGATCCACGTGGTCGCCGCCGGCCGCATCGTCGAGAGCGGCTCGCACGACGATCTGCTCGCCGCGGGCGGCATGTACCGCGAGCTGTACCGCGACCAGTTCGGCGACGGCGCCATCGAGACCCGCTGCGCCGACGGCGTGGTGCTCAGTGACGGGCGCTGCGAGCCCTACGGCGAGGCGGCGCGACGGTCCCTGCATCGCCGGGCCTGACCGGCTCCACGGCGCGGCTACTTGACGATCGCGGCCACCGGCGAGTCCGCCGGCACCGGGGGCGGGTCGGTGAGCTGGTCGGTGCTGCACGACTCGGGCTCCCGGTCGGGCCGCCAGCGGAGCATCTTGGTCGTGCCCCGGAACCGGCCCGCGGTCGCCCAGTTGTAGCGCACCTCGACTACCCGCTCCGGCCGCAGCGGGATCCACGAGTGGTCGCGACCGCTCGCGCCGCTCCACCGGTTGGGCGCCCCCGGCATCGAGCCGTCGGCGTTGGCCTCGGCGCTCATCCACTCGGCCCACGGGTGATCGGCGAGGTCGGCGAGCTCGAGCGCCTCGACCTCGCCCACCAGCTCCTTCCGCCGCTTGGCGGTGAAGCTGGCGGCGACGCCCACGTGCCACAGCTTGCCTTCGGGGCTGTACAACCCGAGGATCAGCGACCCGACACCGTCGCCTGACTTGTGCACCCGGTACCCGGCCACCACGCAGTCGGCGGTCCGGACGTGCTTCAGCTTGAACTGGGTGCGCTTGTCGGGCACGTACGGGTCGCCCGTTGGCTTGACGATCAGCCCGTCGAGGCCGGCGCCCTCGGTGGTGTCGAACCAGTGCATCGCCAGCTCGGGATCGGCCGTCGCCGGCGCCAGGTGCACGGGCGGCGAGAAGCCGGAGGCGAGCGACTCCAACGCCGCCCGCCGCTCCGCGAACGGCCGGCCCATGTACGACTCGTCGTCCAGGGCCAGCACGTCGAACGCCACGAAGTCGGCCGGCGTCTCTCGCGCCAGCATCTGCACCCGGGAGTCGGCCGGGTGGATCCGTTGGCCCAGTGCGTCGAAGTCGAGCTTGCCGTCGATGCTCACGACCAGCTCCCCGTCGACGACGCACCGCTCCGGCAAGCTCGCGCCGAGCGGTTCGAGCATCTCCGGGAAGTACCGGTTGAGAGGCCGCTCGTTGCGGGACCCCAGCACGATCTCGTCGCCATCGCGGAAGACGATGCAACGGAACCCGTCCCACTTCGGCTCGTACGACATGTCGCCGCGCGGCAGCTCGGGCACCGGCTTGGCCAGCATCGGCTTGAGCGGCGGCATCACCGGAAGGTCCATGCCCCCAGCGTATCCCTGCCGTCAGGCGGGCTGGGCGGCCAGCAGCCGGTCGACCTGGCCGAGCGCCAGCTTGATCCCCTCCTCCATGCCCATAGCCAGCACCTGCTCGATGGCCGCACGGGACGGGTACCGGGTCTCGATCGTCATCCGCGTGGTGCCGTCTCCCACCGCCGCGATCGCGACGACGGTCGTGGAGCGCGGCAGCTCGGTGTTCTCCTGGCCCCCGGCGTCGGCGAAGAAGTCCTCGAACTGCAGCCGGCGGGGCGGTTCGACCGCGACCACCCGCCATCCGCCGTGGTACTGCTCCCCCTCCGGTCCGGTCATGTGGTAGCGGATGGTCCCGCCCGGCACCAGGTCGTGCTCGGTGACGGTGGCCGGGTGCGACGGCGGGCCCCACCAGCGCTCGAGCTGGCGGGGATCGGCCCACAGCTTCCAGACGCGCTCGGGGCTGGCCGCGTACTCGGCGACGATCGACAGCGTTCCCTGCTGGACGTCCTTCTCGAGCGTGGTCACGGGCATGTCGGGTCTCCTTCCGGGAGGTCGTCGAGCGCCGCGGCGAAGCGGTCGAGCCGGGCCCGCCACATGGTTTCGAGCTCGTCGAGGATCTGGCGCGCCGTCGCCAGCGCCGCCCGCTGGGTGGTGACGAGCGTCTCCCGCCCGCGCCGCTCCCTGCGGACGAGGCCAGCCGATTCGAGGACCGCGACGTGCTTCTGGATCGCGGTCACGCTCATCGGGTAGGCACGGGCGAGCGCGGAGACCGAATGGTCCCCACTCGCCGCCCGCACCACGATGTCGCGCCGCGTCGCGTCGGCCAGGGCGCGAAAGAGGCGGTCGACTTCGGCGTCGGTGAGTTGATTTACAACCATAGAGTTGTAAGTTAGCGTCGCGCTCCCCGGGTGTCAATCCGTCATGGCGGCGGCCCCGCCTGGCCGCTCAGTCGCTTCTCGGGCGTAGCCTTGCGCCGCATGGACCAAGTACACGACCACCACGAGGGCCACGACGACCACGGCGGCCTGCATCGGGACCTTCCCCATCTGCTCGACCGGCGCGGCGCGCTGCGCTGGATGGGCGGGATGAGCCTCGCCGGGCTCCTCGCCGCTTGCGGCGGCAGCGGCTCCAGCACGACGCGGCTCGCCCCCTCCTCCATCGCCACGCAGGCGACGTCCGCGGGGACGCCGGCCACGCCGACCACGTCCGCGGGGGCGCCGGCCACGAGCGGCGGCTCGACGGCCACCACAGCCGGCGGCACCACCCCGACCACCGCGGCTCCCGGGGCGGAGATCCCCGACGAGGCCGCCGGCCCCTTCCCGGCCGACGGCACCAATGGGCCGAACGTGCTCACCGAGGCGACCAGCGTGAAGGCCGACCTCACCTCCAGCTTCGGCAACCTGTCCGGCACCGCCCCCGGCATCCCCACCACGATGCGCCTCACCGTGATCGACGCGGACACCGGCACGCCGCTGCCCGGCGCGGCCGTGTACCTGTGGCACTGCACCGCCGACGGCCGCTACTCGATCTACGAGATCGCGGACCAGAACTACCTGAGGGGCGTCCAGGTCACGGACGCCGCCGGCAGCGTCGCTTTCGAGACCGTGTTCC
Organism: Acidimicrobiia bacterium; assembly: GCA_041619955.1. Lineage (GTDB taxonomy): Bacteria > Actinomycetota > Acidimicrobiia > Spongiisociales > JAOTWH01 > JBFJZV01. The sequence continues at coordinate 15,842 of JBFKDA010000011.1, read as the reverse complement.
CCGGCTGCTACCCCGGGCGCTGGCCGCATGCCCACTTCGAGGTGTACCCGTCGCTCGAGGGGGCGAGCGCCGCCGTCACGCCCGTCAAGACCAGCCAGCTCGCGCTGCCGGAAGCCGACTGCGAGGCCGCCTTCGCCGACGAGCGGTACGGCGACAGCGCTGCGAACCTGGCGCGCCTGTCGCTGTCGACCGACGTCGTGTTCCGGGACGGCTGGGCCGACCAGCTCGCCGTGGTGGCCGGATCGCCCGGCGACGGCTACACCGCGTCGCTACTCGTCCGGGTCTGACGCCAGCGCCGCCGCCGCGAACTCGGCCATTGACGGGAACTCCCAGCGGGGCTGGACGTCGCCGGTCGGCGGAGCCGTGGCGCCGGTGCCCTCCCGCCCCGCCCGGCGGTGGATCCACACCGACGGCAGCCCCAGCCGGGCGGCCGGCTCGTGGTCGTGGTACAGGCTCTCGGCCACGTGCAGCAGCCCCTGCCGGGGGACACCGCGGGCGGCCACCGCCGCGAACAGGTGTGCGAAGTTGGCCGGGTCGGGCTTGTAGGAGCCGACGTCCTCGGCCGTCACGACCACGTCGAACGCCACCCCCAATCGGGCGAAGCTGCGGGTGAACGAGGCGCGGTCGACGTTGCTGAGGATCGCCAGCTCGAACCGTGCCTGCAGCGCCCGCAACGCCGGGCCGGCGTCGGGGAAGGCCGGCCACTCCCCCACCGACGCCCCGTACCACGCTGCGTCGGCCGGCGCCACGTCCCCGCCGAGGTCCGCCCCGATGCGCCGCATGGTCTCCGCCAGCACCTCCGGGTACGGCGCGGCCGGCATCTCCTGCTGCACGGCGGTCTCGTGCCGGGCATGCGCAGCCAGCAGCTCCCCGTCGCCCACCGCCAGCCCGGCCCGCTCCGCCCACGGCCGCAGCGCCCCCACGATCCCGGTCTCCCAGTCGATCAGCGTTCCGTAGCAGTCGAAGCTCAGCATCCGGACCCCAGCGAAGTCGCTCATGCGGGGTCGTGCGGTCGCGGCCGGGCGGCCAGCGCAGCCAGGCCCCGCCGGAAGCGCTCGACGCCGTCCCAGCGCTCACTGCCCCGGGGCGGGTCGGCATACGCCGAGTCGACGTCGCCAGACCGAACTGCCGCCACCAGCCCATCGAGAGCACGGAGGTAACCGGCCATCGCCACGACGTCTGCCAAGGCGCCCACCTCGCCATGGCCGGGAACCACCTGCGTCGGGCTCAGCTCCGCGATGCGGTCGAGCACCGCCGCCCAGGCGGCGGGGTACCCGTCGTCGGTCTTCGGGTGGAACCCCGTCCACACCAGGTCGCCGGCGACGACGACGCCGTCGTCGGGCAGGTGCACGAACAGGTCGCCGTCGGTGTGGCCGGGCCCGTAGCCGAGGATCGTGGCCCGCCGCTCCCCCACCAGGTCGAGCCGGTCGCCCATCAGCACGTCCGGCAGCACCACCGGGAAGTCCCCCGACGACGCCGCGATCTGGTCGCGCATCCGCTGAGTTCCCACCACCAGGGCGCCGCCGAACGCGCCGTTGCCGCGCACGTGGTCGACGTGCCAGTGGGTGTTGACGACGAGGTGGGCGTCCCGCCCGGTGAGGCGCCGGGACTCGGCGGCCAGGACTTCCGCCGCCTCCATCGTCATGAACGTGTCGACGACCAGCGTCGCCCCGCCGAGGTCGACGATCGTGGCGTTCGACACCGCCGGCCCGCCGACCTCGGGCGAGACCGCCGCCCACACCCCGCCGGCCACTTCGTGGATCGAGAACATCTATCGGCAGCCCGTCTTCCAAGGAAGCACCGGGCGAGCTGCGCTCAATGCGACGGGGCGATGCAGAACTCGTTGCCCTCCGGGTCCGCCATCACCTTCCACGCGAACCCGCCGATCTCGTGGTCCTCGACGAAGCTGCCGCCGAGCTCGGCGATGCGCGCCACGGCGGCGTCGACGTCCTCGACCTCGGTGTCGAGGTGGAGCCGGTTGCGCCCCGGCGTCGGGTCGGACACCCACTGGATCGCCACCGACACCGCGCCCTCGTGCTGCGGCGCAAGCCACGTGAAGTAGGGCGCGTACGAGCGGGCCACTCGACGCCCAGCAACTGCCGCCAGAACTCGACGAGGAGGTCGTGGTCGGCGGCGTTGATCACCACCGACGCGACCTTCGGCGCGGCCGTCATGCCTCGTCCGGCGTGGCGATCAGCGAGAAGTGGGCGCCCTGGTTGTCGGCCACCACCGCGATGCGCCCGGCCACGGTGTCGAACGGCGGCACGGCCACGGTGCCGCCGAGGTCGCCGACCTTCGCTGCGGCCGTGTCGGTGTCGTCGACGTGGAAGTAGACCATCCAGTGCGGCGGGACGTCGGCGGGCCAGTTGTCGTCCATGGTCATGACGCCGCCGTTGTTCTTGTCGTCCCGGTAGGCGCCGCCGCCCTCCTTGGCGTCGAGCCGGATCACCCAGTAGCCGCCGGGCGCGGCGTCGGCGAACTCCTCGAACTCCCACCCCATCGCCTTGCCGTAGAAGTCGCGGGCCGCCGCCGAGTCGCGGGTGTTCAGCTCGTTCCAGGTGAGCGCGCCGTGCTCGTTGAACACCTCGCCGCCGACGCTGTCGCCAGCCTGCCACAGCGCCATCGCCGCGCCCTCCGGGTCGGCCACCACGGCCATCCGGCCGGAGGTCATCACGTCGAACGGCGGCATGAGCACCGAACCGCCCGCGGCGGTCCACTTCGCGACGGTGGCCTCGAGGTCGTCGACGGTGGCGTACGACATCCAGAACGAGGGCATCCCCGCCCGCTCCGGCGGCATCTTCGCCATCCCGGCGGCCGCCTTGCCGCCCTTCGAGAACATCGTGTAGATGTAGTTGCCGTCGGGGTCGTGGGCGTCCTCGGCGTCCCAGCCGAAGAGACCGGTGTAGAACGGCTTCGCGGTCTCCGGGTCGGGCACGGAAACGTCGATCCAGCTGAACATGCCGTGGGGGTAGGGCATCGGGCTCCTCGGGTGGCGGGACGGCGAGACTACCGGTCCCGGCTCAGCGCATCCGCCGGTGCCACTGGCTGAACGATGCCACCGACCCGCCGTCGGGCCGGTGCAGCCACGGCCAGGGATGGGTCACGGCCGGCCGGATCACCGGGCGCAGTCTCCGGAAGCCGGGTACGGGGGCGAACGTCACCGCGAGCGACCGGCCACCGAGCATCTCAGCCGGGCTCCCCCGCCACACCTCGACCTCGCGGCGCGCCGCCAGGTCGGCGAGGCACTCGGCCAGGAACACGAGCCGCTTGCCCGACAGCCGGAGGCGCCGCAGCAGCGGGGCGTCGAACACGAAGACCACGGGCAGCCCCGGATGCGCGGCCAGCGCCGGGTCGGCGTCGCCGAGCGATTCAGCGGTCAGCCACACCGCCTCCGGTTCGCCGGCCACCTCGGGCTCGGTCGGGCCGGCAATGTCGGCGAGCGGGGCGGCACCCGGAGGCTCGACCCGCCGGCGGGGGGTGGTGTCGGGCCAGTCGACGATGGGGCAGTCGTCGCGGCGGGGGCAGCGCTCGCACAGCCCTGGCGCTCGCCGCAGCACCTGGCGGCGCGAGAACCCGTAGTGCTTCTGCTTCGACAGCCCGGCCGTCCACTGCCAACCGAGGCGGTTGGCGGCCCGCGACCCGTCGAGCAGATGACGGAAGAACCAGTCCTCACCGTCGCGCCACGGGGCGTTGGCCCGCACCGCCCATTGCGACGCAAGCCACATGCGAGCCTGGTTGACCACCCAGCCGTCCCCGTGGAGCTCGTCGAGGTTGGTCGCCACGCACAGCATGTCGGCCGGCCACGGCTCGGCACCGGCATCGGGGGCCCGCTGCTCGTAGCGGGTGCCGGCGCGAGTCCCGTCGCCCAGCGCGGCGTACCAGTGGCGGGCGTACTCCTGCCACCGCAGCTCGAACCGGTATTTGGCGACGTCGCGGGACGGCCCGCCGGCGACGTGGTCCCACACCCTCCGGAGTGGCAGGAGCCCGTGGCGGATGTACGGCGACAGCTTCGACGCGCCGCGACGGGCGGGCGGTAGCACCTCGTTGCGGCGCCCGGCGTAGCCCGCCACGTCGAACCTCGCGAGCGCGGCATCGGCGGCGGCCTGCCCGCCGACAAACGCAGGCGACGCGTGCGGACCATCGGCGCACACGTCGCCGAGATGCTCCTCGACCCATGCCACCACGCCCGGGCGTGCCAGCAGCGGCGCCGGCAGCCGGGTGCCCGAGTCGGCCTTCATCGCTGCTCCCTCACTCGCAGGTAGCGTTGCGACCCGCATGCAGGTCGTCCGGTTCGTCGATCAATACCGGCTGGCGGCCCATCTCTATGGGACCTCGGCATCCGAGCTGCGCGCCCGCGATGCCGGGCGGGACCGGCCGACGCAGCGCTGGCTTGCGCTGGACGGCGGCGCCCCGGCCGGCGCCGTGACGGCGGCCCGACGGCCCGATGGCCGCACGTTCCTGGTCTTTGCGGGCAGCGACCCGGCGACGATCGGCCCGCTCGCCGCCGCGGCCGGCGCCGCCCTGGCCCGGAGCATGCACACGACCGTCGACGGCAGCGCCTCTGCGCGCCTCACCGAGCTCCGAGCCGCCGGCTTCCGCACCGAGCTGGAGTCGGAGGCCTTCGAGGTCCCGTTCGGCTCGGCGCTCGCCGGCCTGCGCCGGGCATGGGTCCCGACCGGGCTGACGATTCGCAGCGCCGCCGGTGCCGACCCCGCCCGCCTGTTCACCCTCGACAACACGCTGCGGCACCTCACCCCCGGCACCGACGGCTGGCGGGGCGACCGGAAGTGGTTCCTCGACGAGCTGGCAGAGGCGCCCCCGTTCGACCCCGACGCGTACCTGGTGGCCATCGACGAGGCCAACGGCGAGTACGCGGCGATGGTGCGCGTGTGGCGCAACCCGACGGGCCCGCGGCTGGGGTTCGTCGGCGTGCTGCCGCAATACCGCAACACCGTGATCGCCGCCGCGCTGCTCCGGCAGGCGCTCGGGGCGGCCGCCGGGTGGGGCCATGCGACGTTTGCGACCGAAGCCAGCACGACGAACCGGGCCGTCCATCCCCGCCTCGTCCGGCTCGGCGGCGTCAGCCGCGGCAGGTTCCTCCAGATGGTGTGCGGCTGAGCCACCTATTCCGCTGGCGGCCGGCGCCGCGGGCGGCGAGCCCGGGGGCGAGTCAGCTCGACCTCGCCCACCCGGCGGCCCTCCATCGAGCGGACCTCGATCGCCCATCCCTCGTCGGAAACTCGGTCGCCGGGCTGGGGGATCCTGCCCAGCTCGGCCATGACCAGCCCGCCGATGGTGTCGAAGTCGCCGTCCGGGAAACTCGCCCCCACCGCCCGGGCGACGTCGTCGGAGCGGAGCGAGCCGTGTAGCGCCCACCGGTCGGGGGCGACGCGGCGCATCCCGGCAGCGCGGGGGTCGTGCTCGTCGCGTATCTCACCGACGACTTCCTCGACGATGTCCTCCATCGAGACGATGCCGGCCGTGCCGCCGTGCTCGTCGACGACCAGCGCCAGGTGGTTGCGCCCCTGCCGCATCTGCTCCAGCACGTCGCTGACCGGCGCGGTGTCCGGAACCACCAGCAACGGCCGAATGATGTCGGGCGGCAGCGGCCCGGCCATCGCGCCGTCGTCCAGGCGGAGCAGGTCCTTGGCGTGGACGAAGCCCGCCACGTCGTCGGGCGACTCGCCGTAGATCGGGATCCGCGAGTAGCCGTGGTCGACGACGAGCCGCTCCACCTCCTCGGGGGACGCAGAGGAGGGCGCCGCCACCATGTCGGGCCGCGGGGTCATGACGCTCTCCGTGCGCAGGTCCCACAGCTCGATGGCGCCGGTGAGGAGCCGGTGCGCGAAGTCCTCCACGACCCCTTCCCGGCGTCCGGCGGTGATGAGCGAAGCGAGGTCGTCGGCCGTGTGCGCTTCCTTCGTGTCGGTGGGGTCGATCCCGACCAGCCGCAGCAGCGTGTTCGCAAAGCCGTTGAGCACGAATATCACCGGTCGGAACACGACCGAGTAGAGGCGGAACGGGATGGCCATCAGCAGCGACGAGCGCTCCGGGTCGGAGATGGCGACGTTCTTGGGCCCCATCTCACCGATCACCATGTGCAGGAACACCACGATCGCGAGCGCCACCACCAGCGAGATCGTGTGCAGGGCGTCGTCGGACAGCGACACCACCGCGCCGACGCTGGCCTCGATGAGCGACGCCACGGCCGGCTCGGCAACCGCGCCGAGCAGCAGCGACGTGATCGTGATGCCGAGCTGGGCGCCGGCCAGGCTGAACGAGAGGTCGTCGATCGCCCGTACGGCGGCGCGGGCGGCCCGGCCCGGCCGCGCCTCCAGCCGATGCTTCGCAGCCGCGGTGAACGCGAACTCGGCCGCCACGAAGAAGCCGTTCAGCACGAGCAGCAGCACCATGGCGACCAGCGCCACGCCGCTCACTCCTCGCTCCCGCGTGGATGGAGCTGCAGCCAGGTGGCGACGTTGTCGTCGACCGCCAGCACCTCCAGGACGTAGTCGCCGACCTCCACCCGATCGCCGGGCTCGGGGAACCGACCGAGCCGATCGGTCACCAGGCCGTTGAGGGTCTCGTAGCTGCCGGACGGCCATGTGAAGCCGGTGCGCTCCGCGACCTCATGGCGATGAAGCCCGCCCGCGAGCAGGCCGGGCCGGCGGGGACGGTCGGGCCGGTCGTGCTCGTCCTCGATCTCGCCGAGGATCTCCTCGACGATGTCCTCGACCGTCACGATGCCCGCCGTGCCGCCGTACTCGTCGGCGACGATGGCGATGGACCGGCCGGCCTCCTGGAGCTCGAGCAGGAGGGCGTCGAGGTGCATCGACTCCGGGACCACGTGCGCCGGCGCCGCGATGTCCCGCACCGCGGTGGTGGTGCGCTGCGCGGCTGGCACCCGGAACGTGTCCTTGACGTGCACCATCCCGGCGATCTCGTCGAGATCTCCCACGAACACGGGGAACCGGGAGTGCCCGGTGCGCACCGACAGCTCTCGAACGTCGGCCACGGTGGCGTCGCACTCCACTCCGATCACGTCGACCCGCGGCACCATCGCCTCTGCGGCGTCCCGTCGTACGAAGCCGATGGCCCGGGTCAGCAGCGAACCGCGCTCCTCCTCGAGCGCCCCCTCGTCCGACGAGGCCCGCACGATCATCTCCAGGTCGCGCAGCGACCGCAGCCCGGCCAGCTCCTCACGCGGCTCGATCCCGATCAACCGCACCGTCCAGTTGGCGGCGTTGTTGAAGAGATCGATGAGCGGCCGCAGCAGTGCGTTCACCCGCCCCATCGGGAGCCCCACCCGCATCGCCATCGGGTACGGGCGGGCGATTGCGAGGTTCTTCGGGAACAGCTCCCCGAACACCATCTGGAACCCGGTCGCCAGCACCAGCGCGAACAGCAGCGCGGCGCTACGCGAGTCGATGCCGATGGCTTCGAGCGCCGGCCCGAGCACCTCGGCGAGCGTGTCCTCGGCGATCGCGCCGATGATCAGCGAGGTGACGGTGATCCCGAGCTGCGCCCCCGACAGCTCGAAGGACAGGTTGCGGAGCCGCTCCAGGAGGCGGCGGGCGCGCCGGTCGCCACTCTCCGCCCGGTGCTCGACCCGACTCCGGTTGACCGCGACGAGCGCGAACTCCCCGGCCACGAAGAAGCCGTTGATGGCGACGAGGGCCAGGACAACTCCCAGGCCCAACCAGACTGTGATGACGTACCTCCGACGGCGAGTGGCCGGTGAGGATAAAGGGCGGCTCCCCGCCACCGGTTGCGGGGAGCCGCCCGTCGGCGTGGATCGCTACGTCGAGGCGCCTCCGGTGAGCGTCCCGAGGACGGCCGACGCCAGCTGGCTCCGGTTCATCGACGACCGGCCGTCGATCTCCAACTGCGACGCCGCGGTCTGCAGCTCGTCGAGCGACATGTTCTCCACCCGGACGACCTCCTTCTCCCGCTGCAGCGCAGCGCCCAGCTCGTCGAGCTCGGACTGGGAGAGCAGCCCGCGGACCTGCGGGAACATCTCCTTCTCTTCCTCGCCGGCGTGGTGCTCGACGTTCTCGATGAGCACCGTCATCTTGGCGGCGTAGGCGTCGTCGCTGGGGTCGAGGTCGCGGATCTCCTCGATCAGGAGATCGACGACGTGGTGCTCCTCGGCGGACTCGTCGGTCTGCTCGGCGAGTTCGTCGCCCCCGGCAGCGCGCACGGCCGGGTAGAACACCCGCTCCTCGATGGCCGTGTGGGTCTCGAGCTCGGTGAATATCTCGGCGACCGCGGCAGCCATGCCGTCGGTGTCGTCGCGCTCGTGGGCAGACCGGAACTCGATGAAGAGGTCGCGGACCTTGTCGTGATCCTTCTTGAGGACGGCGAGGGCATCCATGGGGGGTTTCCTCCTCGGGGGTTGATGGCTGGGACGAAGGCTTCTCGTACCCATCCCACCGGCGAGGAAACCGGTCAGCCCGGCCTACGGGTCGATGTCGAAGAGCGGATCGGTAATTCTTCCGACGAGGATGAGCAGGCTCCCCATGCGGCACCCCTCCAGATGCGAGACGATCGGTCGAGCCGGCGGTAGCGGTGGCGCCGTCGCGGCGCCACGACCGGCCCGGGTCCGTATGGTGCGCCGGCCGTGACCGCCCGGATCGCCCTTGCCACCGCCGCTGCCGCACTCGAGCTGGACGACGACCTCGCCCCACTGCTCGAGGCCCTGGCCGGCGCCGGAGTCGACGCGTCCCCTGCAGTGTGGGACGACCCCGTCGTTGCGTGGGAACGCTACGACGCAGTGGTGCTCCGCTCGACCTGGGACTATCCCACCCGGCGCGGTGAGTTCCTGAGATGGGCGGAGCGGGTGGCTGGGTTGGCGGCACTGTGGAACCCGGTGCCGGTGGTCGCGTGGAATACCGATAAGTCATACCTCGCCGAGTTGACCGCGGCCCGGCTCCCGGTGGTGGCGACCCGTTTCCTCGCTCCGGGCGACCGGTTCGAGCCGCCCGCCTTCGAGCACGTCGTGAAGCCTGCGATCTCGGCCGGCGCGCTGCACACGGCTCGGTTCGCTCCCGGCGACCCCCGGTCCGCGGCTTTGGTCGCCGACCTCCAGGCTTCCGGCCGCACCGTGATGATCCAGCCCTACCTCGATGCCATCGACCACCAAGGCGAGCGCGGGCTGGTCTACATCGACGGTCGCTTCAGCCACGCGTTCACCAAGGGCGCCATCCTCCGGCCCGGCGCCGGGCTCGTCGACGGGCTGTTCGCCCCGGAGGTGATCAGCCCCGCCGAGCCGAGCGCCGCCGAGTTGGCCGCGGCCGGCCGGGTCCACGACTGGGTCACGGAGCGGTTCGGGGTGCTGCTGTACGCCCGTATCGACGTGGTTACGGGACCTGACGGGTCGCCGGTGCTGCTGGAACTGGAGCTCGCCGAGCCGTCGCTGTACCACGCATGCGGCCCCGGCTCTGCCGAGCGACTGGCCGCCGCGGTCGTCAGGCGGCTCGGCGAGCGGTGAGCCAGCCGAGGAACCGGTCGGCCGGCCACGCGTTGACCACCTGGCCGGCGCGCGCCCGCCCGATGCGCGCCACCATCGTGGCGTTCGCCACGTTGTCCAGCTCCCTGATCCGGTGGGCGTCGGAGTTGAGCGCCAGCAGGCAACCGGCGTCGAGGGCCCGCGCGACCTCGGCGGCGGGCAGATCCAGGCGGTCCATGTGGCCGTTCACCTCCAGCGCGGTACCGGCGGCCGCGGCCGCCGCGAACACTGCGCCGAGATCGACGTCGATACCCGGACGGTGGCCGAGCCGCCGGCCCGTGAGGTGGCCGATGCACGGCACCGCCGGGTTGCGGATCGCAGTCAGCAGCCGGGCGGTCTGCGCCTGCCGGTCGAGGTCGAAGTGCGAGTGGATCGACGCGACCGCCCAGTCGTACCCGGCCAGGAACTCAGGGTCGTAGTCGAGCGAGCCGTCGGGGCCGATGTTCAGCTCGGCGCCGTGGAGCACGGTGAGGCTCGGGAAGTCGGCGCGGAGCGACGCGACCAGCCGCCGCTGCGCGAGCATCCGCTCGCGGGAGACGCCGGACACGCTGAGGTTCTCGGCGTGGTCGGTGACGGCGACGTAGTGGTAGCCGCGCCGCACCGCCGCTCCCAGCAGCTCGACGAGCCCCATGCGCCCGTCCCGGCTGAGATCGGTGTGCAGGTGGAGGTCGCCCCGCAGGTCCGCGACCTCGACGACGTCGGGCAGCCCGGCCGCCGGCATCCCGTCGCGCAGTTCGGGCGGCGGTAGCGGGAGCCCCAACGCGCCGTACACGCCGGCTTCCACGGGCGCGTCCGGCAGCGCGCCACCTGCGACGCGCCGCAGCGCGGCGACGTGCTCCGGCGGCCCGGTCGCCTCCACCAGCGCAGTGCCCAGCCGGCTCGTCGGCGCCTGGTGCAACCGTACGGGGATGCCGTGGTGGGTGCGGACTGCCACCTCTCCGCTCGTGCGCATCACCGGCCGCACCGCTGCGGACGTCCACAGCCGCTCGGCAGCGGGCGGGTCACCGGCGAGGACGACCGCAGGCACCATGTCGGCGAAGCGGCGCACGCCCCCGGCGACCGCGGCGCCCGTGTGGGCGGCGAGCCGCACGGCGACTGGCTGTGCAACGGGCAGCGGCACGCCGGGCTCCGCGGCGGCGTCCAGGCGGCGGGCGAGCCACGCCCGTTTGGCGGGACCGAACCCGGCGACCGACTCGATCGAGCCGTCGGCGACGGCCCGTCGCAGCCCGCCGAGGCCGTCGATGCCGGCGGCGGCGAGCTGCCCTGCCTGGCGCTCGGTGAGCCGGGCGACCTCGCGCAGGTCGGCGACGCCCGCAGGCACCCGCTCCCGGAGCTCGTCGAGCAGGGCCAGGCGGCCGCTGGCTGCGAACTCGCGGATCAGCGTTGCGATGCTCTCCCCGATCCCGGGGACGTCGGTCAGCCCCTCGGTCGGGATCTCACCACGCTCGCCGGGCAACGCGTCCAGCGACCACACGGCTTCTCGATAGGCGCGTGCCGCGAACGAGCGGCTCCTGCTGGTGAGGCGCACGAGGCGCGCCAGCTCCCAGAGTGCTGCGCCGAGCCGTTGGCGGGGGGTCAGTTGTTCGGCGGCGCGTCGCTGATCTCGCCCAGCACCGAATCGGGATCGCGGTTCTCCGCGAGGTCGCCGAGCGACAGGATGCCCACGAACTCGCCGCCTTCGACCACCGGGACCCGGCGAACCTTCTTCTGGGCCATCGTCGCGACGACGCTCGCGACCGCGTCGTCGGGCCCCACCGTGAACAGGTCGTACGACGCGTAGGGGGCGGCCGGGTCGTCGCCGCTGCATCCCGCCGCCACGCCGCGCACGACGAGGTCGCGGTCGGTGAGGATGCCCTGGCGGCCGCCGTCGTCGGCGACGAGGACGTTGCCGATGTTGTGTTCCTTCATCTTCTCGGCTGCTTCGCGCACGGTGGCGGTCGCCGAGATCGTCACCAGGTCGGTGCTCATGACGTCGCGTACTCGGTCGGGCATGGCTGCTCCTCCGGGGTAGGGATGGTGCGACGGTACCCCAGCGTGGGACCCGGGAAACCGCCGGCGGTACCATCGCCGGCGATGACCGCCGCCCTGCCCGAGCGCCTGCGCCTGGCCCGGCTGCCCACGCCGCTCGAGCGCCTCGATGGGTTGTCGGCTGCTTGGGGCGGGCCCACCATCTGGTGCAAGCGCGACGACCTCACCGGGTTCGGGGTCTCCGGGAACAAGATCCGCAAGCTCGAGTTCCATTTCGCCGCCGCCCGCGCCGCCGGCGCGAATGCAGTGGTGACCTGCGGGGCGGTGCAGTCGAACCACTGCCGGGCCACCGCGCTGGCCGCCGCCCGGCTGCGGATGCAGTGCATCCTGTTCCTCCGCTCCGCCGACGGCGCCCCGCCGGCGGGGATGACCGGCAACTACCTGCTGGCGCGCCTGGCCGGCGCCGACGTGCGCTTCGTGACGCCGGCGCAGTACGCCGATCGTGACGCGCTGATGCGCGAGGCCGCCGCCGCGCACGGCGCTGCCTGGGTGATCCCCGAGGGAGCGTCCGACGTGCTGGGCATGTGGGGATTCGTGCTCGCCATGCAGGAGCTGGGCGACCAACTCACGACGTTCGGCCGGCCGGCGCGGGCGGTGTGGCACGCCGCCTCCTCCGGCGGCACCACTGCGGGCCTGGCCTGGGGCGCCGACCGTTTCGAGCTGGGCGTCGACGTCGTCGGGTCGTCGGTCGGTGAGACCGCCGCCGAGCTGGTCGATCGGGTGGACGGGATCTGGGCCGATGCGGCGGCGCGCTACGGGGCCAAGCGGCCTGCCGCCTCGTGGCGGATCGTCGACGACTACGTCGGCGGTGGCTACGGGGTGGTGTCCGACGCCGAGCTGGCCGTGCAGGCCGAGGCCACCGCGCTCACGGGGCTGGTGCTCGACCCGACGTATACGGGCAAGGCGTTGTGGGGGTTGCGCGAGGAGATCCGGGCCGGGCGCTACGACCCTGGCGACGACGTCGTGTTCTGGCACACCGGCGGTGGGTTCGCGGTGTTCGCCCACGACTTCTCGGGAGTGCTGGCTCAGTCGTAGGCGTGGCGGAACATGAGGGCGATGCGGGGCGGGGCGGCCGCCGCCTTGGGGACGCAGTGGTCCCAGGTGCGCTGGCAGCTCCCGCCCATCACCACCAGGTCGCCGTGCCCGAGCGACAGCGAGCGGGCCGCTCCCCCGCCCTTGGGCCGGAGCTTGAAACGGCGGGGCCCGCCCAGCGACACCGTGGCGACCGTGGCCTCCGGCAGCTCGCGAGCGATCCGATCGCCGTGCCAGGCGACGCTGTCCTGCCCGTTGCGGTAGTACCCGGCGCTCACCCGATCGAGCGGCACGCCGTAGCGCCCGCTGAGCGCGCCGCGAATCTCCGCGATCGCCGGGTGCAGGCCGGGGTCCACCTGGCCGACGAGGCGGGGGGTCAGCACCCGCCGCTCATACATCTGCACGACCGGCTGGTCCCAATCGACGCCGTCGCGCAGCACCGCGAACAGCGTGCCGTCGCCGGCCAGCCATCCGGGTGCCACGTCGAGCCACGCACTCGGGTCGAGGTCGATGCGCTCGAGCGTCGAGAACGCACGGTCGGGCGCGACCTCGCCACCGCCGAACAACGACACCTGCTGAGCGAACATGCGTTCGATGCTAGCGCGATGGTGCCAGTACGCCGTCCAGCTCAGGACTGGCGCGTCACGAACAGGCCCCGCCCGGCGTCGTCCCCGCACCACAACGCGTTGTCGTACGGGATCCACCACATGGTGCGGGCGCGGACCCGGGCGTGCCACACGGTGCCATCCGGGCACGCCTCCGGCGGCGCGGCCGACGACACCGACTCGACGAACGTGATCGTCACGAGGTAACGCTCGACGTCGCCGTCGAAGAACGCCAGCTCGGCGTCGGCCAGCGCGGACGCCGCGATGTCGTGGTTGGCGGGGGCGATCCCGTCGAAAGCGGAGCCCTGCAGGGTCGGCGGGAGCCAGAAGCCGAGCAGCCCGAGCACCGCGCCAACGCCGAGCGCGATGACGAAGCCGGTGATGCGCCGGATGCCTTGGCGCGTCTGGGACTTGATCAACATCGGCGGCGTGGCCTCGGTGAGACGGGCACCCATGCTACGAGCGGTGCCGAGTTGCGATGCAGGTCACGCCCGATCGGGCTCGCGCAGCCCAGCTTCACGTGCGCAACTCGACGGCGTCTCGCCATCGGGGTGCTCCTCGATGATCGTGGCAGCCAGGCAGGGCGCCTACCCGGCTGGTGCGGCAGCCAATCGTGCGCTTCAATGCAGCAATGCGCACGGTGAGCACCGTTGACATCGACCGCCCGCCGGCCGAGGTGTTCGGGTTCGTCTCCAACTTCGAGAACAACCCCCGCTGGCAGGGTGGCATGGTCGAGGCCAGGTTCACCACTCCCCCACCCCTGCGGGTCGGCTCGCGCTACGACCAGGTGGCGACGTTCCTCGGCCGGCGGATCACGTCGACGTTCGAGGTGGTCGAGCTCGACGAGGGCCGCCGGGTGAAGGCGACGACCGTCGAGTCGTCGTTCCCGATCACGTTCACGCGGGTCGTCGAGCCACGCAACGGCGGCAGCCGGGTCGAGGCGATCGTCGAGGGCGACGCCACCGGGTTCTTCCGTCTCGCCGAGCCGTTGATGCGCCGCAAGGTGCAGAAGTCGATCGACGGCGACTACGCACGGCTCAAGGAGCTGCTCGAGTCCATGCCTCCAGGCGGGGCAGCACCGGCGTGAGGATGCGGTAGGTGAGCCCCCAGACGCGGTGGTCGCCGAGCCGGTAGAACGGGGTGAGCCGGGGCTGGGGCCAGGTGGGGAAGTCCATGACCTCTTCACCGTGCGCAGCCGGGTCGGCCAGCGCGGCGAGCTGCGCCTCGACCACCTCGACGACCTCCCGCGGCTCGGGCCGCCACGCCGCGACCGGCTCGAGCACTGCGACGAAGGGGTGCACCCGGTAGCCCGTGGTGTGGGTGTCCACCGGGTCGAGCGTCGCGACGATCGAGGCGGCGGCCGGGTCGAGGCCGATCTCCTCGGCGGCTTCCCGCAGCGCGGTGGCCCGCAGCGAGGCGTCGCCCGGCTCCCGCTTGCCGCCGGGGAACGAGAGCTGGCCACCGTACGGTCCGTGGTCGGTACGGCGCACCAGCACCAGCCGCGGCGGGTCGGCGAGCAGGGGCAGCAGCACGGCGGCGTCGGTGCGGGGCACGCCCGCAGCGTAGAGCCTGTCCCGGTGGCGGGCCCGGGCCGGTAATCTCTGTGGACAGGCCGCAGAGTATCGGAGCGCTTGATGATCGACCGCCACCTCGTCTTCGACGGGTTCGTCCACCAGCTGCCGGACATCGACCCCCAGGAGACGGCCGAGTGGACGGCGGCGCTCGAGGACGTCATCAAGGTCGAAGGCCCGGTGCGGGCGCGGTTCCTGATCGCCAAGCTGCTGGATCGGGCCCGGGAGCTGAACATCCAGGTGCCGGCCTCGGTGTCGACGCCGTACATCAACACCATCCCGCCGGAGGAGGAGCCGTACTTCCCCGGCGACGAGTGGCTGGAGCGGCGCATCCGGCGGTTCGTGCGCTGGAATGCGGCGGTGATGGTGATCCGGGCCAATCACGAGGCCGAGGGCATCGGCGGGCACCTGTCGACGTTCGCGTCGTCGGCCCTGCTGTACGAGATCGGCTTCAACCACTTCTTCAAGGGCAAGGCCAACGGCCCGGGCGACCACGTCTACATCCAGGGCCACGCCTCTCCCGGCATCTACGCCCGGGCGTTCCTGGAGGGCCGGCTCGACGAGGCCGACCTCGACGGATTCCGCACCGAGATCGGGCGCGGGTTGTCGTCGTACCCGCATCCGCGGCTGATGCCGGACTTCTGGGAGTACCCCACGGTGTCGATGGGCATCGGGCCCATCAACTCGATCTACCAGGCGCGATACAACAAGTACCTCCAGAACCGGGGCATCGACAACACGTCCGACAGCCGGGTGTGGTGCTTCGTCGGGGACGGCGAGACCGACGAGCCCGAGACGCTGGGGTCGATCTCGCTGGCGTCCCGCGAGAAGCTCGACAACCTCACGTGGGTCATCAACTGCAACCTGCAGCGCCTCGACGGGCCGGTGCGCGGCAATGGCAAGATCATCCAGGAGTTGGAGGCGATCTTCCGGGGTGCCGGGTGGAACGTCATCAAGGTGATCTGGGGGTCGAACTGGGACCCGCTGCTGGCCGCCGACGCCGAAGGCGTGCTGGTCAACAAGATGAACACGTCGGTCGACGGCGAGTACCAGCGGTACAAGGCCGAGAGCGGCGCGTACGTCCGCGAGCATTTCTTC
>JBFKDA010000010.1:0-25230 GCA_041619955.1 Acidimicrobiia bacterium | reverse complement strand
GCCGGCGGGAACCGCCACACTGATGCTTCCCGCCGGCTTCATCGTTGCAGGTCCTCGGGCGACATCGCCACGTCGTCGTTGCTGGCGCCAGCGGGAACCATTGGGAACACCATCTCCTCGGGGTCGCAGCGGAACTCGACCACCACCGGCTTGTCCTCCACCGCCAGCGCCTTCTCCAGCGTCGGGGCCACCTCGTCGGGGGTCGACGCACGCAGGCCGACGCAGCCCATCGACTCGGCCAGCATCACGTAGTCGGGGGTGTGGTCGGTGAGGTCGATCGCCGAGTAGCGCTTCCCGTAGAAGAGCTTCTGCCACTGCTTGACCATGCCGAGCGAACCGTTGTTCATCACCGCGATCTTCACCGGGATGTCCTCGGTGGCGGCCGTGATCAGCTCCTGGCACGTCATCTGGAAGCAGCCGTCGCCATCGATGGCGATGACCACCGCGTCGGGGCGCCCGACCTGGGCGCCGATGGCGGCGGGCACCGCAAAGCCCATCGTGCCCAGCCCGCCGGAGTTGATCCACGACCGGGGCTTCGTGAACGACCAGAACTGCGAGGCCCACATCTGGTGCTGCCCGACGCCGGCGACCACCACGGCGTCGCCCTGGGTGATCCGGTGCAGCTCCTCGACGACGTACTGCTGCTTGATCGGCCCGTCCGGCTGCTGGTCGTAGCGCAGCGGGTGCTCGGCCTGCCAGCCCCGCAGGGTGCCGATCCACGCCGAGCGATCGGGGACCGGCCCGTCGCCGAGGGCCCGCTCCGTGTACTTGACGAGCTGGCCGATCACCTGGCGGGCGTCACCGACGATGGGGACGTCGGGGTTGCGGACCTTGCCGATCTCGGCGGGATCGACGTCGACGTGGACGATCTTGGCGTCCGGGGCGAAGGACGCGGTGTCGCCGGTGACCCGGTCGTCGAAGCGGGCGCCGAGCGCGACCAGGAGGTCGGCCCGCTGCATGGCGGTGATCGCGGTGTAGGTGCCGTGCATCCCCGGCATGCCGAGCGCCAACTCGTGCGTGTCGGGGAAGGCACCGCGGGCCATCAGCGTGGTGACCACCGGGATGCCGGTGCGCTCGGCCAGGGCGAGCAGCTCGGCGTGGGCTTCGGCCTTGATGACGCCGCCGCCGACGTAGAGCACCGGGCGCTCGGCGGCGAGCATCAGCTCGACGGCGGCCTTCACCTGGCGCGGGTGGCCCTCCAGGTTCGGCTTGTATCCCGGCAGGTTGATGGTCCCGGCCTCGTGCCAGTCCATGTCGGCGGCCAGCAGGTTCTTGGGGATGTCGACGAGCACCGGCCCGGGCCGGCCGCTGCCGGCGATGTAGAAAGCCTCGCGGATCACGTCCGGGATCTCGGCGACGTCGGTGACGAGGTAGTTGTGCTTGGTGCACGGCATCGAGATGCCCCAGGTGTGCGCTTCCTGGAAGGCGTCGTTGCCGATCGCATGCGTGGGCACCTGCCCGGTGATGGCGACGATCGGCACCGAGTCCATGTACGCGTCGGCCAGCGGGGTCACCAGGTTGGTCGCCCCCGGGCCCGACGTGGCGATGCACACGCCGACCCGGCCCGTCGCCTGCGCATAGCCCTCGGCCATGTGGCCGGCGCCCTGCTCGTGGCGGGCGAGCACGTGGCGGATGGGACTGTCGAGCAGCGGGTCGTAAGCGGGGAGGATCGCTCCTCCCGGTACACCGAACACCACCTCGACGCCCTCGTGCTCGAGGGCCCGCATCAAAGCCTGCGCTCCGGTGATCGTGTCCATGTGGTCCTCCCGCCGACTCGGCGGCTCGGGAAACGAAAAACCCTCTGCGGTGCAGAGGGTTCGCGCACACGCCTGCGAGGCATGTGCGCTAGGTGATGAGTACGAGCGTCGTGGTCGTCGCCATGTGGCTCCGAGTATCGGGGATTCCCGCTCTAGTGTCAATCTCGGCTGCCCATGCCCGATCCGTCACGCCACGTCACCGCCCTGCTCGCGCCTGCGCTGGCAGCGGCCCGCACGGCGCTGCGGCGCCTCGACGGCGACGAGGTGCCGGCGGCGCTGCGCCGGGTCGCTGCGTACGCCGGGGGCCGCCTGCCGCCGCCGCTCGCGCGCAAGCTGCTCGAGGAGCTCGACGGCGACGAGTGGCTGCGGGACAAGGCCCGGGCCGAGCTCGACGCTGATGCGGAGGGCGAAACGGCCGACGCCGCGCGGCTGTTCCTCGATCGCCCACCCGGCTGGTGGCACGACCTCGCCGAGCTCGCCGCCGGTGCCGCGACCGCCCGGGCCGACGCCGAGCTGGCGCGGAGCGCCGACCACGCCGCCCGCCTCGAGGCGAAGGTGGCTGAGGCGAAGCGCCGGGCGCGGGCGCCGGTCGAGGAGGCCCCGCCCGACGACGAGGCGGTGGAGCTGCGATCCCGGCTGAAGGAGGTCCGCCAGGACTCGGCGCGAGAGGTCGCGTATCTGCGCGAGCTCGCCGACGACGCGGCGTCCCGGCTGCGCGAGGCCGAACGCGACGCAGCCGAAGCCGGAGCGGCGGCGCAGCGGCTGCGTGAGCAGGTGCGGCGTGCCCGCCGCGAGCGGGCGGCGGCAGAGCACCAGCTCATGGCGATCCGCCGGTCGGGCGGCCTCGGCCGCGACCCGCTGGATCTGGCCAGGCACCTCGACGACCTGGCCGCCGTGTCGCACCTCGCGCCCACCGCGGCACCGGCCCCGTCGGCGCCGCCGGTCGCCCTGGAGCTGCCGGCGGGCGTGCGCCCCGACGACTCGGCTGCGATCGACTGGCTGGTCGCCCGCGACTCGCCGGCCGCCGTGCTCGTCGACGGGTACAACGTGTCGTTCCTGTTCGGCGAGCACGGGTTCGCCTCGGCTGCGGCCCGTGCCCGCGTCAACGATGCGCTCGGTCGGCTGGCGACCCTCGGCCCGCAGTTGCGGGTGGTCGTGGTCTACGACTCGGCGACCGGCGGCTTCGGGGACACCGCCGCCGGCCCGGCCGGGGTGGAGGTGGTGTTCGCCGCCGAGGACCTGCTGGCCGATGACGTGCTCGTCGAGCGGGCGACGTCTGCCTCGCTCCCGGTGGTCGTGGTCAGCAGCGACCGGGAGGTGCGGGAGAACGCCGAGGCCGGGGGAGCGCTGGCGCTGTGGGGGGAGGCGCTGGTCGCCTGGGTGCGCCGGCGGCGCTGACCGGTCCGCTCAGAAGCGGACCAGGGCGGCCGCCCAGTGGAAACCGGCTCCGAACGCGGTGAGCAGGACGAGGTCGCCCGGCTCGATCCGGCCCGCGTTGCGAGCTTCCCACAACGCCAGCGGCACGGAGGCGGACCCGGTGTTGCCGTAGTGCTGGAGGTTGGTGAACACCTTTTCCTCGGGGAGGGCGAGCGCCTTGCGCACCGCGTCGATGATGCGGAGGTTGGCCTGGTGCGGGACGACGAGGGCGACGTCGTCGGCAGTCACCCCGGCGGCGTCGAGCACCTCGGTCGCCGCCTGCGACATGCGGGCGACGGCGTTGCGGAACACCTCCCTGCCGTTCATGACGATGATCTGGTGGTCGCCGCGTTCGGCGCCCTCCACCGTGAACGGGTTCCGGGTCCCTCCCGTCGGCAAGCCGAGGATGCCGGTCTGGCTGCCGTCGGTACCGGCGGTGAGGGCGACGATCTCGGCGGTCCGCGGCCCCTGCCCGATGATCGCGGCGCCGGCCGCATCTCCGAACAGCACGCAGGTCGAGCGCTCCTCCCACGACATCAGCCGGCTGATGATCTCCACGCCGACCACGAGCACGTTGCGGCCGGACTGGCTGCGGCTGCGGGCGAGGTCGAGGCCGAGCACGAACCCGGCGCACCCGCTGCCGCCGAGGTCGTACGACGGGATCTCCCGCGCGCCGAGCTGATGCTGCACGTAGGCGGCCGTGTCGGGCGAGAAGGTCTCGGGCGTGTCGGTGGCGATGATGATCTCGTCGAGGTCCTGCGCGTCGAGGCCGGCGTCGGCGAGCGCCTTGCGGGCGGCCGCGGTGGCGAGGTCGGCGGTGCCCTGGTCGTCGGCGGCGATCCGCCGTTCCTTGATGCCGGTCCGCTGGGTGATCCACTCGTCCGACGTGTCGACGTACTGGGCCCAGTCGTCGTTGGTCATGACGCGCTCGGGGGCGTAGGCCCCGAGCCCGATGATGCCGATGCCTGCCAACGTGCTGCCCTTCGCTCGCCCGGTGCCGCCTGCCGCCAAGTGCCTGGTGCCTGCCGTCGAGTGTAAATGTGTCACACCCCGGATGTACGTTGCGATCGTGACACCGGACATCCCAGGAGGACGGGAAGGATGATCATCGATTGCGACGACTGCCGCATGCAGGGAACCGACGCCTGCCGCGACTGCGTGGTGACGTTCGTGCTCGACGACCTCGCAGGGCCGCTGGAGCTCGACGACGAGCAGGCCGGGGCTCTGGAGGTCTTGGCCGACGCCGGCCTCGTGGCGCCGCTCCGGCTGGTGCCTCGCTATCCGGGGGGAGCGGCGGCGGCCGGCTGAGCTCGGCTCGGTGGCCTCGGCCGGGGGCACGGCCCGGTGGCACGGCCCGGGGGGCACGGCTCGGTGGCGTCGGCCGGGGGGCACGGCCCGGGGGCACGGCCCGGGGGCACGGCCCGGGGGGCACGGCCCGGGGGCACGGCTCTCTGGCCTCGGCCCCGCTGGCGGCTGCCTTGCGGAGCCGGTGCGAACCTCTACACCGATCGCCGGATATCGTTGACGCGCATGGAGCCCGTATCCCACCCCGCCCCCCGCTGGACGATCGGGCGGGTCCAGCATCCGGTCCGCGGCATGCTGCACGGCACCGCCGCGTTGGCCGCCGTTGCCGCCGGGCTGTGGCTGGTGGCGTCGAGCCCGCCGGGGCCTGCTCGCCGGGTCGGGCTGGTGGTATTCGCCGTGACGATGACCGCCACCTTCGTCGTCAGCACCCTCTATCACACGGTCGGGTGGCGCGAGGTGTGGAAGGACCGCATGCTCCGCGTCGACAACGGCGCGATCTTCGCCTTCATCGCCGGCACGTACACCCCCATCGCCCTCATCGTGCTGGACGGTTGGCTGACGTGGGCGACGCTGGCGGTGGCGTGGGGCATCGCGCTGGCGGGGATCGTCCAGCTCACGTTCTTCCCCCGCCGCACCACCGGCGCATCGCTGGTCGGATACGTCGTGCAGGGTTGGCTGGCGGTGGCGCTATTGGTGCCGCTCGCCCAGCGGCTGCCGTGGACCGCGCTCCTCGTGGCCTTCGCCGGCGGCCTGCTCTATACCGCCGGGCTCGTTGTGGTCGTTGCGCAGCGCCCCCGGCTGTGGCCGCGCGTGTTCTCGTACCACGAGGTGTTCCACGTGCTCGCCATCGTCGGCGCGGCCGCCCACTTCACGGTCGTGGCACGCTGGGTCGCTCCCTTCGCCGGCGCCGGCTGAGCGGTGCTCAGCCGCCCAGGTCGGCGACGCCGAACACGACGTCGAAACGCACGCACCAGATGACCACGGTCGAGTAGCGGTCCAGGTCGACCGATTCGGGGATCTCGTAGTTCTGGTTGCCGACGTTGCCCTTGAGGTCGCCCAGGCTCACGAAGTCGTCGTCGAAATCACGGGGCGGGGCGTCCACCGGTGCGCTCGACAGGTAGACGTCCAGATCGGGGCCGTTGCTCGTCTCGAAATCCTCGAAGCGGAGCACCCGCCGTCCCGTTCCGTCGCTCAGCACCTTGGCGACGCCGACCGTGCCATGGCTGCGGTCGATGAAGTCGACCCGCACGAGCTCGGCCGGCTCGGCCATGTCGTCCATCGCCTCGTCGACCTCCACCTGGGTCGGCAGGTCGGCCTCCGCCATGGCCTCGGACATGTCCGCGGCGAGCTCCTCGGAGAGGGCGTCGTCCTCGATGCCGGACGGGGCGGGGCCGGCGGCGAACACCGGCGGCGCCTCGTCGACCTCCTCGTCGATGAAGGCGAGGTGGAAGCCGAAGAAGCCGAAGAACAGCCACGCGCCGACGGCACCGAGCGCGAGGGCGCCGGGAACGGTGACCCGCCAGTTGCGGCGGGCCCATCGCCAGGCCCGGCCGAGCTTCGAATCGGGTGCGGCTGGGGGCGAGGGGGTGTGGGTCATTGGGCCTCCGGCGTCCAGTTGTAGCGGGCCGGGCGCCGTGCTCGCAAGGCGGCCGCAGCCCGGCCCGTCAACGGCGGGCCGGGCCGCGTGGTTCCCACCGCGGGTCAGGCGGCGCCCACCTCGTCGCGCTCCAGCATCCGGATCCGCAGGCGGAGGTCGGTCATGACCTCCTGGAGGTTGGCGACCGCGCGCCGGAGGTTCTCGAGCTCACCTTCGAGCTTGGCGAGCTTGTTCTTGTTGGTGGAGATGCGCCGCGTCATGCGGCCGGTCGGCTTGGCAGCCATGGGGAGTGATCAGCCTCCTCGGGTCGGGGACGGGTCGATGGGTCGCGGGGTGTGAATCAGGACTGCTCGGGGACGCGTTCCACGACGTCGGCGTTGACCGCCAGGCGGACGTGGTCGTCGGTGAGGCTGGCGACCCAGGTCATGGGGATCGTCTTGCGGTGCTTGAAGAACATCCCCTCCTCGATGACGAGGTGGGTGGTGTGCCCGGTGTCGCCTGCGGTGAGTACCTCGGCGACGTCGCCGAGCTTCTCGCCGTCGGCGCTGCGGACCTCGGCACCGGGCTCGAGCGCGACCGAGCCTTCGGGGATGTTGCGCACGACCGCCGGCACGTTGGTCCGCTCGCCCACATACTCCGGCACGCCCCAGCTCCCGACCGGCGGGAAGAAGATCATCGCAGGCGCCTCGGCAGCCGGGGCGTAACCGCGGCTCACCGGGTCGAACCCCAGGTAGGTGCGCTCCTCGAACGGCGGGAAGTCGTCCGCGGTGGCAGTGGGGTCGAGGTAGGCACCGTCGTCGTCGCTGAACTTGATGGCGGCGGCGGGCACGACGTGGTCTTCCTTGAACAGGAACCCCTTCTCGACCACGACGTGGCTCACGTCGAGCGTCTGCGGGTCGAGGACGACGCGGGAGATGTCGCCGACCTTCTCCCCGTCGGCATCGAAGATCGTGCGGCCCTTCTTGAGTTCCATGAGGGAAGTTCCTCCTCGGGAGACAGCTGTGCACTTGGCACCTACCCGCGCCCCGGTGCGGGGAAACGGCGCCTCGCAGTGCGCGGCTGCGCCCGGCCCGCCCTCGTACACTCGCCGGGTGCGCCGCCTGCTGCTCCTCACCGTCGTCGCCGTCCTGGCGGTCATCGCCGCGGCCTGCACCGGCGACTCCGCGACGCCGACGACCGCCGCCGGCGGGGCCGACCCGGCGGCGAGCGCTGCGCCGGCGACGCCCGCCGGGGACCCGCCGCCGGCCACGGCCGCACCGCCGGCCACGACCACGCCGGCGGCCACCACGAGCACGGTGCCCGCCACGACCACGACCACCACCACGCTGCCACCGGTCCGCTTCAGCGATCGTCGCTTCGTCCGCGCGCCGCACGGCTCGGTTGCCGGCATCACCATGTTCCGCGGCAACCCCACCAGGACGTGGTACGGCACCGGCCCACTGCCGCCCGACCCGGTGCGGCTGTGGCGCTACCCGGATGCGGCGATGTGCGGATCGTCCACGCTCGGAGGGGAGGCCCGCACGTGGTGTGGCACCGGCTGGACCGGCCAGCCCGTCGTGTGGGAGCGGCCTGACGGCGTCACCGAGGTCATCTTCAACTCGTATGACAAGTCGGTGCACTTCGTCGACGCCGCGACCGGGGAGCCGACCCGGACGCCGTTCCGCACGGGCGACATCGTCAAGGGCTCCGTGGCCATCGACCCCGACGGGTACCCGCTCCTTTTCTTCGGGTCCCGCGACAACCTGTACCGCATCGTCGCGCTCGACCGCGACCCGCCTGCGCTGCTGTGGTCGCGCAACGCCAACGAGAGCCCGGCCGTCTGGAACAACGACTGGGACGGCAACCCGGCGATCGTCGACGACATCATGTTCCTCGGCGGCGAGAACTCCTGGTTCTACGCGTTCCGCCTCAACCGCGCCTACGCCGCCGACGGCCTCGTAACGGTGGACCCGGAGCTGCTGATCGAGTTCCCCGCATTCACCGACGAGCTGCTGGCCGCCGTCGGGCGGGAGCAGAGCATCGAGAACTCGGTGGCGGTGTACGAGGGGCGGGTGTACTTCGCCAACAGCGCCGGGCGGGTCGTCGGCCTCGACGTGACCGGCGTCGACGAGGGCGAGGCGCCGGTGGTGTTCGATTTCTGGACGGGAGAGGACGTCGATGCGTCGATCGTCGTCGACGCCGACGGGATGCTGTACGTGGCGGCCGAGCAGGAGCGGTTCAACGCCCGCGGCCGGGAGGTGGGCCAGCTCGTCAAGCTCGATCCCTACACCGCCGGGGACCCGATCGTCTGGAGTGTGGCCGTGCCGCCCCGCGGCGGCGGCGACGGCGGCCTGTGGGCCACCCCGGCGCTGGGCGCGGGAATGCTCTACGCCCCGACCCACACAGGCGAGCTGCTGGCGGTGGATACGGCGACCGGCGAGGTCATGTGGCGAGACGAGATCGGCTTCCACGCCTGGTCGTCGCCGGCCATCGTCGACGACACGCTGGTGGTCGCCGTGGACTGCGGCGCCGGCGGGGCGCTGCGCGGCTACGACCTCGCCGACCCGCGCCGGCCGGTCCAGGTCTGGCAGACCGAGCGGGTGGGCGGCTGCATCGAGTCGACCCCGGCGGTCTGGGACGGGCGGATGTACGTCGGCTCGCGCGACGGGTTCTTCTACGCCTTCGGGCCGGCGCCATGAGTGGCTCGCTCGACGTCGCCGCCGTCCGCAACCGGTTCCCGGCGCTCGCCCGCCGCCACGCCGGCCGGCCGGTCGCCTACCTCGACGGCCCGGGAGGCACCCAGGCCGCGGCGCCCGTGATCGCCGCGATCGCCCGCCATCTGGAGGAGGGCACCAGCAACCTCGGCGGCCCGTTCCCCTCGAGCGACGCCGCCGAGGCCGCGACCGACGCCGCCCGGGCGGCGATCGCCGACTTCGTGAACGGCAGCCCGGACGAGGTCGTGTTCGGCCAGAACATGACCAGCCTCACCTTCGCGATGAGCCGGGCATTGGCGCGCACCTGGTCGCCGGGCGACGAGATCGTCGTGACCCGTCTCGACCATGACGCCAACATCACGCCCTGGACGACGGCTGCCGCGGAGCGCGGCGTGACCGTGCGCTGGGTCGACTTCGACCCCGACGCCGGCTGCACCCTCGATCTCGGGTCCCTCGACGCCGCGCTCGGGCCGCGCACCCGGCTCGTGGCGGTGACGCATGCGTCCAACGCCGTGGGCACGGTGGTCGACGTCACCGAGGTCGCTCGCCGGGCGCACGCAGTGGGGGCGCTCGTCTACGTGGACGCGGTGCACTACTCGCCGCACGCGCTGCCGGACGTGGGGGCCAGCGGCGTCGACTTCCTGGCCGCGTCGGCGTACAAGTTCTTCGGCCCGCACACCGGGTTCGTCTGGGGCAGAGCCGAGCTGCTCGAAGACCTCGAGGCGTACAAGGTCCGTCCGGCGCCGCCGGCTGGGCCCGGAAAGTGGGAGACCGGCACCCAGAGCTTCGCCAACTTGGCCGGCGTGGCGGCGGCGGTCGACTACCTCGCCGGGCTGGCGGGCCCGACCTCGGGCGGGAGGCGGAGTGCGCTCGCGGCGGGGTACGCGTCGATCGGGGTGCACGAGCGGTCGCTCGCCGCCAGGTTCCTCGCCGGCATCGGGGAGATGCCGGGAGTGCGGCTGTACGGCCCGCCGACGGTCGAGGCTCGCACGCCGACCTTCGCCGTCGCCGTGCAGGGCCGCACTCCGTCCGAGGTCCAGCACCGGCTGGCCGAGCGGGGCGTCTACGTCTGGAGCGGCCACTACTACGCGGTGGCGGTGATGGAGCGGCTCGGGTTGCTCGACGCCGGCGGCCTGGTCCGGATCGGCTTCGTCCACTACAGCACCCCGGAAGAGGTCGATCGCGTGTTGGCCGGCCTCGACGAGCTCGCGACCGGCTGAGCCGGCTCAGCTCAGCGCGTCGGCGGACGGCACGAGATGGCGGTCGAGGATCTCCCATGTGTCCGAGCGGGCCAGCGCTTGGCGCATCGATCGCAGCGTGCGGACGAACGAAGGGACCGCGGCCTCCACCGAGAGCGGATTGGGACGCAGCACCCGCAGCACCCCCTCGTCGGGGCGGAGCACGACGATCTCGGTCTCGGGCCACGCCTCCCGGATGCGCGCCAGCTCGTCGGTGAGCGCCTGGCTGCCGGCCTCGTCGAGGAGCCGCTCGTAGAAGGGGGCGCGGCGGCGCGGCGCCTCCGCGGCCATCGGGGCGACCACGAGCACCAGGTCGAGCGGCTCGGGCGACGCCAGCAGTAGGTCGGCACTGGTACCCGACGCCACGCCGCCGTCGACGTAGAGGCGACCGTCGATGCGCACCGGCTCGTACACCATGGGCACGGCGCACGACGCGGCGACCGCGGTGCGGATTGCGACGTCGGGGCTGCCTTCGGCTCCGAACACCACGCGGCGGCGAGCGGCGAGGTCGTACGTGACGACGAGCGTCGGCTCGCGGGGCCACCCGTTCGCGTCGTCGCCTGCGATGCTGGCGACCCAATCGCCGATCCCGTCGGCGCGGTAGCGGGCTGGGCTGCCCAGCAGCAAGCTGAGCCCAGGCCGGCGGATGCCCGGCACGAGGCCGTGGCGCGCCCACCGGGCCAGGCCGCGCGGCCGCGTGGCCGGGTAGAGGTACCCGCGCAGCCGAGCCGTGAGCTCCTCCGGGCCCTCGGCGTCACCGACGAGTGCCGCGATCGACAGCTCTCCACTGCGGACGAGCGCGGCCACCGCCGCCCCGCACGAGGTGCCGACGATCACGTCGGCCTCCCGCGGGTTCCAGCCCGTCGCCATCTCGATCGCCAGCAGGACCCCGAAGTGGTAGCTCGCGCCAGTGATGCCGCCGCCGCCGAGTACGAGGCCCACGTTGCTCACGGGACTCCAGCCTATCGGGAGCCGGCTGCTTCCTGCCGGCGCGACCTTCTAGGGTGCCCGGATGGACGTGCGCCCGAGCTCCCCGTCCGACCGCACCGCCGTCGTCGCCCTGCTCGACGAGGCGCGCCGCTGCGACGGGCGCGAGCCCCTCAGCGAGCAGAAACGCCTCGACTTGACGGAGGGCGGCCCGGGCAGCGGGTTCGTCGCAGTCGACGGTGGCGCGGTCGTCGGCTACGCGCACGCCGTCGAGGCGGGCGCGGCGTGGGAGGTCGAGTCGGTGCTGGCGCCCTCGTTCCGCGGCCGGCCGCAGTACGCCGCGCTGGCTGGCGCGGTTCTCGCCGGGCTGGGCGCCCGGCGCGCCGTCCACCTGTGGGCCAGCCAGCCCGAGCACATTGCGGCGCTGGAGGGCATGGGGCTGGAGCACTTCAGGGAGCTGCGTCAGATGCGCAGGCGGCTCCCG
Source organism: Acidimicrobiia bacterium (assembly GCA_041619955.1). Lineage (GTDB taxonomy): Bacteria > Actinomycetota > Acidimicrobiia > Spongiisociales > JAOTWH01 > JBFJZV01. Next base: position 13,813 of record JBFKDA010000010.1, on the reverse strand, counting down.
GCCCCGGGACCGGGACCGCTGCCCGACGGCGTGCACCTCGCCGGGTTCGAGGTCGGCCGGGACGAGGAGGCCTGGCTGGCGGTCTACCGGCGCGCGTTCGCCGAGCATCCCGAAGGCGCAGGCTGGGACGGCGCGGAGCTGGCCCGCCGATTCGCGCGGGACTGGTTCGACGCCGCCGATGTGCTGATGGCATGGGACGGCCCGGCCGGCGACGACCTCGCGGCCTTCTGCTGGACCAAGGTGCACGACGACGAGTTGGGTGAGATCTACATCATCGGGGTCGACCCGGGCCACCAGGGCCGCGGGCTGGGGAAGCTGATGGTGCTGGCCGGCCTCGATCACCTCCACCGAGCGCGAGGGAGTACGATGGGGATGCTGTACGTCGACGCCGAGAACGGCAGTGCGGTGCGGCTCTACTCGTCGCTCGGGTTCCACACCGTCGAGTTCAGCCGCTGCTTCCTGGCCTGAGAGGCCGGCACGTTCCCGGCGTGGGAGCGGTCAGCCGAAGCGCTGGCCGCAGGAGGGGCACGCGGCGTCCTCCTCGCGAGTGCCGGCACCGCACCAGGGGCAGGGGAGGTCGGGGGCTCCCCAGTCGGCGAGGCGGGGGTCCACCGGGGGGCCGGTCAGGTCGAGCACCTGGGTCGAGCGCCCGTCGGCCGGCCGCTGCAGCGTGGCGGCGAGCAGCAGCGCAGTGATCGATGCACCCGCGACAACCAGTTCCAACACGGCGCTACCTCCTCTGATGCGCGACGCGCAGGCTAAGCACCGTAAGCGGGTTTTTCGCGGATTTCCGTCGCGTCTCGGGCTCACGCCGCGGACCGCGACCCGGCCACGGCTCGCTCCAGCTCCGCAACCAGGTCGCGGAGGTCGTCGAGCCGGCCGGTGAGCCGGTTCTCGGTCTCGTAGACGAGCATCATGCCGACGTGGTACACGGTCCAGCGGTCGAGCTGGGCCGCCGCCAGCATCGTGCCGTAGCCCTCGACGAGGGCGTGGGCAGTGGCGATGCCCGACCGCAGGTTGACGAGCCACATCGCCCGGCTGAGGTCCCACTCCGGCGGGGCCAGCGTCGCCCACTCCCAGTTGATCAGCGTCACCGTGCCGTCGTTGTCGACCACGAAGTTCTGCGGCGCCGGGTCGGTGTGTGCCACCCGCGGCTGCGACGCGAACGGGGGGCGCACCGCCCGGGCGGCCTCGAGCAGCTCGGCCGATATCCCGAGCCTGCCCCGATAGCGCTCCAGCCGGCGGAACGTCGACAGGAAGTCGACGGTCACCCATTCCTGGTCGATGCCGCGGGCCAGGTTGGAGAAGCTGGACGCGTCCGTCCGGTGCACCGCGCTGAGGATGCGGCCGGCCCGCTGCGCCAGGCCCTGGTTCTCCGGCAGCGCGCCCAGGTTCCACTGCCCGGCGTCCCGGAACAGCGCCCAATGGAGGTCGTCGTCGACACCTCGGTCGAGCACGACCGGGAGGCCGGGCAGCCCCGCCAGCGCCTCCAGCGACCGCTGCTCGCGGCGCTCCCGCGACTGGGCGCCGTACACCTTGAGCACTCGGCTCTCTCCGCCCTGCCAGATGCGGAACACCCGGTTGCCGCCGGCGGTTCGGGCGGCCGGTGACGACAGCTCGGCAAACCTGCCGCCGTGCGCAAACTGCTGCGCGATCTCGACGGGACCCATGCTCGCGCCAACCTCCCGGAGGTGTACCGCCGCGTTTCCCGCCTGGCGGCGGGCATCGGTACGCTATCGCTCCCCACCCTAGAAGAGGACGGCGGCGTGGCCATGCAACTCACGCTTCCCGACGGCAGTCACCGCGAGGTCGAGCCGGGCACCACCGGGCTCGACGTCGCCGCGTCCATCGGGCGCCGGCTGGCGGCCGCCGCGGTGGCCGTGCGACTGGACGGCGAGCTGCTCGACCTGACCCGGCCGCTACCCGGCAGCGGCCGCTTCGAGGTCGTCACCGAAACCACCGACGAGGGCCGTGCGGTGATCCGCCACTCCGCCGCCCACGTCCTGGCCCAGGCGGTCCTCGACCTGTTCGAGGGCGCTTCGTTCGCGATCGGCCCGCCCATCGAGGACGGCTTCTACTACGACTTCGACGTCGGCCGGCCGTTCACTCCCGAGGACCTCGCCGACATCGAGGCGCGCATGGAGGAGATCATCCTCCAGGATCAGGCGTTCGTACGGGACGAGGTCTCGCGCGCCGAGGCGCTCGACCTGTTCGCCGATCAGCCGTTCAAGACCGAGATCATCGAGGCGGTGGACCCCACCGAAGGCGCCGGCGGCGCCGAGGTGACCCTGTACCGCAACAACGGGTTCGTCGACCTGTGCCGCGGTCCGCACCTGCCGTCCACCGGTCGGCTGGCGGCCGTGCGCCTGCTCCGGACGTCGGGTGCGTACTGGCGGGGCGACGAGCACCGTCCCCAGCTGCAGCGGATCTACGGCACCGCATGGGAGAGCCAGGCCGCCCTCCAGGGCTACCTCCACCGGCTCGAAGAGGCCGAGCGCCGCGACCACCGGCGGCTGGGGCCGGCGCTCGAGCTGTTCTCGTTCCCCGACGAGCTGGGCTCGGGCCTGGCGGTGTGGCATCCCAAGGGCGGGCTGGCGCGGCTCGAGATCGAGGACTACAGCCGCCGCACCCACCTCGCCCACGACTACCAGATCGTCGCGACGCCGCACGTGGCGCGGGCCAACCTGTGGGAGACGTCGGGGCACCTCGGCTTCTACGCCGACGGCATGTACCCGGCGATGGAGCTCGACGGCGGCGACGCGTACTACGTGAAGCCGATGAACTGCCCGTTCCACATCCTCATCTACCGGAGTCGCGGCCGCAGCTACCGGGAGCTCCCGATGCGGCTGTTCGAGCTGGGAACGGTGTACCGGTACGAGCGGTCGGGCGTCGTCCACGGGCTGCTGCGGGCACGCGGCTTCACCCAGGACGACAGCCACATCTTCTGCACGGAGGACCAGCTCGGCGCCGAGCTGCAGAACCTGCTCGACTTCACGCTGATGATGCTGCGCGACTTCGGGTTCACCGAGTTCGAGGCCGACCTGTCCACGAAGCCGGACGACGCCATCGGTGACCCCGACCTCTGGGTCCGGGCAGAGGACGCGCTACGCGCCGCGATCACCGCGGCGGGCATCCCCTACGAAGTGGCGGAGGGCGAGGGCGCCTTCTACGGCCCGAAGATCGACCTGCACATCCGCGACGCCATCGGGCGCCGCTGGCAGCTCTCGACGTTGCAGGTCGACTTCGCCCAGCCCCGCAACTTCGACCTCGAGTACGCCACGCCGGAGAACACCCGGCAGCGGCCGGTGATGATCCACCGCGCGCTGCTGGGGTCGCTGGAGCGGTTCTTCGGCATCCTGCTGGAGCACTACGCCGGCGCCCTGCCGGCGTGGCTGTCGCCGGTTCAGGCCACGATCGTGCCGGTGGCCGACCGGCACGCCGCCTACGCGGGCGACGTGGAGCGGCACCTGCGCGCCGTGGGGCTGCGGGTGGAGGTGGACGCGTCCGACGACACCGTGGGGGAGAAGATCCGCCGGGCCATCACCCACCACCACCCCGCGGTGCTGGTGGTGGGCGACGACGACGTCGCAGCCGGCACCGTGGGCCTGCGGCTGCGCGGCGAGGACCGCGACACCCGGGGCGTGGGCCTGGCCGACGCCTCGCAGCGCTTGGCCGATATCTGCCAGGCACCCCGCTGACCAGGCCGCCTGCGAGGGCGCGCCCGGTGGGGCCGCGGCCCGCGGCGTCGGCGGCCCGTCGGTATTGGACTTGCCACCGCCGCGTCCTAGCCTGACGAGCCGTCGTCCGCCCGAGGTCCACCCCATGAAGTCCTTCGTCAACCTGCTGCGCCGCGTCGTGCAACAGCGCCCGGTCGTCACCATCGCCGTCGTGGTGGCGATCACCGTCGGCCTGGGAGCTGCGGGAACGCTGGCCGGGCGCGACGACGGCAACGAGGCATTCGCCCCGGACGCCGCCGAGCTGACCGCGTTCGAGGAGATCGGTGAGCTGTTCGGCGAGGCATCCGACGAGAGCGCCGTGCAGGTCATCGTCGGGGTCCCCGGCGGCAATGCCATCTCGGCCGACGGCGCCGCGGCGCTGCAGGCAGCCCGCGACGCGGTCCTCGCCAGCGATCTCGCCCCGCTGCTGTCGACCCAGCCGGGCCGGCCCGAGTTCATCTCCTACCTCGGCCCCGTGGAGCAGCTCGGGGAGACGATCCCCGCCGGCGCCGGCGACGACGCGGTGCGCGAGGCCTTCGCCCGCCAGCTCGCGTCGCTCCCCGAGGACCAGGCCGGTTTCGTGGCGGGGCTGCTCGCCGATGGCAGCGACGCGCAGGCGGCGCAGGCCGAGCAGGGCCTGATGCTGTTCTTCTTCCAGGCGGGCGGCCTCGAGGACGAGGTGGTCACCGACGCCCTGGCCGACATGGCGGAGCGGGTCGACGACGCCGACACCGCCGGCGCCGAGGTGGAGGTCTTCTCGTTCGGGCTGCTGTTCAGCGACCAGGACGAGTTCGAGCAGGAGACGGGCCGGCTCTTCATGCTCGCAGGGCTCATCATCGTGCTCATCCTGCTGTTCGTCTTCTGGGTGAAGCCGAAGGGCCGGCTGTCGCCACTCGGTTCGTTGCGCCGCTCGGCCGCCGACATGGGGCTCACGATCGCGACGATCATCATGTCGATCACGTGGATGTTCGGGATCGGCGCGCTGCTCGGCCCCGGCGGGCTGGGCCTCATCAACGACCCCAACCCCATGACCGACATCGTGCCGATCCTCATCATCGGCCTCGGCGTCGACTACTCCATCCACCTCAGCTCCCGTTACAAGGAGGAGATCGCCGACGGCGCCGGCGTCAGCCGCTCCATCGGGATGGGCATCCGCACGGTTGGCATCGCCCTGGCCCTCGCCACCATCACCACCGCCGCGGGGTTCCTCACCAACGTGGTCAACCCGGTGCCGGCGCTGGTGGTCTTCGGTGTGTATGCGTCCGTCGGCATCGGGGCCGCGTTCATCCTCATGCTCACGTTCGTCGCCTCGGTCCGCCTCCTGTTGGACCGGCGTGCCGAGCGCGCCGGCCGGCTGCCGGCCGAAGCCCTCGGCGCCAACCAGGAGCGGCTGCTGCCGTCGCTGATCGGCCGCCTGTCGCTGCTCGCCGAGCGGGTGCCGGCCGCAACCGTGGCGATCGCGCTCGCGCTCGGCGGCCTCGGGGTGTGGGGCGCCACCAACATCGAGACCCGCTTCTCGGTCACCGACTTCGTGCCCGAGGACAACATCGCACTCGCCGCGCTGGAGACGCTGCAGGAGGACTTCGGCGGCGGGCTCGGTGAGACCACCAACGTGGTCGTGAGCGGCGACGTCGCCACGGTCGACGCCCACAACGCGATGGTGGCGGCCCAGGGCAACCTGACCGACAGCCCCGACGTCGTGCAGTTCAACGGCGCACCGGCCGTCGACTCGCCGCTCGGAGTGCTGGCCGGCGCGGTCAACCCGGACAGCCCCACGTTCGACGCAGGGCTCGCCGGCGAGCTGGAGTCGCTCGGCCTCGGCCCCGACCTCACGGTGGGACCCGGCACGGACGTCGGCGCGATCTATGACGCCGCCTTCGAGACGACCGCGCTGGCGTCCTACCTCCACCGCGACGCCCCCGGCGCATACGACGCGGCGCTCTTCAACGTCACGACGCAGGCGGGGGAGGAGCGGGTCAAGGAGCTGCGGGTGACCGTCGCCGACGACTTCGCGCCGGTGGAGTCCGCCGGGCTCACGGCCGTCGCCACGTCGGACAACATCATCACCGACGTGGTGCGGGAGGCGCTGGAGAGCTCGCAGCTGTCGTCGCTGGTGATCACTCTGCTCGCGGCGATGGCGCTGCTGGTGGTCAACTTCTGGATCGAGGCCCGGCGGCCGTTCCTCGGCATCATCACGATATTCCCCGTCGTGCTGGTGGTGCTGTGGGTGTTCGGCCTCATGGCCGCCACCGGCATCCCGTTCGGCCCGGTGACGGCGACGATCGCGGCCATCGCGATCGGCATCGGCGTCCCCTACACGATCCACGTCGCCCACCGCTTCCAGGAGGACCGGATACGGCGCGACACGCCGGAAGACGCGATCCACTCCACGGTGCGCAACACCGGCGGCGCCCTGGCGGGCTCGGCGTTCACGACCGCCGCCGGCTTCGGCATCCTCATGACCTCCTCGACGGTGCCTTTCCAGCAGTTCGGGAGGGTCAGCGTGTATGCGATCACGCTGGCGCTGGCTGCCGCGGTGCTCGTGCTGCCCTCGATGCTGATCCTGTGGGACCGGTGGCACCGCCGCCGTGGCGAGGCGCCGCTCGACGTCGCGGCCGTGGAGGCCGTCTTCGACGGCGACGCCCGGGTCGGGGAGCCGCAGCCGGCGCTGGATTAGCGTTGCGGGCCATGAGGGAGATCCCGCCGGACGTCGCTGCCGCCGAGGGCGTGCCCGACGACCTCGACTCGTCGGGCCTCGGCCCCTACTCGGTCCCCAGCCCTCGCCGCCGCCGCCGGGCCGGCATCGTGTACCTCGTGTTCGCGGCGGCCGGCGCGCTGGCAGCCGGTGCCGGGCTCGGTGACGGCTTCTGGCTGGCCGCCGGGGGCCTGGCGCTGATCGCCGCCCATCACTGGCTGGCCGCTTGGCCGCTGCCGGTGCGCGAGGGTCGTGCGCTCGAGGCCGCGGGTGGCGCGGTGGGGTTCCCGGTCGGGCACGCGTCTGCCCAGGTCGGCTTCGTGGGCTGGCGGGCGCGGCCGGTATGGAACGTGCTCGTGTTCTCGGCCGACGAGCCGCCCTCGCAGCGGGGCCTGGTGCGAGTGGACGGTCAATCGGGAGCGGTGGTCGACACCTACGTCGAAGCCGTGCCCGAGGCCTAGCGGCGAGCAGCCGCGCTCGATGCCCGCGCCCGCTCGGCTCCCGGCCCGCCGCCTCTCGTCCGCGGCCGGCCGCGTCGCGCTCGCGGTAATCGGCCTCGCGGTGGCGGGGGCCGCGGTCCTGGCGGTGATGCCGGCCCGCATCGTCCACCGGCCGGCCGGCGCAGCCGACCCGGTGATCCGTCCCGGGTTCCCCGACCTCGAGGCGGAGGCCTGGTATCCGGAGCCGCTCGACATCTCGATCACGACGCTCTCGGACACGCCCGTGGACGTGGCCCTGCCGGTGCTGCCCTATGGGCTCCGATTCCCCGAGCAGTGGGTGGAGCGGGACGGCTGGTCGCTCGCCAACGAGCGCTTGGGCGCCAACGTCGCCGGCTCGACGCTGCGCATGCAGGGCCTCTACTCGAGTGTCGAGCTGTGGATACTGGCCTTCGGGTCGCCGGCGCCGGTCGTCATCGACGTCAACGGCGAAGCGGTTGAGGTCGATGCGGCGGCGCAGCGCGGCGAGCCCGCCGTGTTCACCGTGGCGAGCGGCCGCCCGGTCGCGGCTTTCGAGCAGCGCTTCGCGTTCCGCCCCGTCGCCACCGGGGTCGCCGCGGGCACCTGCAGCGACTACACGGCGTACCTCGCGCGGATCACGATCGAGCACGGCACGGTGTGCGCCGGGGACGCCGGCGGGACGATCCGGGTCGGGGTGGCGTCGACGCTGCGGGCCGCCGGGGGGGCCGCCGCCGACGCCGCGTTCATCGTCGTTGCGGTGCTCGCAGCACTGGCGTGGTCGGGCTGGGTCGGCTACGGGGCGCTGGTGCTGCTGCGTGCCCGCCGCAATGCGCTGTACGACGCGGCCACGCTGCTCGCCGGGACCTCGCTGCTGTTCGCCGTGCTCGGCCTGGTCAACTACGTCGTGCCCGTTCGATGGGCGGTGCTGCCGCTGCTGGTGGCCGGCACCGCGCTCGCCCTCGCGGGGACGCGGCGGGCTCGGCCGTCCCGGCTGGTCGCGCCGGCGCCGGTGGCCGCCGGCGTGCTCGCGGTCGCCGCCGGAGCCGGCCTGTTCGCCCTCAGCGGCGGCCAGGGCATCGGGCTGCTGCAGACCGACGTCTACGAGTACCAGCGGCTCACCCAGCTCTTCTGGAGCGAGGGCGCGCTGCCCAGCGGGTCCGACTTCGGCAGCGGCCTCCGGCTGCTCGACACCAGCGCGCGATCGCTCTTCTACGGCGTCGCCAACCTCAGCCCCCCCGAGTCCACGCTGGCCGTGCACCTGGTGTCGATGGCACTTGCCGCAGCCGGGCTGGCGGCCCTCATCGGCTGGTTCCGGCGTCCGGCGCCGGCGGTCGTCGGTGGGCTGGCAGGCGCGTTCGGGGGAGTGGCGGTGGCGGGTTTCGTCGAGGGCTACCTGTCGCGCTCGTTCCTGACGTGGTTCCTGATCGCCGGGTGGTCGGTGGCCACGCTCGGGCTCGTCGACACCGAGCACCGCCGCAGTCGCCTGCTCGCCGCCGGGGCCGGGCTCGGGGTCGCGGCCGCGATCGTGCCGATGTACCTCGTGCCGGTGCTGGCGTTCGGCCTCGTGCTGCTGGGCGCCGGCCCGTCGTTGCGCGACCGGCTGCGGCCGGTCTGGCCGCTGGCCGTCCCGATGATGGTGCTCGGCATACCCAACCTGTACTGGCTCCGGCGCGTCGACGTGTCCGCTCGCTACGCCGAGGGGGTGAGCGAGGTCGGGCGGACGTTCGTCCTGCCCTTCTACGACGAGCCCACGATCGTCACGGCCATGGCCGGCCTCGAGCCGATCCACGCCAACCCCGCCAGCTTCCTGGGCGTCCAGTCCAGGTCGTGGCTGCCGCAGCTCAGCGCCGACTACTTCTCCTTCCTCGGCGACCACGCAGCCTGGCTGGCGGTGGTCGTGGTGCTGGTCGCGGTCGCAGTGGTCGCCTGGCGGGCTGGTAGCGCCGAGCTGGCGCCCGTCGTGAGGGTCATCAGGTACACGTGGGCGTTCATGCTCGGCGGGCTCGCCGTGATCCTGCCGTTCTGGTCCACCCAGTCGTACTTCATCCTCATGTACGGCTGGACCCTGGCCCCGCTGCTCTACGCCACGGTCGTCGTCCGCACGTTCGCCGCCCCGGTGCCGGCGCGTCGCATGCTGGTGGCGCTCGGCTCGCTGTTGATCGCCGTCAACGTGGTGTCGGCGGCCGCTGAGGCCGGTCGCTGGTACGAGTCGCCCGTGTCCCCGCTCGACACCCGCTGGCGGTACGACGTCGGCCCGACGCTGGCGGACTTCACCGTGTGGGCGAGCGACGCCGAGCCCGGACCCTACCGCATCGAGGTGCAGCGGTCCGACGTGCTCCAGACCGATGACGGGCGCGCGATCGCCAACCAGGTCGACCAGATCCTCACCGACCTCGGCTTCTCGTGCGACGGCTGCCAGTATGCGCCCGAGACCAATGCGCTCCTGTTCGACATGCGGTTCGCGACCGTCGGCGTCGCCTCGGCCGCGACCAGTCGTTACGCTGTCGTGCTCGGCGGCCGCACCTGTGCCGGTCGAACCGCGTTCACCGCTCCCTATCTGATCGTGTGCGAGTCATGATGTTCGACACCACCTGTCCGATCTGCAACGCCGCCGGCACCCGCCGGTTCGACTCGTGGAACGGCTACGAGATCGACCAGTGCCCGGCGTGCGGTCATTGGTGGACCCGCCTCGCCGAGCAGCCGGCCGGCGAGGAGCTGTACCCGGTCGGCGACCGCTCGACCGGTGTCGTCGCCATGCTCCGCCAGCGCGCGCTCGGCCTGTTCCTGCGCGACCGGGTCCGGCTGGCCCGCTGGGCGCAGCCCGCCGGGCGCCTCCTCGACTACGGCTGCGGGACAGGGGCGTTCGCCCGCGCCGCCCACCGGGCAGGCTGGGACACGACCGGCATCGAGCCTTTCGCCCTCGGCAGCTCCCAGGGCGCCGCCCCCCGGCTCCTGCACGGCCGGCTTGACGACCTCAGGCACGAGCCGCCGTTCGACCTGATCACCGCCTGGCACGTGCTGGAGCACGTCGACGACCCCATCGAGCTGCTCAGCGAGCTGCGGCCATTCGCGGCGCCCGGCGGGCGGGTGCTGGTGTGCGTGCCGAACAACGAGAGCTGGCAGGCGCGCCTCTTCGGCGGCTCGTGGTTCCACCTCGACCCGCCACGCCACCTCCACCACTTCTCGCGCGCCAGCCTGGAGCGGACCTTCACGGATGGCGGCTGGCGGATCGTCGGCTGGCGCTGGTGGCTTCCCGAGTACAGCATCAGCGGCTGGGTGCAGAGCGCCCTCAACCAGTGGGGTCCGACGCACAACGTCCTCTACGAGGCGGCGAAGGACCGCGGCGCGCTCGACGACGTCCCGGACTGGCGGCGCCGGGCGTTGCTGGCGGGCTCGCTGGCCGCCGCGGCGGTGCTGGCTCCCCTGTCGGTGCCGGTGGCCGGTGCCGCCGCGGCGGCGAAGGCGTCTGCCACGCTGACCGTCGCGGCCGAGGTGGCCTGAGCGGGCGGGTTGCTCCGGCTAGCTCCGGGCTCGCTGCAGCGCCCGTCCCCACGTCCGCAGCCGGTACGCGACGATCATCGCGATCATCTGGAAGCCGAGCACGAGCGTCTTGCCGAGGTCGCCGGTCACCGACGACTGGCCGACCCGTGGCAGGTAGCGCACCGGCACCTGGACGATCGGCCGGCGGGTCCCGATGAGGTGCAGCATCATCTCGAGCCCGAAGGCCGAGTCATAGCGCTGGAAGCGAGGCTCTATCTCGTCGAGCGCGGCTCGCTTCATCACCCGGAACGTGCACCCCACGTCGGAGAGGCTCGCCGAGTTGAACAGCACCTCGAGACCCTTCGCGACCGCCCAGTTCCCCACCCGCAGGAACGTCCCCATGTTCGCCCCGGAGAAGATGAAGGTCGAGATCGTGCGGCTCCCCAGCACGGCGTCGGCATCCGACAGGAACGGCAGCAGCTTCCACAGGTCGTCCGGGTCGAACGTGCCGTCCGGCTCGCAGATCGCCACCAGGTCGTAGTCGCGGGTTTCGGCCAGGCCGCGCCGGATCGCGGCGCCGTAGCCCTGCCGGGTCTCGTGGACCTCGCGGGCGGAGGTGCGGGCCACGTTGGGGGTGGTGTCGGGGTGGGCGTTGTTGTTGACGACCAGGATCTCGTCGACGATGCCCAGCGCCTCGAACCCCTTGATGCAGGTCTCGATGCTGTCGGCCTCGTTGTAGGTCGGCAGCACCACCGCCAACGTTCGGTCACGCCACATCTGCCCTCCCTGGACGGCGACGATGCTAGGCGGAACCGGCGCCGGTTCGTGACCAACGGAGGCGGACGCAGCTCGATCCCCGCGCGTAGGGTCGGGGGGGTGAGGTCGGGTAACGACGATCGGGGAGGAGTGGGAAGATGAGTCGTCAGTGGATTCTCTTGGCCGCCGCTGCGGGGTTGGTGGTGGGGGTACTGGTTGCGCCGACGCTCGGAGCCAATGAGCCCAATGCCAAGGAGGAGCGCGCGCTCGCCGCGCAAGCGAGCCCGGCGCCGAGGGCGATCGGCATGCCGAGCGACCTGAGCTACGTGCCGATCGACCCGGTGCGGGCGTTCGACTCGCGGGTCGCGGCGTACACCGCCAGCGGCCTGCTGGCGCCGAACGCGTTCAAGGACATATTCGTCGGTGACGGCCACGACTTCTTCGGCAACGTGACGGCACCCGACGTGGTGCCCCCGGGCGCCAAGGCCGTGACCTACAACCTGACGATCACCGGGCCCACCGGGCCGAACTTCGTGTCGGTGACGCCCGGCGACGCGCTGTTCCCGACGACGTCGGCGATGAACTTCGACGGCACCCACGACGACGCGAACGCCGGCACGGTCAACGTCGACGCGTCCCGCTTCATCACCGTCTGGAACGGCATCGAGTCCGGGTCGACCCACATCATCGTCGACGTCACCGGGTTCTTCATCGAGCCGCTGTACGCCACCGTCGCCGCCGACGGCACGCTGTTGGCCGGGTCGCGGGTCGTGTCGGTGACGCCGTTCCCGCCGGGCGAGTACGACGTTATTTTCGACCGGGACGTCAGCGGTTGCGCATATACGGCGACGATCGGTGAGCCGTTCGCCGAGCCGGCCGGGCTGATCGACACCGCGAACTTCGGGGGAAGCGACACCGTGACCGTGTTCACGCAGGACCCGGACGGGGCACCGCCGGCGCTCGCCGACCGGGCGTTCCACCTGGTGGTCACCTGCTGAGCCTCGGCCCGGACGCGGGCTAGCGCTCCTCGATCGGCATCACGTCGCGCTTGGTCGCGCCGACGTAGATCTGGCGCGGCCGCCCGATCCGCGTGGTGGGGTCCTCGGTCATCTCCTTCCACTGCGCGATCCACCCGGGCAGCCGCCCGATCGCGAACAGCACGGTGAACATGCGCAGCGGGAAGCCCATCGCCCGGAAGATGATCCCGGAGTAGAAGTCGACGTTGGGGTACAGGTTGCGCTCGACGAAGTAGTCGTCCTCGAGCGCGACCTGCTCGAGCTCCATGGCGATGTCGAGCAGCGGGTCGTCGGGCTGCAGCTTCTCCATCACCTCGTCGGCGAACTCCTTGAGGATGCGGGCCCGCGGGTCGTAGCTCTTGTAGACGCGGTGGCCGAACCCCATCAGCCGGAACGGGTCGCTGCGGTCTTTGGCGCGGGTGACCGCGTCGGCCACGTCGCCCTCGCCCTTGTGGATGTGCTCGAGCATCTCCACGACGGCCGAGTTCGCCCCGCCGTGCAGCGGGCCCCAGAGCGCGCTGATCCCGGCTGCGATCGAGGCGAACAGGTTGACGCCGGTGGAGCCGACCATGCGAACCGTGGTGGTGGAGGCGTTCTGGCTGTGGTCGGCGTGCAGCACCAGCAGCACGTCGAGCGCTCTGGCCACGACCTCGTTCACCTGGTAGGGCTCGGCAGGCACGGCGAACATCATGTGGAGGAAGTTTGCGGCGTAGTCGAGGTCGTTGCGGGGGTAGACGTACGGCTGGCCCACCGACTTCTTGTAGGCGTACGCCGCCAGCGTCGGCATCTTGGCGATCAGCCGCTTGGCGCTCTCCTGGACCGCCTGGGGATCGGAGGGGTCGTGGTGCTGCTGGTAGAAGCTCGACAGCGCCGACGTGGCGGCCGACAGGATCGCCATGGGGTGGGCGCCCCGCGGGAAGGCGTCGAAGAAGCGCTTCATCTCCTCGCTGATGAGCGTGTGGCGGGTGATCCCTTCCACGTAGGAGTCGAGCTCCTCGCGGTTCGGCAGCTCGCCGTTCACCAGCAGGTAGGTGACCTCGAGGAACGAGCACCGCTCGGCGAGCTGCTCGATGGGGAAACCCCGGTACCGCAGCTCCCCGGCGCTCCCGTCGACGTAGCTGACCGCGCTCTTCGAGGCGGCCGTGTTGGCGAACCCGTAGTCGAGCGTGACCATGCCGGTCTGCTCGCGGAGGCGGTTGATGTCGACGCCGACGTCGCCCTCGGTGCCCTCGGCGATGGGGAGGGTGATGTCCTTGCCGTCGTAGTGCAGCACCGCCTCGCGGTGGTCCGTCATGGATTCCTCCGGTTCAGTTGTCCTTCTCGGCCGCGTACGCGTCGATCACCTTCTGGGCCTCGTGGGGCGGGGTCTCCTCGTAGCGGGCGAACTCCATCTCGAACGTCCCGCGCCCGCCGGTCAGCGACCGCAGCGTCCGGGTGTACTCGAGCATCTCGGCGAGCGGCGCCTGCGCAGTGATGACCCGGAAGTTGCCGTACGAGTCCATGCCCTCGACCTGGCCCCGCCGGGAGTTGAGGTCGCCGATGATGTCGCCCATGTAATCCTCCGGCACCATCACCCGCACCTTCATGATCGGCTCCAGCAGGGCGGCGCCCAGCTTGGGGGCGGCGGTGCGGACGGCCTGGATGCCGGCCATCTTGAACGACAGCTCGTCGGAGTCGACCGAGTGGTACTTG